>CAYTYV010000192.1:0-11435 GCA_964441055.1 uncultured Polyangiaceae bacterium | reverse complement strand
TTGGGCGGGTGCTGGCCATCCTTTTCGTATTGGTGCAGGTAGGTGGCCAGATCGCAGCCCCTCAGGTACTCCATCACCAAGTACAGGCTGCCATCGGGCGTGCGGTTGAAGGCCAAGACCTGCACGGCGCTGGTTCCGGCCAGCTGCCCCATGGCCCGCGCTTCGCGTTGCATGCGGGTCTTGAAGCCGGGGTCTTGTCCGACGATGTCGGAGTGGAGCACCTTGATGGCGACGTCGCTGTCGAGGTCCATGTCCTTGGCGCGGTAGACGACGCCGTGGCCGCCCTCGCCGATCTTTCCCACGATCTCGTAGCGGTCGTCGATTACGTCCCCTTCGTCGTAGCGCATCGGTTCCCCGTTAGTCCCGCAGCTCGAGCAGCATGCCGTCGCGGGCGACCCGGACGTCGAGCTTTCCGGCCGCCAAGGCGCGCGCGCGCTGGCCAGCCGCGCTCAGCGTGCGGTCGCTGTGGCGATGGTGATGGTGGAACAGCACCACGGTGCCCACCTCTGCCGCCAGGCCGCAACGAACGGCGTCAGCGGCGGAGCTGTGGCCAACGTTGGCCTCGTCCCCTGGGCGCTCCTCGGCCCAGAGCGCATCGTGGATCAGCACGTCGGCGCCGCGGGCGAATGTGACCAGGCCGCGGTCGGTTGCTGGATCGCCCGCTTCGTGGTCGGTGGCGTAGACGACCGCCTTGCCCTCGGCCTCGATGCGGAAGGCCAGCGCGCCGCTCGGGTGCTGCAAGGGACAGGTGGTCACGCGGAACGGGCCGAGCTCCACGGCCGCCGCGCCGAGGCCGTGGTAGCGCAAGCTCGCGCCCAGGTTCTCGGCCCCCTTGATGGGGGAGTAGGTCGAGGTGAACAGCCGCTCGACCGCGCCCTTGAGCTCATCGGCGGCGCGGCCATAGACGTCGAGCTCGGTGCTCCGGGCGAACATCGGCGCGAAAAAGGGCAGCCCGATCAGGTGGTCCCAATGCAGGTGGCTGAGCAGCAGGCGAAGCCGAAGCCGCTCGCTGCCGCGCCGCTCGGCCATCAGCCGCTCGCCCAGCGCCACGATGCCGAGGCCAGCGTCGAGGATGAGCCGCCCTCCGCCGCTCGAAACGGTCACGCAAGCGGTGTTGGCGCCGTGGTGCACCTTGTCGGGCCCTGGGGTGGTAATGGCCCCGCGCGTACCCCAGAAGGTCAGTCTCATGGCGCGCTCCCGCCGATCTCGATGGTCTGTCCCTCCGTGGCGGCGGTGACCTCCAACGGCTCGTCGCGCGCCAGGTCCCGGATGGCCTGGAGCTTGGCGTCCACCTCCGCGTCCGAGTGCTCGGGGGCGTGGTGGAAGAGCATCAGCCGGCCGACCTGGGCGCGTCGCGCCAGCGTCAGCGCATCCTCGCCCGTACAGTGGCCCCAGTGCTCCTTGCCGCGGATCTCGTGCTCGAGAAAGTGCGAGTCGTGCACCAGCACGTCGGCTCGCTCGGCAAAGGCGCTGAGGTCGTCGGTGTACTGGCGGCTGAAGGTCGGGTCGGGCTCGGGCCCCCCCATGTCGTCGCCGAGCCGCACCGCCTCGACGCGTGCGGTGTCGGTGACGATGACCAGCGAGGCCCCGTCGGCCTCGATCCGATAGGCCACGGTCACCCCCGGATGGTTGAGCTGAAAGGTGCGCACGCGGACCTCGCCCAGCTCGAGCCGCTCGCCCACAACGAAGTCGCGGTAGTGGATGTTGGCGCGGAGCTCGCTGAAGGGCATGGCGAAGTGCAGGTCATGGTGCTGGTCCGAGAGGACGTCCTGCAGGCTCAGACCGGTCTGGCCGGCCGAGGCGAGGGTGAGCTCGTTGCCCTCGACGTAGAACGGCCGAAAGAAGGGGTAGCCCATGATGTGGTCCCAGTGGGTGTGCCCCACCAGCAGGGTGGCCCGTCCCCGTCCGCGGCCGAACTCGCGCCCGAGCATGTCGTGGCCTAGGTTCACGATGCCCGAGCCGCCGTCCATGACGAGCTCGTCACCGGCCCGCGTGGTGATGTACAGGCAGGTCGAGTTGCCGCCGTAGCGCACGTTATCCCGCCGCGAGATAGGGTAGGAGCCCCGGGTGCCGTAGACCGTGAGCTTCATGGCGACTCCGCGAGGATAGCGCAGCTCGGGCCGGCTGCGGAACCGTCACGTTTGTCCTTGAGTTTTGGAAAGGACGTGTGATGATGCAGCCCCTTCGGAGGCAGCGCTCGGCCGCCGAGGGACCAAGTTCTCACCGCCTTGCCGAGACGCCCGAGCGGCGGCTTCGGGCTGGGCGAGGCCACGGATGAGTGCCGCCACTGCGGTGCCGTCCGCCCAAGCTGAACAAGGAGGATTGGCCGTGATCATTGGCGTGATTGGTTCTGGGGCCATCGGGCCGGACCTGGCCTACGGGTTCATCTCGGCGCTCGCCAAAGCGGGCGGCGGCAAGGTCTACTTGCACGACATCAAGCAGGAGGCGCTGGATGGCGGCACCGCCCGCATCATGGGCTACGTCAAAAAGGGCCTGAGCCGCGGCAAGATCGCGCCCAAGGTCGCCCAGGCCGTGGAAGCGGGGCTCGTGCCCACCATGGAGCTCGGTGATCTCGCCGACTGCGACTACGTGCTCGAGGCGGCCACCGAGGACCTGTCGCTCAAGCAGGCCATCCTGGAAAAGCTCGAGGCCGTGGTGCGGCCCGACTGCCTGATCGGCTTCGCCACCTCGGGCATTCCGCGGGCGCAGATCGCGGCCAAGGCCAAGCATCCCGACCGGTGCTTCGTCAACCATCCCTTCTTCCCAGCGTGGCGCTCGCTGCCCATCGAGATCGTGCCTTCGAACGATCCAGCGCTCAGCGCCAAGATGAGCGACACCCTCAAGATGCTGGGCAAGGTGCCCATCCTGACGGCGGACGTCGAGTGCTTCGCGGCCGACGACATCTTCTGCAACTACTGCGCCGAGGCCGCGCGTATCGTGGCCGAGGGCGTGGCGCGGCCCGAGCAGGTCGACAAGATCGTCAACGACGCCATCGGCGGCGGCGGCCCCTTCAATGTGATGGACCTGACCGCGGGCAACCTGCTGATCCACAAGTGCCAGGTGCTGATGCAGAAGGCATCTACGGGCACGCCGTGGTTCGAGCCGCCCGCCATCTTGAAGGAGCAGGGCAATAAACCCTGGCTGGACCGCAAGAACCCGGGCGACCCCTCGTACGACGAGGCCCTCAAGGCCAAGGTGCTGGATCGCATCCTGGCGGTGCTGTTCGCCCGCGCCTACTACGTGGTGGACAATGACGTCTGCCAGCCCGGGGCCTTCAACTGGCTGAGCCGCATGGCCCTGGGCTTCCGCAAGGGGCTGCTCGAGCTCGCCGAGGAGTACGGCGTGGACGCAGTCCACGATCTTTGCACCCGCTTTGCCGCAGCGTACCCGGGCTTTGAGGTGCCCAAGAGCATCGCCGACAAGAAGCTCCGCAAGTTCTACGCCACCGTGGTGGTGGAGCGGGATGACGAGCTCGCCGTGGTGACGGTCTGTCGCCCCGAGGTCTTGAACGCGCTTTCCGACCAGGTGCTCGACGAGCTCAAGCAGGTGTTCGCCAAGCTCGAGGCCGATCCCGCGGTCAAGGGCGTGGTGTTCACGGGCTTTGACGGCGCGCTGGCGGGCGCCGACATCCAGGAGCTGGCCGTGCTGCAGAACGCCGAGCAGGCCGAGGCCAAGTGCCACCGCGGCCAGGGGCTGCTCAACCAGATGGCTGCGCTGAAAAAGCCGCTGGTGGCGGCGCTCAACGGTCCCGTGCTGGGCGGCGGCGCCGAGATCTCCATGGCCTGCCACGCCCGGGTGGTGGGGCCCGCTTTGATGATGGGCCAGCCCGAGGTGAACCTGGGCATCATTCCCGGCTTTGGCGGCACCCAGCGGCTGCCCCGGCTCATCGGGCTCGAGCGCGGCATGGATCTACTGCGTACCGGTCGTGCCGTGCGCGCCAAGCAGGCCTGCGCCTGGGGCTGGGCCACGGGAGAGCCCGTCGACGACGTGCTCGCCGCGGCCAAGGACCTTGTCCGCCAGCATCTGGCCGGTAAGGCCAAAGTGGCGCCGGTCAGCGTCGAGCCCTTCCCCACGCCCAAGCCGCTGCCCAACGTGGACATCGGCGCGCACTCGGTCATGGTCGACGAGATCCTGGTCGACGTGCTGCGCGAGGGGCTGAGCAAGCCGCTCGCCGAGGGGCAGAAGGTCGAGGCCAAGGGCTTTGCCCGCTGCCGCGGGACCGTGGACTACGACATCGGCATGAAGAACTTCATCATCAACGGACCGCGGGTTCCGGCGGCGTTCCTGCACGAATAGCAGCAGAGGAAGGACACCATGACCAAGGACACCTCCATCGTCATTCTGGACGGCGGCCGCCGTACGCCCCGCGCGGACATCCTGGTGGCCAACAAGAAGCCCGGCCTTTTCTCGCGCTTTTCCACCACTCAGCTCGGCGGCATCGCCATCGGCGAGACCCTCGCGCACACCAAGGTGGACAAGGGCCTGGTCGGCCACGTGATCATGGGCATGGCCGCCCACAGCCATCGCGACTCCATCTACGGCGCCCAGGGCATGCGCTGGCGCGGCGGCCTCGGCGACGACGTGCCCGCGCTCACCGTGGCGCGCATCTGCGGCAGCGGCGCCGAGGCCGTGGCCGTGGGCGCCGAGCTCATCACGGCGGGGCTGCGCCACGACAAGGCGCGTCCCTTCGTCGTGGTCGGCGGCGGCGAGAGCATGCAGTACCCCTTCTGCCTGTACAACTGGCGCGGCCGCGCGGTGGGGACGGCCGTACAGAAGTACGGTCCGCTGGATGTCCGCGGCCTGCCGCCCGGCTCGCACCTGCAGGACGCGCTGCTCATGTCGCTCTACGACCCGGCTGCGAACATGGCCATGGCCAACACCGCCGAGGAGCTGGGTCGGCGCTACAAGATCACCCGCAATGAGGCCGACGAGTTCGGCTACCGCTCCAACATCCTGGCCAAGAAGGCGCGGGACGAGGGCTGGTTCGACGAGGAGATCGAGCCTGTGGTGGTCAAGGAGGACGGCGCCAGCGAGCCGGTCGCCGTCCAGCACGATACCCACATCTTCGACACCATCAGCATGCAGAAGATGGCCCGCCTGCCCGCGGCCTTCGAGCCGGGTGGGATCATCACCGCGGGCAATGCCAGCGCGGTGGTCGACGGCGGCGCCGCCATGGTGATCGGCAAGGAGACGGATGCGGCCGAGCACGGCTGCAAGCCCCTCGGGCGCATCATCGGCATGGGAGTGGCTGGCTGCGATCCCCACATCATGGGCTGGGGCCCGGTTCCGGCCTCGCGCATCGCCTTGGAAAAGGCGGGCATCAAGGGTGACCAGCTGGCCCACGTCGAGCTCAACGAGGCCTTTGCCCCGCAGTCGCTGGCCTGCGTGCGCGACTTCCAGGAGATGGGCATCGACCCGGACAAGGTCAACCCCATGGGCGGCGCCATCGCCCTCGGCCATCCGCTGGGTGCCACGGGTGCCTTGCTCACCCTGACCTGCGCCTATGCGCTACGGCGTACCAAGGGAAAGTACGGCCTGGTGACCATGTGCATCGGCGGCGGCCAGGGCGTGGCGCTGATCCTCGAGTCGACGTAGCGCGCATCATCGTCCCGCGCGCTGTTTCCGGAGGCGCGCGGGGTGGCATCCGCCCGCTTGGGCGTCGGCTACGGCACCTGGTCCGGTCCCAGCAGATCGAGCATCTTCTGCTCGAAGGGGTCGTCGGCCGGGTAGAGCGCGGTTGGCGGTATGGGACGGAAGTCGTCGTCCCAGAAGCTGCCGTCCTCGTTTTTCAGGTGATACTTGGCGATCAGGCGATAGGCGGCGTTGTCGCCGCGCTCTTTCGAGCACGTCAGCGAGAGTCGGCCGAGCAGGTAGCCCTCCTGGTAGTGCGGCCGCAGCGCGCTCGGCGGGCACACGTTCTGCAGCTTGACCAGCACGATGTCGTCATCGACGAAGTGCGAGATGCTGCCGCTCGGGTGAGGCATGCCGAGGACCAGAACGAAGCCCTCGGTCGCCGTCCGGTCCGGAAGCGCAAAGCTGGTGGCCACGCGCAGCGAGTGGGTGGCGTCGGTCAGCGGCGTCTTGCGCACGCCGTAGTGCTGCAGCAGCGCCATCTGGTACTCCCGATGCAGGTACAGGCCGGGCCAGCCCGCGCCCAAGGCGCTCTTCTCCTTGCGGAGCAGGGCGATGGCTTTGGTGAGCGCATCGAAGCGCTCCGCGATGGCCGTCTTGCGCAGGTGCTTCTGGCCGGGCTTCGGTCGGAAGATGGAAGGGTAGATGGCGGAGCGGCCGTTTCGGTCCAGGTAGTCTTGCTGCTGGCCGCGAAAGAGCAGGTTGTAGCGCCGATTCCGGTAGCCCAGCTCGGCCACCAGCGAGACCAGGGCGCGAAAGGAGCGCACGGTGTAGCCCCCGCTGGCGCGCACCTTGGGCACAGAGCACCACTCGGGCCGCTCGACCGTCTGCGTCTCGAGCTCCTCCTCCAGGTCTGGCTCGTCGGGATAGATGGTCTCGGTAAATCGGATATGGGAGAAGACGTTGCCGTCGATGCGCCTCACGAGTTGCTCCTGCTGAGCTCCGAATTACTCATCGCGGCGCTCAAGTCAATGATCACGATGGGTTATCTTCTCTAGCCGCGCTCGGGAAAGCAGAGCCACGTCGCCGATGCGATCGGGTTCCGAAACCACGTGCACATTGTGGGCAAATGGTCTACATGTGCGCACCCAGCTGGCTTGGGACGCCGTTGCGTGCGGCCAGGCCGGGCAACCGAATACTGCTTTGCACTCGAGACGAGGCTGCCATGAGAACCCCCTTTGCTTGTGTTGGCGCGCTTGCGCTTTTTGCAGCGGCATCCTGCTTGACCGTTGGCGATGAGAGCTCGCGCGGCGAGCCCGCCGCCACCGAGGTCGACCGCGAGGCCCCACCCGCTACCCGCGACGCGGTCGGCGATTTGTACTACCGGGTGACCCGGCCGGACGAGCGCGACTGCATCTACCCTTTGTGCGGTGGCGTGTTCGTCCAAGCCGTCAACGCGACGCAGACCTCGTGCCTGGACGGTACCGTGGCCGAGGATTGCTACGTGGCCGACATCGACCTCGCGCTGCTCGGGCTGGACAACGCCGTGCTAGCCGAGCTGAGCGAAGCCGCGGACGCAGGGCAGGCGCTGGTACGCGGTCGCTTCCAGAAGCTGGTGAGCCAGCACGGCGAGGCGGCCGTGCTGGTGGCCACCGAGGGATGGCTGCCGCAGGCCCATACCAAGCCCGCGAGCACCTTTTACCGGGTGAGCCATAGCGGCATCGTGTGCATCACCTGGCCCTGCCCCGACCTCAACGAGGTCGAGCTCAACGCCCTCGAGGGCCAGCCCCTGCACGGGCTGGACCTGGGCCAGACCGGGGCTTCGCCCGAGGCCGTCGAGCAAGCCATGGCGGCCGTGTACGCGGGCGGCATCCTGGTGGCGGGCACCCACGAGACCATCACGGGGCCTGGTGGGGAAGGGACTCGGCTGGTGGCCAGCGAGTTCTATTCCTTGGCAGGCGTGGCGCCGACCGAGGGCGAGCCCTGCGGCCAGGGCGTGTGCGAGGTGGGCGAGTTCTGCTGCAATGCCTCTTGCGGGATCTGCGCACCGCTGGGCGGCGCGTGCATCGAGCTCGCCTGCGCGCCCTGCGGCCACAGCGTGTGCGAGCAGGGCGAAAAGCTCAAGCCGGGCTGCGACGAGTGCGTCAGGACCGTGTGCGAGCAAGACGCCTACTGCTGCGAGACCGCCTGGGACAGCATCTGCGTGGGCGAAGCTGCTGAGCTGTGCGGCGGCTGTGTCGACTCGCCGCCCGAGCCCGATCCGCCGAGCTGCGCGCATAGCGAGTGCGAGCCTGGCGCGGCGCTCGATGCGGGCTGCTCGAGCTGTGCCGCCACCGTGTGCGAAAAGGACGCCTATTGCTGCGAGACGGCGTGGGACGAGGTTTGCGTGGACGAGGCTGGCCAATGGTGCGACGACGAGTGCCCGAGCGAGCCGGTCGCCTGCGCGCATAGCGAATGCGAGCCTGGCGTGGCGCTAGAGGCGAGCTGCTCGAGCTGCGCCTCGCTGGTGTGCGACTTCGACGCCTTCTGCTGCAACGTGCAATGGGATGGGCAGTGCGTGGACGAAGCCGCGCTGCTCTGCCCGAGCTGCGGTTGAGCAGCGGCAAGGCGGGGCCGAGCTGAGCTGTCCGGGCGAACGCTGGGGCGTTGTGAGCCCGCCCGCGGTTGGGCGCCAGTCGACCTACTCGGCTGGGTGGCGCCAGGCGAGCCCTTCGATGGCGTCGAAGTGGTGGTCATAGGACACCAGCTCGGCTCCAGACTCCATGGCGTGAGCAGCGATCCAGATATCGTTGGTCGGGATCGGAGTGCCCCGTCGGCGCAGGCCTAACGCCACGCGTGCGAATCGGTCGGCGGTGGTCCAGCCGACGTTCAGCAGAGTCACGGGCGCCCTTTCTAGAAATGCCTCGAGCTCGTCGCGGTTCTGGCGGTATCGGGATCCCCCACGGAAGCCGTGCAGCAGCTCCCCTGCGACGATGGCCGAAAAGTAAATGTGCTCGCTTCGTCGCACCAGCCGCGCCATCGACGCATCCCCGCGTTTGAGAGCCACATAGGCGTTGGTGTCGAGCAGTATCTTCAACGCCACAGCTCCTCGTCGACCGCCTCGAAGGCCTGCACGGCGTCGAGGACCTCGTCGGCCTGACGGTGGGTCCAGGTGCCGATAAGGTCGTCCAGCTCGCTGCCGATACGATTCGAGGCCCCCTCGGGCTCGCGCAACCCGGCACCCTTTCGCAGCAGCTTGAGCACGGCCTTGTTCAGGCTGATGCCCTCCTGTCGAGCGAGCTCCCTGACCCGCCGGTCGAGCTCGGGATCAAACCCCCGAATGGTGAGCTGGTTCACGACTCATAAATGACTCAAAATGAGTCACGAGTCAAGTCTAGCCCGAGTTGTTCACCGAAGTCCCCTCGTCGCAGTCGCATGGGTAGGTCGCGCTGACAGCTCAGCCCAAGGCCTTCAGATCGGCGAGCACCGCTTCGGCGTGCCCCTTGGCCTTGACCTTGGGGTAGACCGCGGCAACGCGACCATCCGCCCCCACCACGAAGGTGCAGCGGATGATGCCCTTGGTGGTCTTGCCGTACGATTTCTTCTCCCCCCAGGCGCCCATGGGCTCGATGAGCTCGCGATCTGGATCGCTCAACAAGGTGAGGCGTAGCTGGTGCTTGGCAGCAAAGCCCGCGTGCGATTTGACCGAGTCCTTGGACACCCCAACGACGTTGTAGCCCCGACGGCGAAACGCCGTCAGCTGCGCGGTGAACTCGAGGGCTTCGGCCGTACAGCCCGAGGTGTTGTCGCGGGGATAGAAGTACAGCACCAGCCCTTTGCGGCCGACCAGATCGCCAAAGGTCTGCTCCTTGCCGGTTTGGTCTGGCAGCGAGAACTCGGGGGTGGTGGCACCAACCTGCAACATGGCTGAACCTCTAACCACCCCTCGCGGCACTGTCGAGGCACAAGAGGGGAGAGCCCCGCCGAGCTGCCAGGAGAAAGGGGCGTGGGTGGGGCGCTGGCGCGAGCCCAGGGCTCACCGCTGCGGACCGAAAGCAGGGTCGCCTTCAGACGGCTCGAACCACGCCGAGAACGGACCGAGCGAGTGGTGCTGGGCAAAGCCAGATTGTTGCCAGTCCGAACCGAGCCACTGAGGCGGGAGCGACTGCCCGATCGGTTCTTGTCCTTCGCTGAAGCCGAACGCGCAGGAGTCGATGGCAAGGATCTCTGCGAGGTCGGGGCTCATCAGGGCGGCCCAGAAGACCATGCTCGAGCCCCCGCCCGCATCTGCGGGCCAGTCGAAATCGAGGATGCTCTCGAGCTCGTCGAAGCCGCTAGGCAAGGTCGCCTCCTCATAGTCGATGTCGGGCGGAAACCGCACCCAGCTCGGCCAGTACCAGTAGTCCTGGCCATTGCCCACATCGAGGACCACGAAGCGGGCAACCTCCAAGGGCGGGCCCGGGTTGGTGGTGTGAAGCTCCAGCACGAAGGGATCGCCTGGGTAGTACATCGACTGGTTGGTGGCGATGTCGACTGTGGGAATCAGTGGATACTCGTACGCGCCCATGTCGGCCCATGGCGGGCCCACGCCAGTGTTAGGGCTGTCCGGGTCGTCGACGCGCGGATAGCCATCCATGTCATGCTCGGGCGCTGCGTCGCCACGGGCCGCGTCGATGCAGGGCGAGCCCGCGCCGATGTGGAAGTCGCCGCCCTCCGGGTCCACAAACAGCGGGTCGGCATCGATGTTGCCCGTGCCTGGGTGGCCGCTCTGGACATTGCTGAAGGTGACAAGCGGCGACGAATGGGAGTCATAGTATATTTCGCTTCCCGTGTCCGCCCAGAGGATGCAGTTCGTCACGGCGGGGGAGCTGAACTCGCCGTTGTACATCCCGCCGCCTTCCAAGCTCGCGGTATTGCGGCTAAAGGTGCAATTCCTCACCGTCGGCGAGGTATACCAGTAGTTGTACACCCCACCGCCCTTTTCCGCGGAATTGTCGGAGAACGTGCAGCTCGTCACCGTCGGCGAGCTTTCGTAGTTGTGCATCCCGCAACGGTAATTGCCAGAGAACACACAGCTCGTCACCGTCGGTGAGCTGTGGCTGTTTTGCATCCCGCCGCCTGTGTCCGCATAATTGTCGGAGAACGTGCAGCTCGTCACCGTCGGCGAGCTATGGTAGTTGGCCATTCCGCCGCCGTTTAGGCCCGCGGAATTGCCGGAGAAGGTGCAGTTGCTCACCGTTGGCGAAGCGCCATCGTTGAACATCCCGGCCTCGTTACTGCGGGGGCCGTACCCGTAGGCCAGTCCGCCCGTCACCGTGAAGCCGTCGAGCACGGCCTCGTCGCTGCCCGTGACCACATGATAGACCCGGTCGCCGCCTCCAGGCTCGGCGTGGCCGTCGAGTACGGTGAGGTTGCTGTCCCAGTCGCGCTCTCCGCGCTCGGTCTCGTCGCCGACGAAGCCGCCGTAGACGGCTGCGCCAGGCTTCAGCAGCACCGTGTCTTCCGAGGAGCCCACGTAGACGTAGTACGTCTCCTGGGCCACCCACACCTCGCATTGGCCGAGCCCTGGGTCGTCCTGCGCTGCTTGGTGAGCTGCGTCGATGCCCTCTTGCACCGTCCGAAAGGCGCTGTCCCAGTCGAGGCCGTCGCCCGAGGTGGGGATCGAGCCATCGACATAGCGCACACAATCCGTCCAGTGGTGGAAGCGCACAGCCATGTCGGCCTGCCCGAGCCAGTCGTCAATCGCGGCCCGCCCGAGCGGATCGCCCATTGCGGTGGCCCCGAGCTCCTGCCCTCCGTGCACCCTCGGCGAGGCGGACGGCGTGCCCGCCAGCGCTTCGTGTGCAACCAGGAACATGGGCGCCAGTTTGTTTTATCGACATAGG
>CAYTYV010000191.1:0-11474 GCA_964441055.1 uncultured Polyangiaceae bacterium | reverse complement strand
CGCGCGGCCGAGGCCCGCGCCGAGGCCGATCAAAAACAGCAGGAGCTCGTCGCCGAGGCACGCGCGATGTGCGAAGCGCAGGGCATGGACTTCGATGCGCTGCTCGAACGGCGAGCGGCCGAGCAGGGCGGTCCGCCCAAGTTCGATGCCGAGCAGGAGCTCGAGAAGATCGCTGCCCAAGTCGAGCTCGGGCGAAGGGCCGGGGTGCCCATCGAAGAGGCCGAGGCCAAAATCCGCGATCCGGAGCTCAAGCACAAGCTCGCCGAGACCGAGCAGCGGCTCAAGGCCGCCTACCGCAAGTTCGCGCAGCACTTCCCGGCCGCGCGCGCTCTCGAGGGCGCCGAGAGCGCTCGGCTCCGCACCGAGGTCGAGCGGGCCCTCGGGGCCAAGGAGAGCCTGGCTGACCGCGATCTGACGGGCGTCGATCTGTCGGGAATGGACTTGCGAGGAGCCGATCTTCGCGGCGCCTTCCTCGAGGCGGCGACGCTTTCCGAGGTCGACTTCGCGGGCGCCGACTTGACTGACGCGGTGCTCGCGCGCAGCGATCTGAGCGGCGCGAGCTTGGTGGGCGCGAGGCTGGAGGGCGCCAATTTCGGCGAGGCCAAGCTGCATGGTACCGACCTGTCGGGCGGGCTGGATCTGAGCCGAACGGTGTTCGCCAGGGCCGAGCTGGTGGGCGCCAAGCTCGGCGGCGCCACGCTCGACGAGGCCGACTTTGCCGATGTGCGACTTACCGATTGCGATCTGCGCGACATCAAGGCGAGCCAGCTTCGCTTCCTGAGCGAGAGAAGCGACGATGAAAAAGGGATCGATTTCGGCGGTGCGGATCTGCGCGGTTGCCAGCTGCATAGCTGCATCTTCTTGTTCGCCGATCTGTCGGACTGCAACTTCTCGGGCGCCAGCCTGTGCGAGTCGGTGATGCTCGGCACCCGGCTCGACGGCGCCAACTTCGACGGCGCGGACTTGACCAACCTGCGCGTGGTCCACGGCTCGTCGATGGCGGGCGCCACCTTCCGCAAGGCCAAGCTGGCGACGGCCAACCTGCGCGGCATGGATCTGCGGGGCTGCGATTTATCCGGCGCCGATCTGTCGGGCGCCGATCTGAGCGAGGCCGATCTGGAGGACGCCGTGCTGTACCGAGCGATTGCGCAAAAGGCCCTGATGATCCGGTCGAACCTAAAGGGCGCTGATCTGACGAGCATCGATCTATTGGAGGCGATCCTGCAGAAGGCCAATATCGAGGGAGCCACCTTCCGCGGGGCCAACCTATTTCGGGTCGACTTCGCCAAGATCAAGGGCAACCGCGGCACGGACTTCGAGGACGCCAATATGAAGCATATCCGCTTCGTCGAGCGGAGCGGCGCCTGAGGGGCTCAGCAAGAGCGGATGGGCGCGAGCATGGACAAGGCAGAGCTGGAGCAGAGGGTCTACCAGGGCCAGATCATCGAAGGGCAGAACCTCGGCCAGCAGGATCTGGCGGGGGCGACGCTCGCGGGCGGCATTTTCGAAAAGTGTAGCTTCCGCGGCGCCGATCTGTCGGCCGCGAGCTTGCAGGAATCGGTGCTCAATGAGTGCAATTTCTCCGATGCCCGCCTCGACGGCGGCAACCTGCGCCACGCGACGCTGGTAAAAAGCACGCTCATGGAGGCCAGCTTGGTCAGCGCCGATCTGACCGCGGCAAAGCTGGTGGATTGCGACTGCGCCGACGCCGACTTCCGGCAGGCGAAGCTGGTGGCCGCGGCGCTCACCAACCCCTACCTGGACCGAGCCTGCTTCGCGGGCTGCGATCTGGATCGGACGAGCTTCGTCGATGCGGTTTCCTCGGCCGATCTGGACTTTTCGGGCGCCCGCATGAAGCAGACCGTGATCATGAAGGCCGATCTGTCGGGCGCGAGCTTCACCGACGCTCACATCGAGCTAGCGGTTTTTCTGGAGGACGACTTTTCGGGTCAGAGCTTCGCGGGCATGGATCTGACCCTGACTCAGTTCTCCAAGGCGAAGCTCGTCGGCTGCGATCTGTCGGGCGCGACGATCGAGCGATGCAACTTCCACAACGCCGACCTGAGCGGCGCCAAGCTCGACGGCGCCCGGGGAAAGCACGCCCTGTTCGTCAACGCCAAGCTGCTGCGCACGAGCTTGCGCCGAGCCCATCTATTTGGAGCCATCTTCGAGCGCTGCGAGATGGAGCTCGCCGATTGTGAAGGGGCGGACATGCAGCAGTGCATCTTTCACCATGCCAAGGCCACGGACTCGCGATTTGCCGAGGCGGAGCTGACCTACGCGGACTTCTCCCACGCCGACATCTCGGCCAGCGATTTCTCGGGCGCAACGCTGCTGCGCACCAAGTTCCACCGGAGCGCCGAGCGCGGCGCCATCTTCACGAACCGCTCCACTTCGTTGGGCGACGAAGACGACCTCGCCGAAGCGGAAAGCTTCGTTCCCAAGTACTGACGACCCACGACCCAAAGGACGAACCCATGAGCAACCTCGCGCACAAGCTCGACCCCACCCAGCTCGTTCAAGAGGCGGGCACCGTCACCTGTGCGGTGCCGGATCGACTGATGGTGCGCACCGACTCGGGACAGTACCGCGCCAAGCGCGCCGCCAGCTGCTTGCGCAAGCCGGAGCAGGGCGACGAGGTCCTGGTGGTCACCATGCCGCGAGGGCGATGCTACGTGCTCGCGGTGCTCGAGCGCGACGAGGGCGCAGCCGCCGAGCTCACGGCGAGCGGCGATCTGAGCATCCGCCTGCCCCGCGGTCGGCTGACCATGGCGTCGCCTAAGGGCATCGGGCTGCTGAGCGAGGGCGAGATCGACATGGCGACGCGCAGCTTCAAGCTCAACGCGGTCGACGGCAGCGTGGCGCTGCAAAAGCTCAGCTACCTCGGCTGCTATCTGCAGAGCGAGCTCGAACGGGTGAAGGCTTTCGCCAGCAGCATCGACACCGTGGCCGAACGCATCAGCCAGCGGGTCAAGCGCTGCTACCGCACCGTCGAGCAGTACGACCACGTGCGCGCCGAGCGCCTCGACTACAAGGCCAAGCGCACCATGAGCCTTCACGGGCAGAACGCGATCATGACGGCCCAGCAGCTCGTCAAGGTCGACGGCGAGCAGATCCACGTCGGCTGAGGCAAAGCGATGTTCGCCAACTCGCAGATGATGGGCATGGACCTCGGCTTTCCCGATGTCTGCCTTACCCCCGTACCTCCGGCGCCAGCGCCGGTTCCCATTCCCTATCCCAACATCGGCCTGGGCCCCACCGCCCTGGGCTTCTACCCCAAAGTGCTGTGGATGTGCACGCCAGCGCACAACATGGCCACCACCGTGCCGCTCACCAACGGCGACAACGCTGGCGTGGCCATGGGGGTTGCCTCGGGCACTGTCATGGGGCCCGACCGCCATCTGACGGCGGCGTTCACCGTGCTCGTCGGCGGCATGCCCGCCACCAGGATGACCAGCGTTGCGCTGCAGAACAGCACCAACTGTCCGGGAATGCGCATCGTGCCCAGCCAACCCAAGGTGCTGCTGCTGGCACCGTGATCGGCGGCTCGCCGCGGCAAGCCAGCATCGAGCGGAGGTTTCCGGAGTTCATCATGTCGACCGTGCACGCTCTCGATGAGTCCAACTTCGAAGACGAGGTGCTTCGCTACCCAGGGCGGGTGCTCGTCAGCTTCACCAAACCGTCCGCGGCAGCCCACGCAGCCCTGGCGCCCGTGCTCGAGCAGATTGCGGGCAAGCTGGGCGGCCAACTCAAAGTCGGTCAAGTCGACGTGGACGCCTCGCCCGGCCTCGCCCAGCAATACGGCGTTGTCTCCGTGCCCAAGGTGGTGATGTTCGAGGACGGCAAGAGCTCGACCTAGCCCGGCGGATGGCGCTCGAGCCAGTCGGAAAACTGCGCTTGCAATAGCTCGCAGAGCTCGGCAAGCCGCTCGTCGCCCGCGAGGCGGCGGCTCCAGGCCTCGTCGAGCTGGGCTCGCGAGGCCTCGTCCGGCAACCCGTAGCGGTGCTCGATGGTGGCGACCCGCTCAGGAAGGGCCCGGGAGGCAGCGCACAGCGCGGCGTAGGCCACCACCGAAAGCTCAGGCTGCAGAGACGAGGGACGAGGCGGGCTCGGATCGGCCGCGACCGCGGCGGGCTTCTGGCCCCACGGAGAGGACGAGCCCGTGGCCGAGGCCTTCGGCGCGGCCACCGCGCGAGCCGGCCCGGGAACGGGCGGCGGCGGGACAGGAGCCTGGGTCCCGTCGGTCGGCAAGGCCGCGACCGGGCGCGGGCCCACGAGCGCCTTGTGGGCCTCGTGCACCCGTTGCCAGCGCGACGCATCGTCGGCCTGGATGGCCGAGTGCAGCTCGTCGAGAATGTCGCGCACTCGCCGCAGGTGCTTCAGGTCGACCTCGCTCTGCCGTCCGATGCGCTGCTTGCGCAGCTTGGCGAGATCGTCGTCGTCGGTCAGCATCAGCGCCGAGAGCAGCAGCGAGGCGAGCCGCATCTCTTTGGTGGCGCGGGCCGACGGGCTCTTGTCTTTGTCGTTGGCCTTCGTCATCGTCTCGGGCTCAGTCGTGCGGGGCGTCGCGGCACGGACAGGCGAGGCTCAGCGGCCCTGGTGAAAGCTCTCGCGGTATTGGGCGACCAAGGCGGCCCAGCGGGCGTGGAGCGACGGGTCGTCCGCGAGCTTCTTGGTCCAGAACTGGTGTACCGCGGCGATGGCCACGGGGCTGTGAAGTCCCCAGGCGGCACCGATGCGCTCTGTCTCGGCCGGCTTGGCCTCGAGCTCGCCGCACAGCTGCGCGTATCGCTCCACGGGCCAGCCATGCGCATCGAGCACGGCGCTGGCAGCGGCGCGTGCCGCCTGCGTCTCCTCGTTGAAGCTGCTCGCCGTGTGGGCTTGGCCCTCGGTCGGCGGCTGGAGATTGGCGTTGGGCGGCGCGAGCTTGTCGATGAAGCGGCTGTGCGCCGCCCCCTCGTGCTCGACGTTGGCGCCGTCGGTGGCGGGCGCGCGCTGTGGACGGACCAGGCCCTGCATCAGCTGTCGGCGAAAATCGGTGGGCGGCAGCCCGTCGCCCAGATGCGGATGCTCGGCGGGCAGGTCATCGAGCACCACGGTGGTGTCGTCGAAGCTCGCGCGCCGCTCCAGCTCCGCCAGGCACAGCTGCCCGAAGCGATCCAGCCTGGCCGAGGGGCCCTGGACCAGCTCCTCGCTCAGCCGCCGCGTCCACTGGCCATCGATCTCGGCCCAGCAATCCGCCAGCCCCAGCCCCTCGAGGATCGCCCGGGTATCCCGACTCGAGCGGCCGAGCAGCTGGGCCTTGACCTTGGCCCACGCCTCGAAGTCCTGGTCGACGCTTGGCTCGGCCTGGCGGCTGCGGTCACCCATCGGGCATCTCTCCCCCCGTTTGGCGCAACGGAGGTCAACCTATCAGGCCGCTCTACAGGTCGCAATCGACGAGCAGCGACGAGCATCGGCTGCGGCTCGTCTGCCAACTGGCACGAGGTGAGATGATGTGGTAGGCCTCGCTCAACCCATTGCCGCGCTTGCGCGCGCCCCTCGCCCCATGCGCGGCTGCCGAGCTTGGCCATGTCGGAGAACATCGTCGACCTCACCTCGGGACTGTACCGCTTCGTGATGGCCTCGGAGTCGTCGCTGGGCTCGGCGCAGCGGCTGAGCGCGGAGACGAGCGATCGCCTCTTGCGCCATGCGCGGGCATTGCTCTGTGGGTTCACGGCCGCGCGGGCCCGAACGGGCGAGCGGCTGGGCACCACCATCGACCAGATCTCGGGCCGGTTGCGGGCCATGATGGCCGATCTGTGCTCGAAGCCTCCGCTGGCCCAGGATCTGCGCGACCACTGGCAGGCCCTGGGCGAGCACTACGAGGCGCTGGTGCTGCACATCCAAAGCCTTCGCCTGCCCGTACCCGAGGGCATCGAGCTCGAGCACATCAAGCCGCGCAACAACGCGCGCATCCTCTTTCACGCGGCCATGGGCGTGGTGGCCATTGCGCTGTACGAGTTCGTGCTCAGCCGAACGCTCACGCTCGCCATCGGCGGCGGTCTGCTCGCGCTGTTCATCGGCCTGGAGGTCCTGCGCCGCCACTCGCACCGCTGGAACGAGCGGCTCTACGGCCGCCTGTTCGCCCGCATCTCTCGACCGCGGGAGGCCCACAGCGTGTGCACCTCCACCTGGTACTTGGGCGGTCTGATGGTGGGGGTAGTGCTGCTGCCCAAGCACGCTATCGAGCTCGGCGCGCTCTGCCTGGCCTTCGGCGATCCAGCTGCCTCGCTAGCCGGTAAGCGCTGGGGGAAGAAGAAGATCGTGGCCGACAAATCCCTCGCCGGAACGCTGGCCTTCTTCGTCGTCTCCGCGGTGCTGGGCGCGGCCTTCATCGCCTGGCGCATCCCCGAGCTCGGCCTGGCGCGTGCGCTGCTGGTGGCTGCGGCGGTGGGCGCGAGCGGCGCCGCGGTGGAGCTGTTCAGCAACCGGATCAACGACAACTTCTCCATTCCAGTGGCAGCAGGTGCCATAGCGGCCCTGCTGCTCTAGCTACGGGCAGGGGAAGAGCTCGTCGAGCATCTCGGTCACGGCCTCGACGTCGACCTCCTGGTCGCTGTCCACCTCGAGCGATTGTTGAAGATCGGCGGCGATGCCGCTGTCGCGCGCCGTGGCGGCACGATCGATGACCGGGGCGAGGATCTGTACGGTCTGCCAGGCCGTGTCGCAGGGCAGCGCCTCGACCCGCTGGCGCAGGATGAGAGCGAGGCCGCGGTCGAGCGCCCGATCGAGCTGCCCGAGCGCCTGATCGCGCATGTCGGTGTCCTCGGCCACGCCGTCGGGGTTGTCCAGATCGCGCCAGCAGCGCACCGCGAGCAGCGCGTCCCAGGCGGCCTCGTGCGTCTGCGCGCTGCGGGGCTCGACGTAGCTGGCAAAGCCGTAGCTGGGCGAGCGGCTCTGGTTGCCCGCGTAGTAGCCCGTGGACGAGTCGCAGTCCTTGGTCGTGACGGTGCAGGTCATGGCCTCTTTGTAGGAGGAGACGTAGAAGAACCACAGAAAGGCCGCCTCCAGCCGGGCCGAGTCGAGCGCGGGCTCGGCGCCGTCGATGCCCTGCTCGAAGGCCTCGGTGATGAGCGGCTGGATCTGCACCGGGCCCACGCAGCGCTCGGGGTAGTCGGCCTGCTCGGCCTCCGACAGGTCGCGGCATTTCTCCGGGGCGGGCGGGTAGTGCTCGTCCTCGCGGCGCGAGACCCGCGAGTCCAGGCCTTCCTCCTGCGTGTAGGCCACTCGGGCCTCGGCGAACTCGGCTGGGCTGGGCGCCTTGCCCTGGCCGAAGCCGAGCAGCTCGGCGATCTGCTCGAAGGCCGCCACGCGCGCGTTGGTGCTGATGTTCTCGTCAAACGGGTGGTACTCGTTATCGTCGGAGATGCACGCGGGCCAGTCGTCGTTTGCCGATCCCTGGTCGCGGGGCTGGTAGTCGCTCGGCTCGGGCTGGCAGCCGGGGTTATCCTGGTTGGTGATGCTCTCGTCCGCGGCGCAGCCGGGCTCGCCCTGGCCCGCGTCCAACCCTGGCGTGGCATCGGGATCCGCGCTCTCGCAGCCGAGCGCGCCCCAGGCGAAAAGCCCAACGAAAAGCGCGCTCGCGGTGGCTCGGGAAGGCTTCACGCCTACAGTCCTCCTTCCAGATGAAAGCGCAGCCCCCTGCCCGCTCCCTGGATGCTGGAGCCGTGGTAGCGGTAGGCGGCATCGGCCAGGTTTTCCAACACGAGCGCGCCGAACAGCTCTCGCCCCCAGCGATAGCCAGCGCGCAGATCCAGCACGGCAAAGCCCGGGGTGCCTCCCGCGGGGATTCGGGGATCGCTCATGTCGGTGGGAGCGAGGCGGTCTTGGGCGAGCGCCCAGCGAAGGGCCGCGCCCAGGTACAGATCGATGGGGCTCTGCCAGCGGGCCTCGGCGCTGCCGTTGAGCGGCGGAATGCGCGATAGCGGCACGCGCTCGTCGTAAGGCTCCGCCGGATCGGCCGGGCGCGGCTGGGGGTTGGGGCCCTGTCCGTAGGCATAGGACGCGGTGGCTCGCAGCGCGAAGCCAGCAGGCAGAAATGCGCGCGCCGATCCCTCCACCCCGTCCACGGTGGCGGGCGCGCCCAGGTTGACGAGCTGAAGGCGCGTCCATGAGGCCGCGCACGACGGGGTCGCGGGCGGGCAGTCGGATTCATCGCGGAGCGCCCGCGCGATCGCACCGTGCACGGTCGATCGGTAGCCCCAGATCTCGGCCTGGAAGACGGCCGTATTCACGCGCAGACCCGCCTCCAGCGCGATAGCTCGCTCGGGCTCGAGCTCGGGGTTTTCGAACTGGAAGCCGGGCCCGGTCTGCTGTCGGGCCGTTAGATCGTCCAGGTTGGGCGTGCGAAAGGAGCGGTCGGCGTTGACGAGCAGCGCCAGCCACGAAAAGGGCCGGGCCTCGAGCCCCACGTGGCCAACCGCGATGGGCCAGAGCTGGTCCACCGCTGCGCTTCCCGACTCGGGATCGGCGGGCGCCTGCGCCAGAGCCCCGCCCCCGCGGGCTCCCGCGCGAACGGTGAGGTAGCGGCCCAGCGCGACCTTGGCGTCGGCGAACAGACCGCCCTGGGCGTAACGGGAGCCCGACAGATAGCGCCCGCGCGTGGCCGGGATCACCACTTCGACGTCGGTGAACTCGGTCCAGGCGTGGGCGTCGATGGCATCGAGGTAGACGTCGCCGCCGTAGCGCAGCTCGAGCGGCACCGCGGGGCCGAGGAGCAGGGGGGCCGTCTGGAGCAGCGCCGTCCATCCCATGGTGTCGACGTCGTCGCGGGCGCCGTTTTGCACTGCCGCGGCGGGCCGATCGTGCAGCCGTCGCTCGTGCTGCCGCTGGTAGGAGAGCGTGATGCGGGCGCGCTCGGCCGCCCAGCCCAGATCGCCGCGGTAGCTCAGGTAGGCCAGGGTGCGAAACTGCTCGTCGATGGTCAAACACTCCGACAGCGGCGCAAAGGGCGGCGGGCACTTGTCGGTGCGCGGCGCATCGAACTGGCGATAGAGGTAGGCGGCCGCCACCAGGCGCCGTCCCCTGCCCAGGCCGTAGACCAGCCGGCCGTCGGCGGTCATCTCGCGAAAGCCCGTGCCGAGCTGGGTGCGACCGTCGTCGGCAAAGGCCGGGACCTCGGGCGGCAGACCAGTGTGCGGGCTCACGACCGGTCCGGCCGACTCGAGCCTGCCCACCCAGCGCTCACCAAAGCCGACGAGCAGGCGATGATCTGGATCGAGCTGACCCTCGAGCTGGCTGCGAAAGCCAAAGGAGCTATCCGCGGTCGAGCCGCGCAGCACCGCCCGCGGGTGAAGGCGCAGGCCTTCGGCGAGATCCACCCGCGGCTCCATGGGCACGGCGTTGACCACGCCGCCGATGGCGTCCGAGCCATAGCGCGTGGAGCCACCTCCGCGCACCACCTCGATGGAGTGCACCGACTGCGTGTCCACGGTGAAGAAGTATTGGTTGGGGCCCTGGCGGAAGGTGCTGTTGCTCAGCCGAATGCCGTCGAACAGCAGCAGGGTCTGCTGCCCGGTTCGTCCCCGCACATAGGGCGAGGCCTGCCCGTGGGCGGTCTGCTGCACGTACACGCCCGGCTCGTAGCGCAGCGCATCTGGCGCTGACCGCGGAAGCTGCTCCTCGAGCTCGCGTCGGTCGACCACCGAGCTCGGTCGACCCGAGCCTGGCAGCCAATCGCGCGGTCGGGAGCGCGCCTCGACGTCGATGGCCTCGCCGCGGTCGTCCTGCGCGCTCTCTGCGCCCGCGCTGGCGGCCGGATCGGACGGCTCGGGCGCGCTCGGCGGTGGCTCGGACGGCTGCGCCGCCGCAAGCGATGGGAGCGCTGCGCACAGCCCGAGCTCGGAAAAGGCGAAGAGCCAGCGCATCCGGAAGCAACGGCTGAGGACTCGCCCGTGGCGCTGTGTGGAGCCGCAGCCCCTGCTACCGGGTTCCCAAGCCATGCGTGTCTGCCATCTGCGGCGGCCACGGCATCATCGAGCCGCCTTGACGCCCCCCGGATTGGATCGAGCCTCGAGGAAGGCCGGGCCGTGCCAGCATCCTCGCACCTCCACGCCCAGACCGTCCAGGCGGGGATCTCCTACGCGATAACGAGGGATTTCCCCCTGGACGCGCGGGCAGCGGCTCGGCACCGCGATGCGGCCATGGTAAGGCGGGGCGGTGCCGTGCGAGCGCCCGAGCGAGCGTGATGCGCAGCCGTCGAGGCGAAGCACGGCTCTGTGGGTCGCTGCCGCGCTGCTGGTGCTGGCCTTGATCGGCGTGGGCGCCTACGTCGTGCGCGCGCTCCACTTCGGACAGCGCCCCCCGTTCGTCACCGCGTCTCGCGGCTCGCCGCCACCGCCCGCCCCGCCGTCCGCGCCGAGCAAACGCGGACCGCTGAGGCTGGCGGGCTCGGGCAGCAACATCCCGCTGACGCGCCTGCTGGTCCAGGCCTACGGCGCGGCGGGCGGTGACGCCGACGTGGTGGTCCACCGCAGCATCGGCTCGACCGGGGGGATCCGAGCCTTGCGCGACGGGGCCGTGGATGTGGCCCTGGTCTCGCGCCCGCTTGAAAGCACCGAACTCGGCCACGAGCTGCTGGTGGCCCCCTACGCGCGCGTGGCCGTGGTCGTGGCCGCTCACCCTAGCGTTGTCGACGGCGGCCTTTCCGCCGCCGAGCTTTTGGCGATCTTCCGCGGCGAGCGGACCACCTGGTCGGACGATCGCCCGCTCGTGCTGCTGCTGCGCGAAGAGGGCGACTCCAGCCACCTGGCTCTGGCCCGCGCGCTGCCGGGCTTTGCGCGCGCCAGCCGACAGGCCTACGAAAAGGGGCTCGGGCGGGTTGTCTACAGCGACATGGACATGCAGAGCTCGTTGATGGAGATCGAGGGCGCCGTCGGTCTGTTCGATCTCGGCGCCATCACCGCACAGAAGCTGCCCCTCAAAGCGCTGTCGCTCGGCGGGGTGGCGCCGTCGGCCCAGAGCCTGGCCTCGGGCGAGTACGCGGTGCGAAAGGAGCTGGCCTTGGTCACGGCGAGCCCGCCCGCCGCAAGGGTGGCGGCCCTGCTGGACTTCGTCTTCTCGGCCGAGGGCGCCGAGCTCACCCGCGCGGCCGGCTACCAGCCCCTGGCGCGGCAAGCGCCATAGGCGGCGACGGCCCGCGTGCCCCCGGGTGAGCCGCGGCTTGCTTGACCCCGCCCAGCGGCTCTCATAGCTTCATCGACATGTTCCCGAAAACGCTGGCGGCTAGTGCGTTCCTAGCACTGCTGATCCTCTCGCCTGGCTGCGCCAGCGACGAGACGACCGAGCGCGTGTGCGCGCCAGGCGCGAGCGTTGCGTGCGCCTGCGCGGGTGGCCTAACGGGCGTGCAGACCTGCTCGTCGGATGGCACGGGCTACGGTCCCTGCCAGTACTGCGAGGGCGCGGGCGGCGGCGGCGGCGGCGGCGCGGGCGGC
>CAYTYV010000190.1:0-11510 GCA_964441055.1 uncultured Polyangiaceae bacterium | reverse complement strand
CTCGGCGGGCGCGGGCGCGAGCGGCGGCTTTGCCGGAGCGGGCGGCGGCTCCGCGGGCAGCGGCGCAGCCAGCCCCTGCGCGGTCGAGAGCGGCGGGGTCTACTACGCGCCCTACGATCCCCAGGTCGGCCTTTTGCCTGGCGAGGTGGCCATCCTGTTCTTGGCGCAGGACCAAGAGGTGAGCAGCATCATGCCGCGCTGTCCAGCGGGCCCGGCCATCGCCGATCGCGAGGTCGCCGTCAGCGGAACCGGACGGGGCCAAGCCTTCCACATCTCCACTACCCTGCCCGTGGTGGCCTACCAGATGGTGCCTTTTGGCGGCGGATCGGCCAGGACCACCTCGGCCACGCTGCTGTTGCCCACCACGGCCTGGGGCACCAACTACCTCGCGGTCAACGCCTATGAAAAGGGGCTCAGCGGGCAGCCCTCGCTGAACCTCTTGGCGCACGAGGACGATACCGAGGTGACCATGCTGCCCATCGTCGACATCGTGGGCAGCGATGGCTTTGGAGGCGCAGGGGGCGCAGGCGGCGGAGCGGTAGGCGGCGGCCAGGTGAGCCCTTCCCCCGCCAACCAACCCGTGACCTATCTGCTCGATGCGGGCGAGCACCTGCAGATCACCCAGGACGAGGAGCTGACCGGAAGCCCCATTCAGGCGAACAAGCCGATCGGGCTCTGGGGGGCCTCCACCTGCATCAACGTGCCCGTCGACAAGCAGTACTGCGACAGCGCGCATCAGCAGATCCCGCCCGTCCAAGCCTTAGGCAACCAGTACGCGCTGGTCCGCCATCGCAATCGCGCCAATGCCGAAGGCGAGGAAACGCCGCCCTGGCGCCTGATGGGCGCGGTCGACGACACGCAGCTTGACTGGGTCCCCGAGCGGCCGCCCAACGCGCCCGCCGTGCTCCACCAGGGCGAGACCTACGAGTTCTTCGCGGCTGGCCCCTTCGTGGTCCGCAGCCAGGACATCGATCACCCGTTCTACGTGGCCCAGTACATGAAGGGCGGCGGTCCCCCCGTGAGCCTCGAGGGCGAGGGCGATCCCGAGTGGGTGAACATCGTGCCCGTCGAGCAGTACCTCGACAGCTACGTGTTCTTCACCGATCCGACCTATTCCGAGACCAGCTTGGTGGTCGTCCGCCGTCGGCTGGCGCCCGAGGAGCCCTTTGCCGAGGTCATCCTCGATTGCCGCGGCGAGCTCGGCGGCTGGCAGGACATCGGCGACTACCAGTACACCCGCGTCGATCTGGTCACAGGCAACTTCACCGAGGTCGCTGGATGCACCAACGGACGGCACGTGATTAGCAGCGCCGCGCCCTTTGGCGTCACGGTGTGGGGCTGGGGCGGCTTCTCGGTGCTGCCGAACCCGAACACCAGCTACGTATCCTATGCCTACCCGGCTGGCGCGGGGGTCAATCCCATCAACACCGTGGAGGTGCCTCCGATACCGGAGTAGGCGGAGCGCTGGCCTTTACCTCTAGCCGGGGCTAAAGGTGGGGCTAAAGGTACCGAGGGATCCGGCTACGCGCGGGGATTACCGTGGCCTCTGAGATCGTCGAGTGCACGCTCTGTCCGCGGATGTGTCGCATCGCTCCCGAGCAGAGCGGCGACTGCCGCGTGCGCATCAACCTGGACGGCCGCCTGCTCGCCACCACCTTTGGCATGCCGTCGGCCGTGCACGTCGATCCCATCGAGAAAAAGCCGCTGTTCCACTTCCTGCCCGCCACCGCCATCTTCTCCATCGCCACCGTGGGGTGCAACCTGCACTGCAAGCACTGCCAGAACTGGCAGATCTCGCAGCAAAACCCCGAGGAGGCCGAGGCCTTCGAGCTGCCGCCCGCGCGCGTGGTGGCGCTGGCGAGGCGGCGACGCTGCCCCTCCATCGCCTACACCTACACCGAGCCCTTGGTCTTCTACGAGTACACCAAGGAGACCAGCGAGCTCGCGCGGCAAGCAGGGCTGCGCAATGTGCTGGTGACGGCGGGCTACCTCAATCGCAAGCCGCTCGCCGAGATCTACCAGGTCGTCGACGCGTCCAACACCGATCTCAAATCCTTTGACGACGCTTTCTACCGCAACATCACGGGCGGCAGCCTCAAGCCCGTGCTGGATGGCCTGGTGCTGGCCAGGGAAATGGGCGTCTGGCTAGAGGTCACCAACCTGATCATTCCCGGGCTCAACGATGCGCCGAAGCTCATCGCCGAGATGGCGCGCTGGATGGTGCGCAACCTGGGGCCAGACACTCCCCTTCACCTGTCGCGCTTTTCGCCGCGGCACCTGATGCTCCACCTGCCGCCCACGCCCACCCGCACGCTCCTCGAGGCGCGCGAGACCGCGCTCGAACAAGGGCTGCACTACGTCTACGTGGGGAACGTCCCCGGTACGGCAGGCGAGCACACCGTCTGTCCGGACTGCGGCGCGGTGTTGATCCAGCGGGTCGGATACCGTACCCGAATAAGGAGCCTGAAGGATGGCCGCTGCGTGGAGTGCGGCCGCGAGATCGCCGGGGTCTGGACATGAGCCTCGCTCGCAGAAGCTTGGTCGCGACGATCGCCACAGCGCTGGTGGCCTGCTGGGCCGCGCGTTTTTTCCGCGGCCGCGGTCGGCGCCCACCGTCCGCAGGGCCAGTCGCACAACGCCGCCGCCAGGCGCCCGCTCGCGGTCGGCCCACGGTCGTTCGCCTGGACGAGGAGCGCATCGCTGCGGCCCCCCACCTGGCGGGCTGACCCATGAACGCTTGCCCTCCCCGTCGCCCTTTTCTAGCGCCACCGTCACGCAGCCGGGGGCAGGCCCGCCCTTGGTCGCTCGCCGCGTTGCTCGTTTTGTTCGCCATGCTCCCCGGCTCGTGCCAATGCGAGCGCAAGGAGCCGATCTCCCGCGAGAGTCCCGCCATGAGTGCAGATCACCGATGCCCCCCTGGAACCAAGCCCGCCCAAGGCAGCGTTCGTCGCCCCGCCATTGCCGGAAGCTGGTACCCCGGAGAGCCCGCCGCGCTAGAGCGCGCGCTCGACGGCTACCTGTCCAAAGCCGCCGAGCCCGCCGAGCCCGCCCCCATCGCGCTCGTCGCGCCGCACGCTGGCTACCGCTACTCGGGGCCCACGGCGGCCTACGCCTACAAGACCCTGGGCAAGAGGGCCTACCGCCGCGTCTACCTCATCGGCCCCGCGCACCGAGCGCAGGTCGACGGGATCTCGCTGCCCGACCACGCCTTTTACGAGACGCCGCTAGGGCGCGTGCCCATCGACCGCGCCGTGGCCGACAAGCTGCTCGCCTCGCCGCTTTTCAGCTCCCATCCCGAGGCCCATCGCCGCGAGCACTGCCTCGAGATCCAGCTACCGTTTCTGCAGCACGTGCTGCCCAAGCCATTCGCCATCGTTCCCATGCTGGTGGGACATCTGTCGCGCGCCGAGGTGGACCAGGCTGCGGCCGAGCTTCGCGCGCTGGTCGGCGCCGACGACCTGGTGGTCGCCTCCTCGGACTTCACCCACTACGGCTCGAACTTCGGCTACGTGCCGTTTCAGAGCGAGGTGCCCGCCGAGCTCGAGAAGCTCGCCATGACGGCCTACGCCAGCATCGAGCGTCGCGACGTCGACGGGCTGTTCGCCCACAAGCAGAAGACGGGCGATACCATCTGCGGCTTTTTGCCCATCGCCGTCGTGCTCGCCATGCTGCCCGACGACGCCAGCGCCACGCTGCTGCGCTACGACACCTCGGGCCGCATCACGGGCGACTACCATAGCTCGGTGAGCTACCTGTCGATCGCCCTGCGCGGCTCGCCGTGGCGCGGCACTCCCCCGGACAAGGCCCATTCGCCCGGCTGCGTGCCCACCACGGGCGCCGCGTCGACCGGGACCGAGCTTAGCGCGGCGGAAAAGCAAACCGCCCACGACATCGCCCAGCGCAGCGTGGAGCAATGGGTGCGGCACGGCATTCGCTTCGACCCGCGCAACTCCGACCTGCTTCTGGGCCCGGGCCTGCAAAAAGAACGCGGTGTGTTCGTCACGCTCAAAAAGCACGGCCAGCTCCGCGGCTGCATCGGCAACATCCTGCCGCGGGGACCGCTTCACCAAGGCATTGCTGGTCGCGCCCGCGATGCCGCCGCCAACGACAACCGCTTCAGCCCGGTCACCGCGGACGAGCTCGCGGAGCTCGACATCGAGATCTCGGTGCTGACCGAGCCCAAGCCGGTTGCCAGCGCGGCCGAGATCGTGCTGGGCCGCGACGGCATCATCCTGCGCAAGGGCGGGAAGCAAGCGGTGTTCCTGCCCCAGGTCGCGCCCGAGCAGGGCTGGAACCTCGAGCAGACCCTGACCCATCTGGCAACCAAAGCTCGCCTGGACCCGGACGGCTGGCGCGAGGGCGCCAAGATGGAGACCTTCCAGGCGCTGGTGTTCTGAGCGGAGAAAGCAAACGGCAGCGCTCCCAGCGTCCCCCAGCCCAAGGCGATGATCCCGATCCTCTTCGTCCTGATCGGCGCCTTCTCGCTGGCGGCGCAGGCGATCCTGTTTCGGGAATACCTGGTCGTCCACCACGGCAACGAGCTGGCGGTGGGCCTGTTCTACGCCTCGTGGTTCGCCTGGATCGCGCTGGGAGCCGCGGCAGTGCTGGCCCGCCGAAGCTGGCTGAACGCCCTGGCCGATCGCTTTGCCGGGCTGCTGGCGCTCTACCCGGTGGCGCTGCTGGTCCAGATCCTGCTCATTCGCTCGCTGCGCCAGCTCGCGGGCGTGCCCCCGGCCGAGCCCTTCCCGCCTGGCTCGCTGGCGCTGTGGACCGCGCTATCGAACGCCCCGGTGAGCCTGACGACAGGCCTGCTCTTCCCAGCCGGCTGCGCGGCCGTGCACAAGGGCCAATCGCAGCTCGGCGCTGCTGCCGCCGTGACCCGTCTCTACGTGCTCGAGGCGCTGGGCGCCTTTTTCGGCGGGCTGTTGATCACCGCGGCGCTGGCTCGCTTGGTGCCCCCGGTAGAAATCGGCCTGGGCGCGGCCATGCTGCTCTGCGCAGGTGGGCTTTGGCTGGCGGCGCGCGCCCGACGGCGCCACGAGGCGCTGCTTCACGGCCTGGTGCTGGTGGCGGCCGCGGTCGGGCTTTTCACGCCGTTGGGCGAGCGGCTGGGGCGCTCCTCCATCGAGCGGCGCTTCAGCGCACTGCTACCCGAGGCAACGCTCATTGCCTCGCGCGATACGCCTTATCAAAACGCCGCCGTGGCGCGGCGCGGCGAGCAGCTGCTGCTGCTATCCAACGGCCGCATCGTCGCGAGCTTTCCCGACGAGCAGCTCGAGGCCATGCGAGCCGCCCTGTTGATGAGCCAGCCGCGAAGCGCCCGCCGCGTGCTGCTGCTCGGAAGCGGCGCCCAAGGCCTGGCGAGGCAGATGCTGGCCTACCCGCTCGAGCGGTTGACCTACGTCGAGCCCGACCAAACAGCCTACCGGCTGGCCGAGCCCCACCTGCCCGAGGCCGAGCGCCAGGCCATGGCCGATCCGCGCGTTCGCGTAGCCTTCACCGACGGGCGCCTGTTCGTTCGCGAGCTCGCCCAAGGGGGGACCGAGCGCTTCGATCTGGTCGTGGTGGCCCTGCCCGACCCGGATACCGCCCAGCTAAACCGCTACTACACCGAGGAGTTCTACCGCACGGCAAGCGCGCTCCTCGAGCCTGGCGGCGTGCTGGTCACCCGCATAAGCTCGGGCGAAAACGCGCTGGGCACCGAGCTCGCGAGCTACGGGGCATCGGTGCTGCTCACGCTCGAAAGCGTCTTTGGCGAGGTGCGGGCCACCCCGGGCGAAGAAAGCTGGCTATTGGCCGCCGAGGAGCCAAGAGTCGTCGAGCTCGACCCGGATAGGCTCGCCCAGCGCTATGCCGCCCTGCGCGTGCACCCGCGGCGCTTTCCAGCCGAGGGATTCAGCTCGCTGCTCGATCCAGGGCGCGTCGAGTTCGTGGCCGAGGCCTACCGCCAGCGCGCCGAGCACGAGCCCGAGGCGCTGCTCAACCGCGACGCCCGACCCGTGACCTACTTCCTCAACCTGCTGGTCTTGGGACGCGAGACCGACTCGCCGCTGGTGGCGCTATTGCGAGCCGCGCGGCAGGCGGGCCCGTGGCTGCTGCTTTTGCCCGTGGTGGTGTTCCTGCTGCTTCGCGGGCATCTCGGCGCGCTCGGCGGCCCGTCCCCCAAGATTCGGCGCTTCGGCGCCTCCTGGCTGCTCTTTACCTTTGGCCTCTCGTCGATGGGGCTGCAGATCGTCCTGTTCTACGCCTTCCAAAACCGCTTCGGCGTGCTCTTTCAGCAGATCGGGCTCATTGGGGCCTTATTCATGATCGGCCTGGCCTTGGGCGGCGCGATCGGCCGACGCGCTCTTGTGAAAAGGCCAGTCGGCTGGGGGCTGGGCATCGTCGCGGCCCTCGTGCTCCTGACGCTGGCCATCCCCGCGGCGGTCGGCTGGCTCGCAACGCTCGAGCCAAGGGCGGCGCGGGCGTTGTACTATGCGCTCTTCGGAGCCAGCGGGCTGCTCTGCGGTGCGGCATTCCCGGTGGCCGGGGCCGTGGCCGAGCCCACGCTCCAAGGTGCGGGGCGCCTGGGCTCGCTGCTGGAGTCGGCCGACCATTGGGGGGCTGCACTGGGCGCCGCCTTGGTGGGCGCGCTGATGGTCCCCGTGCTGGGTATGCAGGCGAGCGCGGGCATCATCGCCGCGCTGCTCGCCACGGCCGCTGTCCCGCTGGTGCTGGGCGAAAAGCGGCCCTGCCAGGCAGCCGCTCGTGCCCTACGGACCGTGCGGCTCTTGCGCGCGCCTGCCCAGGCCGACGCGCGCGCGCGATCGCTTTCCTTTCCGTGGCTCGGGCTTTCGTACTTGCTGCTGGGCGCGGTGGTCTCGGTGACCCTCGTCGCCGCCTTGTTGCGCGGCGCGGCCGAGGAGCCCGGAACGCACATCGATCGGCGCAAGCTCGACGTGGCGGTCGAGGCCGAGCGCTTCGAGGCCATTGTCGATCCCTTTCTCCATTACCGCGCCTTTGCCAAGGACGCCGCCGAGCACCACAACGCCACCTGCTCGTCGCTCACCGTGGCCGACGAGGTGCTCGGCTACGCAGGACCGCTCAACCTGCTGGTCTCGGTGGACGCCGACGGCACCATCCGTCGGGTGGAGCTGCTGTCCTCCAACGAGACACCGAGCTACATCGCCGACATCGGCAGCTGGCTCGGCCGCTTCGAGGGCCAGAGCATCCAGCAGCGCTTCCGCCTCGTCGACTCGGGCAGCGCGAGCACCGAGCACGAGCTCGACGCCATGACGGGCGCCACCGTGACCAGCCGGGCCGCCGTCGAGACGGTCAATCGCACCAAGGAGGCGCTCGGTCGCGGTGCGTTCGGCATGGAGGTCGAGAACGAGCCGACCGACTCCCAGGGCCCGTCGCCCTGGAACGCCGAGGCGATCTACGTGGTGCTGGCCTTGGCCTTGGCCCTTCCCGTCTACCTCCGTGGCTCGCGCCGAGCGCGCACGGCCTTTCTGGCCCTCAACCTGGCGCTGGCAGGCCTGGTCTTCAACCTGCAGCTCTCGCTCTTTCACCTGACCGAGCTCTCCAGCCTGCGCCTGCCCAGCCTGGCCAACCTACCGGTCTTCGCATTGATCGTCGGCGTAGGGGCGCTCGCCGTGGCCTTCGGTCCAGTCTACTGCGCGCTTCTCTGCCCCTTTGGCGCGGCCCAGGAGCTGGTCTTTGGCGCATCCAAGCGGGGCGCACGGTCGGGGGCGTCGCGCTGGTTTGGCTGGCTGCGTGCGGCGTTGGCCCTCGGCCTGGCCCTTTGGCTGGTCGATCGCGCGGCCGCAGCCGTGTTGCCCAGCATTGCGAGCCGCCTCGGCCGAGATCTGCTGCTCGGCCTGCTGCTCGCAGGCGCGTTCTGGATCCTGCGCCGCGCCGCCCGACGGGCGACGACCACCATCTCGCCCGAGCTCTCTGCCCGCGCGCGCTACCTGAAGTACCTGCTGCTCGGCTTGGTGCTCGGCGGCTATGCCCTTAGCGGCTCAGAGGCGGCACGGGCCTTCGACCCCTTGGCCGCGGCCTTTTCGGGCAGCTACCGGCTGTGGACCTTTCTGCTGCTCGCCTCGCTGCTTTTGCTGTGCCTTCACTACTTTCGCTTCTGGTGTCGCTACTTCTGCCCCGTAGGCGCGCTGCTACACCTTTTCAACAAAGTCGGCCTGCTGCTCGGCCTGGCCCGCTCCAAGGCCTACGGAAACTGCGAGCTGGGTGTGCGCTCCAAGCACGACGTCGACTGCCTGCAGTGCAACCGTTGCCTTTCGGGCGCGACCGGCCTCGGCGCGACGCGTCCGCCGAGCCTCGAAAAGCAGACCGTGGAGGATGGCCATGGCGCCCGTGCGTAACGGCGACCGGCTGTTCGTCCTGGCCGTGGCCCTGGTGGCCGCGCTCGTCGCGGCCCAGGTTGCCTTCGTGCCCACTGCTCCGAGCGGCCGCGCCGCAGGCCTGCCCAAAGCGGACAGCGCCGCGCGCGACGTGGACGGCGAGCAAATCCGTCGCCTCATCATCGAGGGCCGCCTGTCCGACCGCGAGGCCGAGCACTACCGCAAGCTCGACAAGGACCGCCGCGAAGGCGGAGGAAACGAGTAGGATTGTCCATACACCATGCCTGAGCAACGACTTGGCCTGTGCAACCTGTGCGACGCGGCCTGTGGGCTGATTTTCGAGGTGGAGGGTGGGCAGGTCCGCCGAGCTCGCGGCGACCCGCAGGACCCGCTGAGCCGCGGGCACATCTGCCCCAAGGGTGCGGCTCAAAGGGACCTGCACCACGACCCCGATCGATTGCGGACCCCGCTGCGCCGCCGCGGCAGCAACTGGCAAGCCATGCCCTGGGACGAGGCGCTCGGCTGGGCGGGCGAGCGGCTGGCCCAGGTGCAGGCTCGCCACGGAAGCGATGCCCTGGCGCTTTACTGGGGCAATCCCGTGGTGCACCACTACGGCACCATGTTGGCGCTGATGCCCTTCGTCAGCGCCCTGCAGACGCGCAACGTCTATTCGTCTAACTCCGTGGACGCTCTGCCGCGCATGCTGGTCTCGACCCTGATGTACGGCAACCAGGCGGCGGTGCCCGTGCCCGACCTCGAGCGCACCGACTTGCTGCTCATCATCGGCGCCAACCCGGTCGTCTCCAATGGCAGCGCCATGAGCGCACCCGGGATCAAGCGACGACTGCGGGCCATCCAGGAGCGCGGCGGCACCATCGTGGTGGTCGATCCCCGACGCACGGAAACCGCCGCGCTCGCCGATCAGCACATCTTCATCCGACCGGGAACGGATCCGGCCTTCCTCTTGGCGGTGTTGCACGTGCTCGAACGCCGCGGCCATTTGCCGCTGGCGCGCCTGGAGAAAAGCGCCGCTGGCCTCGCCGAGCTCGGGCGCATCGCAAAGCGCTTCGCACCGCCTCGCGCCGCTTCGGTCACGGGGATCTCCGTCCGCGACATCGAGCAGGTCGCCACCTTGATCGCCCGGGCCGACTCGATGGCCTGCCACGGGCGCATGGGCACCTGCACCCAGCGATTTGGCACGCTGTCCACCTGGGCCATCGATGCCTTGAGCATTGCCTCGGGCAACCTCGACCGTCCTGGCGGGATGATGTTTCCGACGCCCGCGGTCGATCTGGCGAGCCTGGCCAAACGGATCGGCCAGACGGGCAGCTTTGCGCGGTGGCGAAGCCGCGTGAGCGGGCTACCGGAATTCAACGGCGAGCTACCCGTGGCGGCATTGCCCGACGAGCTGGAGCAGCCTGGGCCAGGTCGAATCAAGGCGCTCGTCACCTGGGCGGGCAACATGGTCCTGTCGCTGCCCAACGGTCGACGGCTCGAGCGGCTCTTGCCCGAGCTCGAGTTCATGGTGGCCATCGATCGGTACCTCAACGAGACCACCCGCCACGCGCAGCTCATCTTGCCGCCAGCGAGCGCGCTCGAGAGCGATCACTACCCTCTGCTCGAGTACACCCTGTGCATCCACAACGGCGCCCGCTACTGCCCGCCCGTGCTCGCCAAGGGGCCCGATCGTCGCGACGACTGGGAGATCGCCACCCAGCTCGCCGAGCAGCTCGACCGTCATCGCGGCCCTGGGAGGAGGGCGCTCGGAAGGCTTCGCTCCTGGCTCATCGGGCGTGCGCTATCGCCACCGCGGGCGCTCGACCTGCTGCTGCGCCTGGGGCCGCATCGCCTCTCGCTTCGGCAGCTACGAGCTCGGCCCCACGGCATCGACCTCGGCCCGCTGCAGCCTCGGCTTTCCGAGGTGCTGGCCACGCGCAGCCGACGCATCGATCTCGTGCCCGCCATCGTGCGAGGAGAGCTCGACCGCTTCGAGGCCGCGCTCGAGTCGGGCGAGCTCGACGGGGACGCTTCGCTACAGCTCGTCAGCCACCGCACGCCGCGCAGCATGAACTCGTGGCTTCACAACCAGCCCAAGCTGGCGCGCGGCGGCGCTCGCTCCACGCTGCAAATGCACCCCGACGATGCCCGTCAGCGCGGCGTGGACGATGGCGCCCTGGTGCGCCTTCGCTCCCGCGTGGGCGCTATCGAAACCACCGTAGAGCTCACCGACGAGATGATGCCAGGCGTGGTGAGCTTGGCATTTGGCTGGGGCCATCATCGACCGGGCGTCCGGCTAGCCGTGGCTGCTGCAGACCCCGGGGTGAGCATGAACGACATCACCGACGATGGGCTCTACGACGCCCCCAGCGGAACTTCCGTGCTCGACGGGATCCCAGTCGAGGTCGCAGCCATCGACGGAGCGTGAGCTCGCCGCGCCTCGAGCCAAGGCGCTCGCCAGCAAGCCGCACTTCGGGCATGCTGAGGTAGCTCGCGACGCGTGGGGGTCTTCCATGGGCTACTATCGACGGTTGGACAATCCATCGAGCTTCCGCAAGCTGGCCGCGGCCATGTGGAAGCCGCCCAACGACCCTCACATCTACGGCAACCTCGACATCGACATGGCGCCAGCGCTGGCCTTGCTCGAGCAGTACAACGCCAAAAACGACTGCAAGGTGACCGTAACGCACCTGGTGGTGCGCGCCCTGGCACTGACCTTTGCGCGCTATCCCGAGGCGAACGCCAAGATTGGGTGGAGTCGCATTCTGCTGCGCAACCGGATCGACATCTTCTGCCAGGTCGCCACAGGCGAAGGGGGTCGCGATTTGTCCGGCACCAAGATCGAGGGCGCCGACGCGCTCTCGCTCGCCGAGCTCGAGGGCAAGCTCCGGGGGGCCGCGCGCAAGATCCGCAAGGACGAGGATCCCGCATTCCGCCGCAGCCGCGGCTTGTTCCAGACGCTGCCGCTGTGGGGGGTCCGCATGATCCTCTGGCTCATGTCCTTTCTGACCAACAAGCTCAACTGGCACCTTCCGGGCCTGGGCCTGCCGCGTGACCCCTTTGGCTCGGCCATGGTGACGAGCGTGGGAATGGTCGGGATCGACACGGGCTTCGCCCCCTTCACCCCCATTGCCCGCTGTCCCATCATCATCACGGTCACGCGGGTACAGAAGC
>CAYTYV010000189.1:0-11622 GCA_964441055.1 uncultured Polyangiaceae bacterium | reverse complement strand
TGCTCGGCGAGTACGCCGGGCTGGACGAGATCTACGCGCACCTGGGCGAGATCAAGCCCCCCGGCATGCAAAAGAAGCTGCGCGCGGGGCGCGACAGCGCCTACCTGTCCAAGAAGCTCGCCACCATCGTCACCGACGTGCCCATCGAGCTCAGCCTGGACGAGCTCCGCCTGGTCTACCCACCGCCCGAAAAGGACGTGCGGGGCATTCTGCACGAGCTCGACTTCCGCTCGCTGCTCCGCGAGCTCGGCGGCCACATGGCCGGGCTGAGCCGCGAGGGCTATCGATCATGCCTGACCGAGCGCGATCTAGAGGAGCTCGTCGGGGAGCTCGCTCAAGCCGCCCGCTTTGCGATCGACACCGAAACGACCTCGCTCGACCCGCTCGAGGCCGAGCTGGTGGGGCTTTCCTTTTGCTGCGACGGAGAGCGGGCGTGGTACCTGCCCATCGGCCACGACTACCCGGACGCGCCCGAGCAGCTTTCCTGGCAGATCGTGCGCCAAGCCCTGGCCCCCCTGCTCGAGGACCCGGCCAAAGGCAAGACCGGCCAGAACCTGAAGTACGACCTAGCGGTGCTCCGCCAGCACGGCGTCGAGCTTCAAGGCATCGATGGCGACACCCTCTTGGCCGACTACCTATTGAGCCCCGAGCGACGCTCGCACGGCCTGGACGACCTGGCGCTTCTTCACCTCGAGCACAAGATGATCGCCTACGAAGACGCCGTCCCCGCGGACAAGACCTTTGCCGCGGTCGAGCTCGAGCAGGCGCGCGACTACGCCGCCGAGGACGCCCACGTGACCTGGCTGCTCGACCAACGGCTTACCCCGCGGCTCGAGGCCGACGGGCTGGAGCCGCTCTACCGCGAGGTGGAGCTGCCGCTCGTCGCCGTGCTGGCGCGGATGGAGGAGCGCGGCATCTCGGTGGACACGGACGAGCTAGCGCGGCTTTCCGAGGAGCTCGAAGGGCGCATCGGCGAGACTGCGGAACGCTGCCACCGCATCGCGGGCGAGCCGTTCAACATCGGCTCGGTGCCCCAGCTCCGCCGGATCCTGTTCGACGAGCTCGGCCTGCCCGTCGTCAGGAAGACCAAGACCGGCCCGTCTACCGACGAGCGCGTGCTCGCGCAGCTCGCTCACCTGCACGAGCTTCCCCGCGCCATCTTGGACTACCGCGGGCTCGTCAAGCTCAAGAACACCTACGTCGACCCCCTTCCCAATCTGGTCCACGCTCGCACGGGACGCCTTCACACCTCGTTCTCGCAAACCACCGCCGCCACCGGAAGGCTCGCCTCGACCGAGCCCAACCTGCAGAACATCCCCGTGCGCACCGAGGAGGGCCGCCGCATCCGCCACGCCTTCCGCGCCCCGCCCGGGCGGCTGCTCTTGTCCTGCGACTACTCCCAAGTGGAGCTTCGCGTGCTGGCCCATCTGTGCGGCGGCCGCGGCGGCTTTGCCGAGGCCTTTGCCGCAGGCATGGATGTGCACGCCCAGACCGCCGCGAGTCTATTCGGCGTGCCGCCAGCACAGGTAAGCCGAGAGCAGCGCCGCATCGCCAAAGCGGTCAACTTCGGCATCATCTACGGCCAGACCGCGCACGGCCTGGCCCAGACCACGGGGATCACCCGTCCCGAGGCCGCCCGCTATCTCGAGCGCTACAACGAGCGCTTCCCCGAGATCGCCGAGTACAAGGAGCGCGTGCTCGCCTTTGCCAAGGACCAGGGCTACGTCCAGACCCTGCTCGGCAGGCGGCGGCCCGTGCCCGGGATCCACAGCCGCAGCTTCAACGAGCGCAGCGCGGCCGAGCGTATCGCGCTGAACACGCCCGTTCAGGGCTCGGCCGCCGACCTCATCAAAAAGGCCATGATCCGGATCGACCGCCGCCTACGGGAAGAGCACCCTGGCCAGTGGATGCTGCTGCAAGTGCACGACGAGCTGCTCTTCGAGGTGGACCAAGACCAGGTCGAAGCAGTCCAGGCCATGGCCTCGCAGGAAATGTCTACCGCCATGGAACTCGACGCGCCCCTGGTGGTGGACAGCGGCGCGGCCGAGCGGTGGGACGAGGCGCACTGAGCGACTAGCGGCTCGCGGCGAGACGCGTCGATGCGTCTACCGGTCGATCACCGTGCACTGGATGTCGAGAATGAAGACCGGGTGGTCGCTGGTATACCGGTTGCGGGCGCACAGTCCGAACGCTCGAGTCGTGGACGAGCCGAAGTAGAACACGTCTGCCACGGCTCCGCTCTGGGTGTTGGTGGAGTTGACCCACTCGTCGTTGAAGAACTGCTGATTGCCGAGAGTCGGCGTCCCCGAGCCGTATCGATAGCAGGGGTAGAAGTAGCCATCGATCTCCGCGTCGGTCCCGCTCGACTGCCCGCCGTAGCCAAAGGTGCACATCACGTGCACGTAGCTGCCCGCGCCGATGCTCAGGTTGCCCGTGCCAGAGACCCAGGCGGCCGTGGTCGATGACGCCGTCCAGGAGGAGTCATAGTAGCTTTCGTAGATCGAGAAGCTGCTTCCAGCCGGTCCCGTTGGCCCGGTCGGCCCCTGCGCGCCCGGGGACCCTTGCGCCCCGGTCGGACCAGTCGGCCCGTTGGCGCCCGCTGGTCCGGTTGGACCGGTCGGTCCCACCAAGCCCGTGGTCTCGCCCACCCACTCGCCGCTCGAGTTGATGATCGTGTCGCCGCCCACGCTCACCGAGTTCGGGTGGATATCGCCCAGCACGTCTCCGGCCAGGATCGAGTACGGCACAGAGTGGATCTCGGCGCGCGGATCCATCTCATTGTCCGCGCCCACCTTGACGCCCACGTACTTGACCGAGCCGTCGAAGACGTCGGTCAACGACGTGCTGCCACCCAGCACCTGGCTGTAGTAGCCGTCGACGAACTCGACGCTATGCTCTTCCGTCCAGGCGGGCGTGGTGTCGCCCGCGTCGTCGTAGATGTTGAAGGTCACCGTAAGCGTATCGCTGATCGGCGCGCCCGTGCCCGAGTCGTACAAGCGGCCCTGGATCGTCAGCGTCATCGGCACCGCCTGGGCGCCCGCGGTCTCGGCGCAGAGCATCACTGCCGTCAGCGCCACCAGTCCCAGTAGAATGTTCTTTGCTCGCTCTGTCATGGCTGACCTCCGACGACTCCGACAAGCCCACCGATGTGGCGATAGTTCGCCGATTCACAGTCGCCTTGGTGCAGGGTGGGTTGCCCCAAGGAGAACACCATCGAGTAGTTGGTGCTTTCGACCACGTCGCCAGCGCTGACCAGCTCGTGGTCGCTGAAGTGCGCGGACGGTCCGCCGCCTCCGGCGCCGCCGTCGCCCCCCGTGCCGCCGCCTCCGGTAAGGCCGGAGCCTCCGCCTCCGGTCAAACCGGCACCGCCGCCCGAGCCGCCTCCGCCAGTCGCCGTAGGCGTCCCGGTCCCGGTCCCGTTGCCGTTGGTAGACGACCCACCCCCGCAGCCGCCAGCAGACACGCCGACCGCTACGAGGATCCCTATGACGCCCGCCAAGGCGGGCAAGGTGCTGTTTTTCTTCAAGGTTCCCTCGCGATCCTGAACAAGCTATCGCACTCGGGCCCGCGGCGCAACGGGATCGGCCGGGATGCCTGCTCTTCAGGCCTTCCCCTGCCTTCGGGCCCGAGCCGAGCGCGAGCGTCGGCGCGGCGCAACCGGCTCCCACCAGCGCCTACTGGGCTGGCAGCGGGATCGTCATCGCCTCGATGGTCAAGACGGTCTCGCTTTCCCCTGTGGACATCACCAGGGTCTGCGCTCCGTCGAAGGCCAGCCCGCTGGCGTAGTAACCTACGTTGAAGTCAACCTCGTTCGCCATCACGGTGAGCTCGCCCCCGGGAATGCTCACCGCATAGAGCGTGCCCGCCCCCGAGTCGGCCACGAACAGGCGGCTGCCGAGCTCGTCCACCCACAGCCCGTCTGGGGACTCGAAGCCGGTTGCGAACACCTCGGCCGTGCCGTCGGGCGCCACGGTCTGCACGTGCACGGCCGGATCGGCCACGGCATGTCCCGCAGCGTAGAGCGTGCCGTCGGCCGCAAAGGCCAGATCCCCGACCCACGGTAGCAGCGTTGTGATCAGCTCGATCTCGGTGGGCTCGTCGGGATTGATGGCGACGATGTCGCCGCCTGAGGTCGAGGCGATCACGTGCCCGCCGTACGGCTCGTACGGCTCGGGCGCCACAGCGAGCGAGGTGATGCGGTGCGGGGCTTCGAGAGTGGCGATCTGCTCCCACGAGCCGTTGCCGACGTCGACCTGGAAGACCGGCCCTCCGCTGGCGTCGGCGCCGCCTACGAAGACCTGATCGCGGAAGAAGTCGTAGGCCACGGCGACCAGAACGCTTCCCGCATCGCCGATGCCCGCCACCAAGGTGTCCTGGTCAGCGTCGAAGCGAGAGATGCGGATCAAGCTGCGGCCGTTTTGGGTGGGCACAAGCAGGTGGCCGTCCGGATCCAGCGCCAGGTCGCTGTAGCCGCCAGCAGTACCGGGAATCTCGACCGGGAAGCCCTCGGGGTTGATGGGCTTGCCGCACTCGCCGTCCTCGCACGGGATCCCGGGGGGGCAGACCATGCCCGCGTTTTCGTTCTCGCAGTCGCCCGAGGCGCCGCAGTGCTCGCTGTTGGTCAGCGGATCGATGCAGGTGTTGCCGCAGAACACCTCATCTGGGGGACAGGGCGAGCTACCGCCGCCGCCAGACCCTGCGGCGCCCCCCGTGCCGCCCGGCATCCCGCTCCCGGTCGAAGGCTCGACGGGGTCCTCAGGGGCGTTGATGACGGAGCAGGCGGCCATCAGCCCCGCCCCAAGCAATGCGGCGAGCGCGGCCGTCCTCGTCGGGCGATCGGTCAACATGTGGGGCATGCTACCACGCGAGCGCAGTCCGTTGCAGGCAAGAGCGGCGCGGCTCCTCTACGCGGCTCCTCTAGTCGAGATCGCCGCCGAAGGCCTTCTCGATGAGCGCGGTAGCGGCTCGCTCGTCTAGCGGAACGGGGTTGGTGCCCGCCGTCGGATCGCCCACGGCTCGGCCGACCAGATCGCTCAGCCGGTCCGCGGGCACGCCCAGCTCGCCCAGGGTGTGCGGAATGCCGAGCTCGCGGCGCAGGTCGAGCACCCAGCCCTGCACCGCCTCGACGCCCGAGCCGTCGAGCTCCAGATAGCGCGCCAAGGCGGCGAGCTGTTCGGCGATGGCCGCGCGATTGAGGCGCAGCACGTAGGGTATCATGGTGGCGACGGTGGTGCCGTGATGCACGTCGCAGAGCCCACCCGCGGCGTGGGCGACGGCGTGCATGGCCCCGAGCCCCTTTTGGAAGGCGGTGGCGCCCATGAGCGATGCCGCCAGCATGTGGGCGCGGGCCTCGAGATCTCCGCCATCGCGAAAGGCTCGCACCAGCGAGCGACGGCAAAGCCGCATGCCCTCGAGCGCGATGCCGTGCGCCTGCGGGTGATAGAAGGGGCTCGAAAAGGCCTCCAGGCTGTGGCTCAGGGCATCCATGCCCACCGCGCCCGTGAGCTTGGGGGGCATGCCCACGGTGAGCTCGGGGTCGCAGATCACCCGCGCGGGCAGCATCCTCGGGTGGAAGATCACCACCTTGCGATGCTCCCCTTCGTGCACCAGGAGCGAGGAGCGGCCCACCTCCGAGCCCGTGCCCGAGGTGGTGGGCACCGCGACCACGGGCGCCATGGCGGCCTCGTCGACGCGCGTGTACCAGTCGTCCACGTCCTCGAAGTCCCACACGGGCCGCCGCTGACCGACCATCAGCGCCACCGCCTTGGCCGCGTCGAGCGCGCTGCCGCCGCCAAAGGCGATGACCCCGTCGCGACCGCCCTCGCGATAGGCCTCGACCCCGTCGGCCACGTTCTTGCCGATGGGGTTGGGCCGGATGGCAGAGAACACCGCCGCCTCCAGGCCGGCCTCGCTGAGCAGGGCCACGGAGCTCGCGGTCATGGGCAGCTCGGCCAGCACGGGATCGGTGACGAGCAGCGGCCTTTGCATGCCCAGCTCGCGGCAGGCCTCGGGTAGCTCGCGGATGCGGCCTGCGCCAAAGCGAATCGCGGTCGGGTAGTTCCAGTTGCCTTGCAGGCTGATCGGCTCGGAGCCCATGGTCGATGCCTCCGTCGGCTTGCGCGGTCCCCTAGGAAACGCTCGTCTTCAAGTGAAAGGACTTGGGCCGGGTCAGGTGCTCGTAGCCCACCCTTGAGAGCGTGCAGCCGCGTCCCGTGTCCTTGACCCCGGTCCAGGCCAGCGCAGGATCGAGGTAGTCGCAGCGGTTCATGAAGAAGGTGCCCGTGTCGACCTGCTCGCCGATGGCCACGGCTCGATCCAGATCCTGCGTGCAGACCACGGCGGTCAAGCCGTAGTCGCTGTCGTTCATCAGCCGCACGGCCTCTTCGTCCGAGCCGACCTTCATGATGCCCACGACGGGCCCGAAGGTCTCCTCGGTCATGACCCGCATCGAGTGGTCCACGTCCACCAGCACCTGCGGCGCGAGATAGGGCGTGCCCTCGCGCGCGGCCTCGACGGCGCGCTCGTCGATGAGCGCGCGCGCCCCAGCATCGACGGCAGCGCGCACCTGCCCGCGGATGAAGTCGGCGGCCGACTGACGCACCACCGGGCCCATGGTGGTCTCGGATTCGAGCGGGTTACCCACGACGTACTGGCGGCTGAGCTCGACGAAGGCCTCCACGAACTCGTCGTAGATCTGCTCGTGGACGTAGATGCGCTCGATGCCGCAGCAGGACTGGCCCGCGTTGAAAAAGGAGCCGTCGACCAGGGTCTCCACACTCTGCGGCATGGGCGCGTCGGCCCGCACGTAAGCCGGGTCCTTGCCGCCTAGCTCGAGGCCCGCGACGATGAAGCGCTCGGCCGTGGCCCGCTGGATGGCATGCCCGCCCTCCACCGAGCCCGTGAAGGCCACGTGGCCCGTGCGCGGATCGCCGATCACCGCGGCCACCCCTGCGTGGTTCAGGTGGATGTGCTCCAGCACGCCCTCGGGAAGGCCTGCCTCGCGCCCGGCCTCGCTGAAGCGCTCGGCCACCCGCGGCGTCTGCGCCGAGTGCTTGAGCAGCACTGCGTTGCCCGCCAGGATAGCGGGCACCACCGCGTTGACCGCGGTAAGGAAGGGGTAGTTCCAGGGCGCCACCACGAACACCACCCCCATGGGCTCGCGCCGGATGTAGCGTACGAAGCCCTCCTTTTCGCCCACCTGGACGTCGGCCAGGCTGCTCTCGGCGATGTCGGCCATGTAGCGGGCCCGCTCCTCCACGCCGCCCACCTCGAGCGGCGCGTGCCGAATGGGCCGCCCCATCTGCCAGCTCAGCTCCTCGGCGATGGCCTCCGTCTTGGCCATCAAGGCATCGACCAGAGCGTGGACGAGCTCAACCCGCTCGGTCACCGACCTGCGCTGCCACTCGGCCTGCGCTTTTGCGGCCCGCGCGAGCGCCGCCTCGATCTCGGCGGGCTCGGCCAGCGGCCGCTCCACATACACGCTTCCGTCGATGGGAGAGATGGTTCGCTGAATTTTCGCCATAGTGCTCGAGCCTCCAACGCTGGATCCGGCCGCTCTTGTCGCCTCGTTCCAGCAGGCGGTCAAGGGCCCGGGCAGGGTCCGCTTCTGATAGAGTGACGCGGTGATCGGCGTCTACGACTCGGGCTTTGGCGGCCTCGGCGTGCTGCGCCACCTGCGCCGCGCCCTGCCCCAGCGCGACTTCGTCTACCTCGGCGACTCGGGGCGCGCGCCCTACGGCGGCCGCGACGCCAACACCGTCCTCGACTTCGCCGAGCAGGCGCTCGAGCGCCTGTTCGAGGAAGGCTGCAGGCTCGTCGTGGTGGCCTGCAACACCGTCTCGTGCGTGGCCTTGCGCCACCTGCAGCAGCGCTACTGCTCGCCGCAGAGCGACCGACGGATTCTCGGGGTCGCCATCCCGGGAGCCGAGGTTGCGGTGGCCTCGAGCCAGGGCCACATCGGCATCATCGCCACCGAGCGCACGGTCGCCTCTGGCACCTACGTCGACGAGATCGCCAAGCTGGGCCCGCATCGGGTCACGCAGCTCGCCACCCCGCTGCTCGCCCCCATCGTGGAGCAGGGCTGGGAAAAGAGCGAGGTGGCCCGCTTGGCCGTCATGCGCTACCTCGGCGAGCTCGGCGAGATCGACACGTTGCTGCTCGGCTGCACCCACTACTCCATGCTGGCCGAAGCCATCCGCACGGCGCTGCCCGCGGCGATGGCCATCGTCGATCCCGCGCCCTTCGTGGCCGAGCGCCTGGGCGACTGGCTGGAGCGCCACCCCCGCTTCGACCAGGAGGGCTGCCGCGCAACGGGCGAGCTTCGCGTGCTCTGCAGCGGCGCGCCCGAGCTCTTCGCTCGCCGAGGCGCCCGCTTTCTGGGCGAGCCCCTACCCGCGGTAGAGCACGTGGCCGAGCACGACGGCCGCCTGGCGCATCGCGATCCGCGAGATGGACCCGTGGGACAGGTGGTGCGGCCGGACGGCGGGAGAGCAGGCCGATAGCGTCGCTTGATCCCCCCGCCCTCCTGCAACTCGACCCCGCGTGGCGCGACCCGCAGGAGCGGCTCTCGGTTACGTCGCCAGCACTGGCAACCGGGCCGCGGCATATGCGGGCAGTCCGCCGGTCTGGAGGAACTGGTCAAACAGATCCAGCAGCTGGCGGTGGCGACGGGCCGAGATGGCACGCAGATCGCCCGCGCCGATCGCTTCGGCTAGCTGTGGCTTGCCGAGGCTGCGGAGGAATTCCTGGAACGATTGGGGCCGCAGGATCAGCCGCTCGACCCGGCCGACGGGGTAGCGGACATCGTCGCGGAACAGCCGCGTCAGGGTCGAGCCGGACAGCAGCACCGTGGCCCGCGGCCACTCCTCCTTCATGAACCGGACGAAGCCACCCAGCCGATGGCTCTCCTGCGCCTCGTCGATGAACAGGACTTGGCCCGCGTCGGTGCGGAAGTCGAGCTCGTCCTCCAGCAGCTCGGTGAGCTCGGAGAACTCACGGATTATCTATATTCTCCGCTGTCACCACGTACAGAATAGCGATAGTTCGTCTACTGAACAAGGAGAACCAGGTGGCGATCGGACGGACGAACACGGCCGAGTTGTGATGACATCGGTTGGGCCCCGGCCACCGCGCAGACCAGGCTCATTGATCCTCCCGTCGCCACTGCCCCATACTCGCCCCATGCTGGCTTTCTGGCCCGACGTCCTCAAACCCCTGCTCGAGGCGCTGGCGCCCCGGAGCATCGTCGAGATTGGCTCCGAGAGCGGCAAGATGACTCGGCGTCTGCTCGAGCTCGCGCGCCAGAGCGGCGCCACCGTGCACGCGGTCGATCCAGCCCCGCGCTTCGACGTCGGGGCCTGTCGCGTGGCCTTTGGGCGGCACTTCGTCTTCCATCGCCAGCCCAGCTTGATGGCGCTGCACGCCATCGATCGCTTCGAGGCCGTGCTCATCGACGGCGATCACAACTGGTACACGGTCTTTCACGAGCTCGGGCTGCTCGAGAGCCGCTCGGCCGAGCTCGGCCAACCCTTACCGCTGGTGCTGGTGCACGACGTCGGCTGGCCCTATGGCCGCCGCGATCTGTACTACCAGCCCGAGGTGATCCCCGAAGCGCATCGACAGCCCTGGTCCAAGGGCGGGCTGTCGCTCACCGAGCCCGGGCTGCTCGCCGAGGGAGGCTATAATTCCCATCTTTGCCATGCCGTGCGCGAGGGCGGGCCGCGCAATGGCGTGCTCACCGCGGTGGAGGACTACCTGGCGCAGACGAAGCACGCCTTTTCCTTCGCCAAGATCCCCGCTGCCTTCGGCCTCGGCATCCTACTGCCCGAGGCGCTAGCCCGCACTAAGCCCGAGCTTTGTCGCCTCGTGGAGGCCTGGACCGCGCCCGAGGTCGAGCGCTTCATCGAGCGGCTGGAGATGGCGCGTCTGGCCATGATGACGGGGCAGGCGGCCGAGAGGAAGGGCTAGCCGAGCAGCGCCCAGCGAGCGGCCTCGGCGTCGGCTTCGATGACGGCAGCGCGCGCGGGCGCGTCGGCACAGCCGGATACGCGCTCGATAAGGGCGAAGGAGCGCTGCGCGCGCTCGCGCAAGATGGCCAGCCGCTTGGCCGGACGTTCCTCGGGCAGCGCGAACGCGGCCACGGCGCGGTGCACGAGCTGTTCGTAGGCCTCGGTACCAAACCGCAGCGCCAGGTGGTCCAGGACCAGGTGTGGGATCCCGGCGCCCAGAGCGCGCCCGAGCACGGCGTTGGACAGGTTCATGGCGAGCGACTGGTTGGCGCAGCGGAACGGATGAAGGCGCACGAAGCCTTGATGGAAGCGAGCGACTCGGCGGATCGCCTCGCTAGCCGTGCCCTCCCGCGCGGCCCTGGCAGCTTTGCTGAGCTCGGCTCGCAGATACTCGAAGTGGGCCTGCTCGATGGGCCGCGGCGGGCAGAACCAGGGTCCGGGCCGCTCGTCCTTTTCCGAGCGGGCGGTCATGAAGGCCCCCCACGAAAGCCCGTCCGCGGCAAACTCGCGGCCCTCGCCGAGCGCCTCGCCGTCGCCTAGCTGCTCGGCCAGCGCGCGATGGTAGCCCTCGCCGCCGATGAGCGAGACGTTGACGCGCGGGCCGTCGAGGAAGATCGCACCTCGCTCGGTCTGTCGAACGCGCGGCTCGTCGAGGTAGAGCGCGCCAGGCGCCACCGCGCGATCGGCCGCGGGGCTGGCCGGACGATAGAAGCTCGCCAGCGTGGGCCCCATCAGCGCCAGCACGTGAAGCTCGGTCAAAAGCTCGATGAAGGCCTCGACATTGCCGAGCGCCGACTCGCGCGCCAGCAGCCGCTCGCGCACGGCGATCATGTTCTCCCAGTAGGGCCGCTCGATGGCGTAGGGCGGCGAGGGAAAACGGCTTATCTCGATGCCCGAAAGCCGCGTCTCAAGAGCCTGCACCGCCTCGGGAGCGAACACCACCCGCCCGAAGGCGGCGCGCAGAAAGCGCGCGAGCACGTCCGAGCCGACGCCCGCCTCCCATCGCACCTCCAAGAGACATCGATCGCCGTCCATGGCGCCGAGCACGCGCTCGGCATCGCGCCGCGACACCCCCGCTAGCTCCACCTCGGCGGGCGGCTCCGGGCAGGCCAGCAGGACTCGGCCTTGCCGCGCTCGCACTTGTAGGCCTGGGACGACGATGGGAACGTCGTCCTTGCGCGGCTCGAAGCGGGGTCGCTCTACGGAGAACAGGTAGTCGCGCGAGCCGCGCTCGGGCCGCGGATGCTCCCCGAGCCAACGCTGATACTCCAGCAGCTCGGGGGCCATGCGGGAGACTAGGCGAAGGCGCTCGCCGATCAGGTCGCGGGGCATCTCGAGACACTAACACGAGGGAGCTTGCGCTCGGACGCCCGCGGCCGCACGGTGGGCCGCCGACGACGTACGCGCGCCCAGGTGCGGGACCATGCCCGAGATCATTCACATCGACCCCGACGAGTTCCTGATCGACACCTTCGAGCTGGGCAGGAAGCTGTACCAGACAGGCTTCCGCCCGAAGCACGCCATCTCGATTTGGCGCGGCGGCACGCCCGTGGGCCTTGGCGTGGACGCCTTCTTCCGCAGCCGCGGGATCTGGATCAATCACACCACCATCGCC
>CAYTYV010000188.1:0-11630 GCA_964441055.1 uncultured Polyangiaceae bacterium | reverse complement strand
CCCAACGGACCTCCGCCGATGAGGGCCGCCACCAGTGCCTTGAACGCCTCGCGATCGCCCGTGCGGGCCAGCGCCATGGCTGCTGACGAGCGAGCCCAGAACGCCAGCGGACCGTCGTGCTTGGCCGCCGAGGCGCTGTTCATGACCTGCACTAACAGCTTGCGCACCTCCGGTTGGTCGGCAGCCGGGGCGAGCGCTCGCACGCCCGCGAGCCGCGTGCGCGGATGGGCGCGAACCGCGCTGCCCGCCGTCATGGCCTCGACCAGCAGGTCGACGGCCTCGACCGTCCCCACCCCTCCGAGCCGCTCGATCCCGCGAAGCCTATCGTCGACCGAGCCCGAAAGAAGCAGCCTCTGACCCTGCTCGAGGCCCAGGCGCTCGCGCAGCGAGCTCGATGGCTGGGCTTGGTTCGCCTCGGCTAAATCCACCGCCACCGCGGGCAGCTCCATCAGCGTGGGGGGGCGCAAGGTAGGCGCCAAGGCGGGCGGCCGCGGCGGCATGGGCCAGGGAAAGGGCGTCGGCTGACTCCACGCTGGCAAGGCCGCCATGAGCGCAGCCACCGCAGCCGCGCTCGCCAGCACGCCGCGCGGCACGCCACGCGCAAAGCGTCCGTAACCGGCGATCGGGGCGACGACGGCTTGCATGGTTCCCGGATACTATCGACCATGCCGAGCGAGCTGTCACCCGATCGGTGGCCGCGGCTGAAATCACGCTTCGCGATACCCGGGGCGATGCCTGGGGGCCCAGAATCGCGCTCGCCGATTCAGCGACGCCAGAAGCGGCGGGCCTCCTCCTGCGCGCGCGCAGCGCGGCGCTGCTCCTGAACGAGGGCCGCGTAGGTCTTGGGCACGCGCGGGTCAGAGGCCATGGCATAGAGCACCCGCAGGGCCGCCTCGGCATCGTCGGTGGCGCGATGCGCCGTCTCGAGCGCGACGCCGAGCCGCTCGCACATGGCGCCCAGCGCGCGGCTCCGCTTGCCGGGATAGAGCTCGCGGGCGAAGACCAGCGGATCGATCCACTCGACCTCGGGTCGCAGGGCGGGGGGCGGATCGTCGAGCCGGAAGCCGGCCCGATCCATCTCGGCCAGCACAAAGCCGCGATCGAACTCGGCGTTGTAGGCCGCTGGAATGGCCGGGCGGAGGGCCTCGGCGATCTCGGCAGCCACGTCGGCAAAGGGCGGCTGGCTCGCCACATCGGCATCGGTGATGCCGTGCACCGCGGTGGTCTCCTCGGGAATGGGGACGCCGGGGTGGACCAGCCAGCTGCGCTGCTCCTCGACCTCGCCGCCGCGACCGATGACCACGCCGACCTCGATGATCCGCGCCGTCCGGGAATCGCGACCCGTGGTCTCGACGTCGACGAGCGCAATGGGATGGTCGATCCACGCGCCATCGGCGTCGAACTCCTCGGCCACCCCCACGGCCCGCACGCGGAGCAGGTGCGCAATGCCCGGATAGTGCCGACCGGTGGGAAAGCAACCGCAGGGATCGGTGACCTTCATCGCTTCGCCGCCCCGGCGAGCTCGATCTCGAGCCGGATCCACTCCTCGAGCTCGCGCCCGACGTTGTCCAACGCGCCGATGGGTACTTGACGGCCGTTGATGAACAGAAGCGGCGTGGCGCGCAAACCCACGCCTTCGCCCTGGCGCCGCTCCTTGTCGACGAACTCGCGTGCCTGCTCTGAGAGCATGTCCCCTTTGAACCGAGCCACGTCCAGGTCGAGCTCCTCGGCATAGCCGATCAGGTCGGGCTCGGTGAGCCGATCCGAGCGATCGTACAGCAGCCGATGCATGCGCCAGAACTCGCCCTGCTGCTGGGCGGCGTAGGCGGCGCAGGCCGCGATCACGGCGTGGGGGTGATAGGACATGGGGTAGTGCTTGAAGACCAGTCGCAGCCGGCCGGAAAACTGCTGCTCGAGCCGCTCGAGCAGGTGCGAGAACGTCTGGCAGGCGGGGCACTCGAAGTCAGCCCACTCGACCACCGTGACGGGCGCATCGGCGGGCCCGCGGGACGCCGAGTCGCCGACCACGATGGTCCGCACGCGGTCGGGGGAAAAGCGCGCCTCGTACAGCTGTTCGATCTCGAGCTCGCTCTTGCCAGCACGGACCTGACGCACGAGGAAGCGCGCCGCGGGCAGGCAAGCCGCACAGTCGCGGCGCTCGCGGACGCACTGCGCAACCGACACGGCCAGCTCGGGACACGGCGCCAGAAGCTCGGAAACCTGCTCGGTCCAAAGCCGCCGCTCCCGCGCGGTCAGCTCGCTCGTGTCCACGCCCGCAAGGCTCTGCTCCGAGCCGGTCGGCGGCGGCTCGGCTCCCCCGCCCGCCGCGGGCCCCACCGGGGGTTGGCAAGCGCCCGCATTGGCGCACGCTAGCGCCAGCAGCAGCGGAGTCGAACGAAGCAGGCCCATGTTTGCCAGCGGCTGCAAAAAGGGCAGCCGATCCGCGTCATGAGCTAGCGCCCCCCCCTGGCACCGTCAAGCCAGGGCAAAACCGCGCCGTGCCCGCGCTCGGTCGCGACGCCTAACGAGCCGCGGCAAACCACCAGTAGTGAAAGGAGGCGAAGTCGCCTGGCGCGCTCGGGCGAACGGTCACGAAACGCCGCGCTGCAGCCGAGGGCGGCACGGAAAGCCAGCGCTCCACCCAGCCTGCCGCATCCGGGCCGTCTGGGGCTGTGCGCACCACGCCGACGGGGCGCTCGTCGATCCACACCTCGAGCGGCAGCGCCGAGGCGACCCGCATGACCATCACCGCCGCGCTCCTCGGCGGCAGGGTCACCCAGAACTGGTCCACGCCGCGCCGCCGTCGACCGCCGTCGGCCACCATGTGGCCCTCGGGCGCAGGCCACATGACGGCGTTGTTGTCGTGCGGGCTGGCCGGGCCGAGCCAATAGCCGTGAGCGGCCTCGGATTCGAGATCGGCCACGTCGAGCTCGTCCAAGAGCCGCCCCCAAGGGCCGCGAGAAAACGGCTTCGATCCCGACCCGAGAAGCTCGTAGCGGGCCTTGTAGGCCACCATGGTGGGCCCGCCCAGGATGGTTTGGTGGCGCACGGTGGCCTCGGTGAGCTTGTGGCCCAGCACGGCGGGGCAGGCCATCCATTGGGGATAGACGATGAAATGGGTGGGCAGCGCAGCTTCGCCTAGCCTCTCGTAGTGCTCGTAGCGCGAGCCCGCGCCCGCCACCCAGTAGCGCGCTTCGCCCTCGGTGGTCAGCCCCACCACGTCGAAGGTGCGGCGCCCGGACATGTAGGCGATGGCGCCCGTGTCGTTGACGCCAATGAGCGCGTCCGCGGGCAGGCCGCGCGCCCAGCGGCCGAGCTCGACCTGCTGCAAGGCAATGGCTCGGGCCGACAGCGACAGATCGTAGAGCGCCCAGGGAAGCCGCACGCCCAAAAGGGCGACGGCCACGCCGAGAAGGGCGGGGCTCGCCAGCCGAAACGCCCTATGGATGCGGCCCAAGAGCAGACCCAGCAGCACCGCGGCACAGGCAAGGCCCACGAACCAGGCGGGGGCAAAGGGCCAGATGTAGCGCACCCGGTTCCACAGCATGGATCCGTAGGTCGCCGGAAGGAGCGTGCCCAGGGCGACCAGCAGCACGAAGGCGGCTCGCTCGGGCCGGCCCGCCCAGCCCGCGATGCCGCGGCGCCTTAGCAAGACCGCGAGCGCCAGCATGCCGAGCCCCAAGACGCCCGCGGCTCGCTGCGGCAGAAACAGCGCCGTCCAGGGGCCGCCATTCAGCAAGTTGGTGAGCAGCATGTGCAGCTGCGTCCAGACCATGCGGCCGAGGCGCACGGCGTCGAGGTAGGGGTCGAAGAGCAGCCACTTGACCTGGGCGGTGGACGAGGACGCGTGGCCAGCCAGCAGCCCGTGGAGCAGGGGCGATACCAAGGGCCCGCCCAGCGGCACCAGGCCCCAGCCCAGCCGCCGACGAAGCGGCGCTCGTCGCGGCCCGTCCGTGCCGCGGCGGCGCGCGATGATGGCGATGGCCGCCACCAGCGAGCCCAGCGCCCCTTCGGGCCGCATGAGCGCGATGGCAAAGCCCAGCGCCACGAGCTCGACAAGGCGGGCGCGCGAGACCCGCGGCTTCTCGCAGTGCTCCGCGGCCAGTCGCACCGTCCGCATGAGCGCCCAGGCGAGCGCGACCGTCTCCATGCCGCTGTAGGCGAACCAGGCAAAGGCCCCGAAGGCCGCGCACATGGCTCCAGCGCCGACCGCGCCCACCTGCCCGACCAGACCGCGCGTGACGCGCGCCGTCTCGAGTATGAGGCCCGCGTGCGCCAGCATGCCGAGGCCCCACACCACCCAAACGATATGCAGGTCATCGACGCCCAATGCGAAGGCTGGTGCGAGCAGCAGCGGCCAGATCAAGCTGGTAGCGCCGCTGGTGTACCCCTGCCCATCGACGTAGCTGAAGAAATGCCCTTGGCCGAGACGGCGGGCGTACTGCAGATGGATGAAGGCATCGTCGAGCGGCAGCGCGGGCTCGCCCGCGACGGCCAGAATGCGGCGCACCGAGAGCACGCCCACCACGGCGGCAAGCGCGAGCGGCAGGGCATAGGGGCGCAGCCGCCGGGCCAAGGCGCGCGCGCCGCGGCCCATGGCGCGAAGCCCGCGCTGTGCGGCTCGCGGGACGCGTTCCCCCTCGTGGCTCGAGTCCGTGCCCACGGCCGCTCAATAACCGTCGCACCAACGCTCGTCGAGCCCCGCGATTGCCGACCGGACGCGCTTCGACCTCCCCAAAACCACGCCTGCGCAGTATGACTCGCCTCAGCTGCGCACCGAGATCGCGCAAAAACGACGCGATCCCCCATGTCCCATGTCCTCCCAGGCGAGCCCCAAGCCTTACACCGACCCTCCACGGCTGCCCGAAGGCGAGCACGTGGACCTGGACGCCTTCCTGCCAGGAGCCGGGCCGCTGGAAATCGAGATCGGCCCAGGCCGCGGCGCCTTCCTGCTCGAGCGCTGTGCCGCCATGAGCGAGCTGCGCTTTGTTGGGATCGAGGTGCGGCGCAAATGGGCCACGATCGTGGACGAGCGCCTGCACCGACGTGGACTCGGAGGGCGCGCTAGGGTCGTGTGCGAGGACGCGCGCTGGGCGGTGCCCAGGCTCGGGCCGAGGCGATCGGTGGCCAGGGTGTTCCTGCACTTTCCCGATCCATGGTGGAAGAAACGCCACCAGAAAAGGCTCGTCGTCACCGATCGGCTGCTCGACGCGCTCGAGCCCTTGCTGGTCGACGGGGGCGAGCTGTTCGTGCAGACCGACGTCGAGGCGCGAGCCCGGCAGTACCAGGAGCTGCTCGATCGCCGCGCGGCCTTGGTGCCTGCAGGTGACCAGCCGGGCTCGGCGTGGCTCGCCGCCAATCCCTATGGCGCGCGCAGTAACCGCGAGCGCCGCACCGAGGCCGACGGGCTAGCCGTCTACCGGCTGCGCTACCGTCGGGCCGCTACCGGATGGTGAAGGACACGCGGGTGGTCTCGCCCACCCTCACCTGCGCGCCGCTCCGCAGAGTCTTGCCGTCCGCGGTGCGGCACGAGACCGAGGCGAAGCCCTCGGGCACCACGATGCCCGCCACGGGGCTCGGGCCCACGCTGCGCCCGTTGATGGTCACGTTGGAGCAGTAGCCGCCGCGCGCCGCCACGTTGACCTTGCCGTTGCCCTTGGGCTTCGGCGGCTCGGGCTCGCTGGTGGCCTGGGCGGCGGCCGCGGGCTCGTCCTGGGCCTTGGACAGCGTGGCCTCGATGACCTTGGTCTCGCCCTTTTTGGCCACGAAGGTGAACGTCCGAGGCACGTAGCCGGGGCGCGACAGCACCATTTTGTGCTCGCCCGCCGACAGCTCCTCGATGCGGTCGGTGCTGCCCTCCCACTTCTTGCCGTCGAGGAACACGAAGGGCTTGGGATCGACCTTGAGCACCACGGTGACCGAGCCCCGCACCATCTGGATCTCCAACGCCTCGTCCGGCTGCTCCTGGGAGAGCTTGACCGTCTCGACGTGGGACTCGAAGCCGTTCTTGGAGACCTTCACCTCGAGCGCTCGGTCGAGCGGCAAGTTCTCCAGCGTGGTGGGCGAGACGGACTTCTGCAGCTCGCCGTTGAGCCACACATCGCAGCCCTCGGGCTCGGTCTGAACCGCGATCCGCCCCTTGGCCTGCTCGGGCGCTGCCCGCTCGCCGGTCGGCGCCGCCGCAGTCTCCTTGGGGGGCTCGGGCGCGGCCGTGCCGCTCTGCATGATGTACACCGCCCCAGCGGCCAGCCCCAAAGCGAGCCCAGCGGCCGCCAGCCAGGGCCAGCGCGAGCGGCGGGGCGCGAACGATACCGAGTCAATCCCAGCCTGTCCCACCTCCAGCAGGCTGGCCGACGGCGTGCGCATGCTGGCGGGCGTCTGAGTGATGCTATATCGCTCGCCCGGATCGGAGTACTGGCTGGCGAGCACATCGGCGAGGTGCTTGACGTCCTGCAACGCCTCCTTTTGCTGGGCGATCTTGTCCTCGAAGAGCATCTCCATCCATTGCGCCAGGCTCACCGAGGAGGCGGCCACGCGCTGCTGGCGAATGAAGGCCTCGAGATCTCCCTGCAGATCGCGAGCGCTCTGGTAGCGCTGGTCTGGCGAGCGCGACAGCGCCTTCATGACGATGCGATCGAGCGCCAGGGGGTAGCCGGGGCGGACCTGGCTGGGCCGCGGATAGTTGCTCTCGGTCGTCAGCTTGATGGTCTCGGCGGTGCTCTTGGCCTTGAATAGGCGACGACCGGTGGTCAGCTCGAACAGCACGATGCCCAGGGCGAAAATGTCGCTGCGGTGGTCGACCGGCTCCCCGAGGGCTTGCTCGGGCGACATGTACGGCACTTTGCCCTTGAGCGGCTGGCCCGCGGCCTTTTCGCTGGCGGCGACCTGAGCGCTCTTGGCAATGCCGAAATCCACCACCTTCACATCGCCTTCGAAGGTCACCAGGATATTCTGCGGCGAGACGTCGCGGTGGACGATGCTCAACGGCTGGCCGTTGAGGTCTCGTTTCTCGTGGGCATAGGCCAGGCCCGCACAGACCCCGAGCACGATGGTCAGGGCGTGCTCGAGGGGAAACTGGGTGACGCTCTTGCGCTTCATCGCCCGCACGATGGAGCGGATGTCCTCGCCGTTGACGTGCTCCATGGCGATGTAGTAGCCGCCCTGGACCTCGCCCACGTCGAAGGTCTGCACCACGTTGGGATGCGACAGCGTCGCGGCGATGCGCGCCTCGTGCAGCAACATCTCCACGAAGGCCTGGTCGCGCGAGAGCTGCGGCAGGATACGCTTGATGACGACTAGCTTCTCGAAGCCCGCCACCGCCCGCTGCAGGGCCAGGTAGACCGTGGCCATGCCGCCCGTGGCCAGCTGGCGCAGCAGCGTGTACTTGCCGAACTGCCGCGGAAGCACCTCCTCGGGTGGACTCGTCTCTCCCCCGTTGTGCTTGGGCATGCCCGGCTCGCGTACCATGGTCTAGCCGTCTTGGTGGGCCTGGTGGGCCCCACAGCGGAGCCCGCGCAGAGTATGCGCTAAACTCGATCGAAATCAATGTATGCTGCGCGCGCGTACGGCGCAAACCCGCTGCAATCGACCCCTGCTGCAACTCGAGCTCTGCAGCGAGGGCCTGCCGATGGCGGCAGGCCTTGATCGGGGCGGCTTGCGGGCTGTAGGCTCCAGTCATGACGAGCCTGGGCCGTGCAGTCGCTCTGTTGGGCATGGGGACCGCGTGCTGGATCGGCTGCTCGACCTATCGGGCAGACCTGGACCGGGCGGCGAGCCACTACAACGACAACGAGTACGAGCAAGCGCTAGTCCTGCTCGAGGTGCTCGAGCGGGACCGCGACTCGCTGTCGGAACAAGAGCAGGCGCGCTACACCTACTTCCGTGGAATGACTCACTTTCGAATGGGTCAACGCCGCGCGGCACGCCACTGGCTGGGCGTCGCTTCCGCACTCGAGGACGACCACCAGGGGGGGCTGTCGCACGAGGAGAGCGCGCGCATTGACGACGTGCTGACGGAGCTGAACCGGGAGGTGTACGGAGGCTCGGCCGAGGGACCGCCAAAGGAGCGCTGCGAGAGCGACGGCGACTGCGGGACGGGGCAATTCTGCGACAGCGGGCTGTGCCGCCAGGCCCAAGATGGCGAAAAGGCCGGCCCGGCCGAGCGGCCGCCGGAGGAAAGTCGCGGCTCGGGAAGAAGCTGCGGCGCCGACGTGAGCTGCCCCGGCGACGAGGTCTGCATCGACGGCCGCTGCTTCAAGCCGTGACTACAGCTCGAAGTCCTGGTCGGGCGGACGGGGCGCAGGTCCTGGCCCGGGCTTCCAGGCGGGCTTCTTGGGCGGCTTGCACGGCTTGGGCTCGACGACCTCGGGGCACTCCCCCACCAGGTGCTCCATCGCGCCCGTATCCACCGCGCGGGCCAGCTCGACCGCGTACAGCGCCAGCGTTCGGCAGTCGCGCAGCAGCTTGCGCTGGGCCTCGGCCAGGACGCGACCGGCCGCCACGATCTCGGTCTTGATGAGGTCGTGGGCCTCGTCGTCCGCGGACACCGAGTCGAGCCGCTCGGCCAGCTCCGCCCGCTCGCGCTGCAGCTTAGCCGCCTCCTCGAGCAGCTCCGCATACTCCCCAAAGGCCGACATGGCCCGCGTGGCCGAGGTCTCCACAGCCGTGAGCACCGCCTCGTCTTCAGGATCCATCTCGAGCTGCCCGGCGACCTTGAGCAGCTCGGCGCGAGGGGTCAGCCGCAGGTTGAGCATCACCCCATAGTCGCGGAACTTGATCGCGCGCTCGCGCACCTTGGCGACGAGGTCGAACAAGGAGATGTCCTCGTCCAGGTTGAGCTCCTCGGTCAGTGGCTCGCGGATCGGAAACAGGTCGGGGTCCAGCTCCTCTACCTCATCGCGCAGCGTGGCCACGGCCTCGAAGTACTCGTCGAAGCTGGTCTTGCCCGTGGTCGGGCACTCCCCGCTCTCGAGCTGTGAGGTCGACAGGCTACAGGCCGCTACCGCTACCAGCAGAGACCCGAGCAGGATGGTCGGCCATCGGCCGCGGGCTATCATCCACATCGCAACACCGTTCCCCAGATTTCGAACTCGCGCCCGGCTGCCATCAAGAAGACCACAGCCGCGCTCTGCCCTTCCACGCCGACCGCTCCTTGGCCGAAGCTCCCCGTGGCAGGCGACACGCGCAGCGCCTTGCCGATGGGCTTCTGGTCGCGGTCATAGGTCTGCGCGCGAAGCACGTAGCCCCCCACCTTGCCCTCGGTCCACATCAGCAGCCAACGACCGCCCGGCAGACCCGCGATGGCGGGCGCCTTGGCGTGCCCGCCGGGCCCTCCCTTGGGCAAGCGCACTACCTTCGGCTTGCCCAGCGGTTGGCCGATGGGGGCGCGCGCCCAGCGGATGCGCGCGGGCGCTCCCTTCTTGGGTATCTCGGCAAACACGAGCGACAGCTCGTCCTCGTTGTAGCCGAGCTGGGGCTGGCCCACCGTCGCCGCCTTGGTCTCCACGGCAGCGGCCGGATGCGCCACTTCACCGTCCTCGTCCAGCCAGGCATACCAGTTGCGGCCCCCGTGGGCATAAGCAACCGCGACACCCCGAGACGGGATGGCCACCGTGCGCAGCTTGGCGGGGGTCCCCTTGCCAGCGAGCTTCCACAGGTTGCGGGACTTCTTGCCCGGGGCAGCGGCCGTCGCGCAGTGGGTGGCCGTGAAGCCGACGACGAAGGGCTTTTCGGCGCTGACCCACACCGCGTTACGCATCTTGCCTTGCTTGCGGAGGGTGGGGGCATAACGCACGCCCTTCGGCCCGACCAGGGGAACCACGCGCGACAGCTTCTTCTTCGTGGTCTTGCCCGTGAAGCGGCTTTTGACGACGCCGGTCGTCGGATCGATCAGCAGCCCACGCACCTTCTTGGAGCTTCGGGCATAGCCGATGGCGAGCTTGCCATCGGCCGTGGCGGTGAGCTCGAAGGAGATCTTCTTCGACGCCGCCGGGGCCCACCGCTCAGGAGCCCGCAGCATGAGGCAGGCCTTGGGCGGCTCGAGCCGTCCCACCGTGCGGGCGAACAACGGGACGGCCACCAGCCCCTTGTGGGCCCGCGCCACATCGGCCCCGCCCTTGCGGGCCGGCTTGACGAACCAGCCCACCAAGAAGGAGCCGGCGATCAGCAGCCCCACCGCGACGGCGGCGGTGACCAGCGCCGACAGCCGGATGGTGAACGCCTGGCGAATGCTGCGCTTGCCGCTGCCCAGCACGCCGCGGCCCGCGCCCTGCTGGGCATCGAAGCGGTCAAGGGTATCCGAGCCGCCCTCCCAGGGCTGGATGAGTGGCCGCTGGGGCTCGGCCTTGGGCGAGCCCGCAGAGACCTCTTGCGGCCCGGCCTTCGGCTCGGAGCCGTCGGGCAAGCCCACCGTCTGGCTGCCCTCCGGCGCTGATGCCTGCAAGGGCATGGTGGCCATCCCCGTGCGCGCCGCGGCGCCCGAGCCCTGGGCGGCCGGCCGCTCGGCGGCATCGCTTGGCCTGGTTTGGCGCTGAGGGCGCGGCTCTGTGGCGGGAAGTGGCGCGGTGGCCACTCGTCGCGCGGGGGCAGCCTCGGTCCGCTTCGGCCGAGCGCTCGCGGGGGCACCTGCGCTCCCCCCAGAGGTCGCCGCCAGACGCCGGGCCTGCGCGCCTCCGCGGGCCGAGGCCGGTGCTTGGCGCAGCTTGGGGGCGCTTCGTCGTGGCGGCGGGGGCGGTTTGGAGCGGCGCGGTCTGCTCGGCGGGCCGCTACGATCGGCCGGCCGCCCCGCTGCCGGGGCCCTTCTCTGCTTGGCCTCGCGCTTGGCGGGCGCGCTCGGCAGCTCGCGGTCCGGTCGGATCAGGGTGGTCGCATCGTCCTCGTCCGCTCGCTGGCGGCCGATGGGCCAGGCGCCATCCGGCTTGCTCGGCCGGGCGCTCTTCTGCTGCGCTGCCGTCTTGCGTCCCTGCGGCGCGGAGCTGCCGACGCCCGTACCCGTCGGCAGCTTCGGCGGCTGCGGAATGGACACGGTGATCGAAGGGTCGTCTCGGACAACCGCCCCCCCCCCTCCGGCAACGCCCTGCCAGTCGCTCGCTCGTTCGCGGAGGTCGATCGTGGGCCCGTCGCCATCGTTCACCTCGTCGTTCGGGCCTATTCCGGCGATGGTCTTGCGCTGACCACCGCCCTGCTGCGCCCGCAGGGCATCGATGTCCACGATGTTCGACGGCACGCGTTGGCCGCCCGGCTCTGGCGGGGGAATGGAAGGGGAGCGAGCGGCGATGACCCCGACGGGGCCGATGCGAGAGGGCCTTCTGCCGCCCGCGGCGTCGTCGGTCGCCAGCTCGGGCACGGAGGCCGCGGGCCGCCACCCGCTCATGCCGCGATGCCACACCAGCGTGTCGGGCTTCAAGCGACCGGACGCCAGGGCGGCGCGCAGCTCCTCGATGCTCACCAGGCGCTGGACGCCGCCATCGTCGGTCCATCTCCAGTAGTCGGCCGAAGCCAAACTCGTTCCTCCGTGGGGGTTCGTTCGGGTCGCCCTAATCGTGCATAGCCGCACTACGCTGCGGGAACCACAGTCTAGCGGCGTTCGCCAGCGCCTTTGGGGCCCCTCGGCTGGCCCCAAGACGGGTGAG
>CAYTYV010000187.1:0-11729 GCA_964441055.1 uncultured Polyangiaceae bacterium | reverse complement strand
CCGTAGGGCCCGCGCGGATCGCCGACGATCTTCGTCATGGCCGCGACGAAGCGGCAGCGGGAAAGCGGCGCTTGGATGGTCAGCGCGTCGAGCACCGCGAAAACGGGTGCCTCCTGCCAATGCCAGCCCAGCCTCGTTGCCGCGCGGTGCAGATCTCCGCGAGAGAGCTGACCGTCCGCATCGCCATCGAGCGCGTCGAACAGCTCGTCGAGCGGCGTGCTCATGACCGTGGCACTCCTGCCGAGGTCGGCCGCTCCACCCACCAGATCCGCCCAACCGACGCGCCCAAGATGAGCACGCCCCCGACGACGGCGAGCAGGCCAGGCGCTTCGCCCTGCGCCAGCCAGGCCCAGACGGGGTTCAAGGTGGGCTCGATCAGGATGAGCAGCGAGGCCTCGAAGGCGGGCACCCGTCGGAAGCCGCGGGTGAGCAGCACGTAGGCGAGGCCGATCTGAACGGCGCCCAGATAGCCGATGAGCAGCCAGTCGATCGGGGCGGACGCTGCGCTGAGCGCCGTGCCGAGCGGCAGCGCAAACGGCAGGGCAATGGCAAAGGCCAGCAGATTGCCTACCACCACCGCGGCCAGGCCCGCACCAGGAGCAGGTGAGTCAGCCCGTTCCGCAGTGCGGCCTTCGAGCCACCGTAGCCCCATCAGGGTAAGCCCCCAGCTAAGGCCCGCGGTGGCCGCGAGCCCATTGCCCAGCAAGGGGTTGGGGGCGGTCTCGCGTGCAGGCTCCTCGCCGCCCAGCAGCAGCAGCAGCCCCGCGGCGATGACCGCCATGGCCACCAAGTCCACCCGACGGGCGCGCTCGCGGAGCAGCCAAGGCGCCAGCAGCAGGATGTAGAGCGGAGCGGTCGACTGAAGGAAGATGGTGTTGGCTGCGGTGGTGAGCTTGTTGCCGAGCGCAAATAGGATCATGGTGGCCGCGTAGCTAAGCCCCACGAGGGCGGTGCGCCACGACCAGTGCCGCCGCGCCGCGGGCACCAGCAGCGCGAGCACCACGGCAGCCAACCCTGAGCGAAAGCTCGCCACCTGCCAGCCGGACAGCGCGCAGGCCTTGATCGCTGCCCCTCCCGTGGAGAACAGCAGCGCTGCGCCAAGGATGCACAGTCGGTAGGTGAGCGGCGAAGCCATACAGCAGGCTGGGAACCCCCCTCAACCGTCGCGGCCGTAGGGGCAGAGGCGTTCGAGGCCGAGCAAAGCCGCCACCCCGGCGGCGGTGACTCCGTAGATATGGCCGCGCTTGTGCTGCTGTTGGACTCGGTTCCAGATCCCATCGAAGCTGCCGTTGACCAGCGTAGTGCCCGTGAGCAACACCACGTCGGAGGCATCGACCAAGCGCTCTGCACTGTCGCGGCCGTGCTGGACCACGACGCCGAAGTGGGTTGTGCCGATGTTGTCCGGGTTCAGATCCGTGATGGCCACGCGCTCGGGCCCAAAGGCTTCACACAGGTGCGCGGCAATTGCAGGGTTGAGCCCGACCAGCCCCACCCGGACCGGGCCGTGCTCGCGCTGGAGCCGCGCGGCGATCTCGCGGCCGCAGCGCTCGGGGTCGTCGTCGCGGCAGTGCACCGTACCGCGGGCCATGTCCAGCTTGCTCAGCACGGCGTTGAGGGTGGCCACGTAGATGGCGCGCTCGGCGTTGGTCGACAGCTCCAGCGCCAGCACTTGCTCCAGGGTGCCCTCGAACTCGCGGGGCGCGTCGGTGAAGGCATGACCCCTGGCGTACAGCAGTGTGGCTTCGATCACGCGCTCTTTGCCCACCAGGATAGGGAAGTCGCGGCGCCCTGGCGTGCCAATGGCCTGCTCCGGGGTCAGCGGTCTGGCCAGGACCGACACCGTCGCGTCGTGGAGCCCCGCCTGCTCGATCACGCCAGATAACAGCGGCCGGGTGCGCTCCAATGTCGATGGCCCAGCGGACGAGATCATATCTTCACCTCGACGATCAACAGCAGAAACTTGAGCGCGACGTAGGCGAACAACACCCCGAACAGCAGCTTGATCACGCTAGACGGAAAGCGCTTGTTCAGCACGGCCCCCGCGTTGGCGCCAACCAAGGTGCCCGCGCAGATGGGGATCGCCACGGCCCAGGTGACGTATCCCTGAGCAGCCTTGAACGTAGCGCTTGCCAGGGCATTGCAGCAAAAGCAGGCCAGCGAGCAGCCCATCGCGGCCCTGATGGGGGCGCGCAAGCCGAGGGCAAAGGCAGGCACCAGCACGGCGCCAGTACCGATCCCCAACAGGCCGGGGAGCACCCCCGCGGCCGTGCCGATGGACAGCTTTGTCGACAGCGTCGCAGTCATGGCCGCGCCGAGTTGCTCCCGCGGGAGCTCGGCGGTGTCGCCGCGCATGAGCCCCACCAATCCGGCGCGCACCATGCGTACCGAGACAAGGGAGAAGACCAGGCCCATGCCGAAGTCCAACCACCGCGGTCGGGCGGAGAGGTAGACGAAAGCCCAGGAGCACAGCGCCGTGGCGATCACGCCCGCCGTCATGATGGGAACGAGCGGGCGGAGGCGGATGTGGCCCAGCCGGAAGTGACGATAGCTGCCGCCCAGCGTGGTGAAAAACACCGCCAGGATACAGGTGCCGGCCGCATGCGCGGGCGACAGCCCCACCACGAAGCGCAGCAATGGCATCAGCACGATACCACCACCGATGCCGAGCAGCCCGCCCAGGCCCCCGGCCGCGAGCCCGGCCGCAACCAGGAGCAAGGCGATCAGCATGGGCTCGGCCGCGGCATCCATCAGGGTTCAGCATCGTAGATAGGAGATCGAGCCCTCGCAAGTGCGGCGCTGCCGTTCCGATCGCAAGGAGGCTTGCCCGCTCGGCCTGGCATTCCGCCCTGCCCACGCCTAGCACTACCGCCGAAGATAGCCCAACCCCATGGCGGCTTCGCGCATCATGGTCACCAGCCGCACGCCATAATGGTGAACCTGACGGAAGTTGGCGCCTTGGCTGACGGCGCGGAGCACCGCGTCGATGTCGTCCACCGCCGAGCCGGACAGCAGGTCGACGCCGTGACGAAACATGATGGGCGACAGCGGTGTGCTGGGACCGAGCATCAGGACCAGCGCTTCCGGGTTTCGCAGGGCCATCAAGGGCTCGAAGGTGTGGTTGAGCAAGGTCGTGCCCGTGATGGCCACCACCTCCGCTCGGGGTAGCTCTTTTGCCGCCGCTTCGGCCGGCAGATCGCCCGCTTGCGGATGTTGCTCTAGCACGCGCAGCGAGCCCACCCGCTCGCGCAGGCGGTCGACGAAGGGGAAGTGCCCCACCAGCGCAACTCGCTTGCCGCTGCCATGATGCGCGATCACCTCCTCGGCATTGCATTCGACCCAGCGGTCCTCGAGCCGGGGGAGCAGGGCGTTGAGCGCCGCCAGACCTACCGCCGCCTCGATGACGCTTTTCGAGGAGCTCAGGCGGGTGAGTTGACGCGCCGAGGACTCGGTCAGCCGCCCCGCTGCCTGCACGGCCGGGCCATGGCTATGGTGATGCGCAACCTCGCGCAGGTTCGAGGCCAGCCCGCAGCGCCGCTGCCCATCGAGCTCCGTCACCACCGCCGTCCAGAATGCGCCGACCCGAAGGTCCAGCACCGCGCCGTCCGGCAGCCCATCCAACAGCTCCGCCACCATCGTCGGGGTCATGGCTGATTCGTTGCCCTCCCATCACGCGCCGTCGGTACCCTGGTTCTCTGTCCCGCGTTGCATGGTCCGAACGAGATACCATGTCCGGCTCCCCGACGTGGAGCCACGTGCACACCGCGGCCCGATGGCGCCCATGGCCGACTCCATCGCGAACCTCGATGGGCAGAAACACGGGGCCGAGGAGCAGGACGAGGCACAGCGCGCCGAAGATCGACCCCGCGATCCAGCGCGCCCGTCGGCCCGCGATGAGTCGCTGGAACATGGCCACGATCTGCCGCCAGTGCAGCGCGATGTGCAGCAGCAGCAGCCCGACGAAGACCAGACCGATGAGCCAGTGGACGGTGCCCCATTGGTGTCGATCGAAGCCGAGTAGGTACAGATCCACGTCTCGACCGTAGAGGTCGTTTCGTTCGCGTCCGGGGATCAGCACGTATTGCATGAGCAGACCAAGGCCAACGATTCCCATCAAGCAGATCGTCATGGCCCCATCGACGAGCAAGTTGTAGCGACGTCGAACCACCTCGCACCTCCATTATCGCCGCCACAGCCCTCTTCGGCCTCGCAGGGCAGCGGAGCCGAGCTGTGGGTACTCGTCGGCCTCGAAGCCTCGCGCCGCACCGAGCCGGCTGGGGGCGCGGGGCTCGGCTAGGGGGCGAAACCTGAACGGCGGGGCGGCCTGCTCCGACGGCCTAGGGTTGCAGAAAGCCCCGGCCCCTGGCCGTTCCGGCCAGATCGGTCCAGGCTGGCTCAGCGGCTCGACGATCGCGCTGACCGGACAGATGGCAGCACAGGCAAAGCATACGATGCACTCCGGTCCAACGACGGCCCTGTCCCGCTCGATGTGGATCGCCTCTACGGGGCACACTTCCACACAGCCTTCACAGGCGGTGCAAAGCGCGGCGTTGACGGTGACCGCTTCCATAGCTCATTCCTCCTGGCTCGCGTCAGAGCCGTGGCGAATGGCGCCAGGCTCAGGCGGCGGTCTAGACCGAATGCATCGGGTGTGCCAGTGCGCGGCCGCGTCGGTACCAGGCGTTCGGGCGGGCATATGCCCTGTTCGGGTGATGCAACAACGAAACTGTTTCGCCGAATACCTGCACCCTCGCAACGCTGCTCGTGGGTATGGGAGATAGCTGCGGGGAGAGGGCTGCTTTTCGCGCGCTTGGGCCGCACAAGCGGCGAGGTCGCCTAGGGGAAGTGGTGGCACGGCCTGTGCTTCTTGCTTGGGTTGGTGACAAGACGCCGAGAACGCCGACGCGCGTACCGTTCGGTGGACTCCGCGGAAAGGCAGCGACCGAGATGAAGATTGCAGTGACGGCCGAGGGAACGGACCTCGGGGCCCGAGTGGACCCGCGCTTGGGCCGCGCCCAGTACTTCGTGGTGTTCGACGCCGACAGCCAGGCGGTGGAGGTCTTGGACAACAGCCCAGCGCTCGATCGTCCCGAAGGAGCGGGCATCTTGGCCGCCCAGCGCGTGGCCCAGCACGGCGTCAAGGTCGTGCTCACGGGCCATTGTGGGCCCAAGGCCTATCGGACGCTCACGGCTGCGGGCGTGCGCGTGGCGGTGGGGGTCTCGGGCACGGTGGGCGAGGCGATCCAGCGGTACCTGAGCGGTGCGCTCAACCCCACGACAGGCCCAGACGTGGTGGGCCACTGGTAGCCGGGCGGCGCCAAAGCGCGGGCGGCAAGCGCGCGCGGGCGCACTAGAGAAGCGGCGAACGGAGAAACCCGGGACCATGACCATGCGCTTTGCTATTGCCAGCGGCAAGGGGGGTACCGGCAAAACGACCGTGGCGACCAACCTGGCCGTGGCGCTGGCTTGTGAGGGTCGAGCGGTGGCCTACCTGGACGCTGACGCGGAGGAGCCGAACGGAGCGCTGTTCCTCCGTCCCGACATCCGCGCTCACCAGGATGTGCCCACCCCTGTGCCGGCCGTGGATCTCGACCGCTGCACCTTCTGCCGAGCCTGCAGCGACGCCTGCCGCTTCTCGGCCATCGTGGCGCTCGCCGACACCGTGTTGACCTTCCCCTCGCTCTGCCACGGCTGTGGCGGGTGCATAGCGGCCTGTCCCGAGGGGGCCATCACCGAGGTGCCGCGGCGGGTGGGCGTGGTCGAGCAAGGCGTGGCTGCGGTGCCGCCCTCGGTCGCGGCCGACGCCGGTCGCGGCGCGCCGGATCTCGGCTTCGTTCAGGGACGGCTGGATGTGGGCGAGGCCACGTCGCCGCCGGTCGTCCGGGCTGCGCTGCGACGGGCGCCGAAGGAGCAAACCATCGTGGTGGACGCTCCCCCGGGCACCTCCTGCCCGGTCATCGCCGCGCTCGACGGGGCCGATGCGGTGGCGCTGGTCACCGAGCCCACGCCCTTCGGCCTACACGACCTGGAGCTGGCGGTAGCCATAGTGCGGGCCGTGGGCTGCCCCTTCGGCGTGGTCATCAACCGAGCCGACCTCGGCGATCGGGCCGTCAACGCCTATTGCCGTCGGGAGGGCATCGACGTGCTCCTGGAGCTGCCGGACGACCGCGCTATCGCCGAGCACTACGCCCGTGGAGCCCTGGCCGTTGAGGCCCGCCCCGAGCTGCTCGCGCGCTTTCAGACCTTGGGGCAGAGGCTACGCGAGCTTGCCCGTGGTCCCCGACCAGTCGCGGTCGCGCCCGCCCGACAGTCGCGCTCGGCGCCCTCCGCCCTTCCCGCACTGCCCTCGGGATCCCCGTCGCTCGGGCAGGCCGCGCCGCCTCGCGAGCTGGCCGTGGTGAGCGGCAAGGGCGGCACTGGCAAGACGAGCGTGGTGGCCGCGCTGTTCGCGCTCGCCCCGAGCGCAGTGGTGGCCGACTGCGACGTGGACGCGGCGGATCTGCACCTGGTGCTCCAGCCCCAGCGCAAGCTCGGCTTCCCCTTCTTGGGAGGGCACCGCGCCCACGTCGATCGCGAGGCTTGCATTGGCTGTGGCACCTGCGCGGACTCGTGCCGCTTCGATGCCATCGCCCTGCGGCGCGAGGGAAGGTGCGAGGTGGCGGAGGTCGATCCCTTGCTCTGCGAAGGCTGCGGCTGCTGCTCGGATCATTGCCCATCGGGCGCGGCCACGCTCGACCGAGACGTGGCGGGCCGATGGTTCGTTTCCGACACCCGCCACGGACCCATGGTGCACGCTCGGCTGGGCATCGCCCAGGAAAACAGCGGCAAGCTGGTATCGGTGGTGCGCCGCGAGGCCCGCGCGGTGGCCATGGCCGAGGGCCGCGACCTGGTGCTGATCGACGGCTGCCCGGGCATCGGCTGTCCGGTCATCGCCTCGATTGCCGGGGTGTCCGCGGCGCTGCTGGTCACCGAGCCGACGCTGTCGGCACTGCACGATGCCGAGCGGGCCATCGATCTCTGCGACCACTTCCAGGTTCGCTGCGCGCTGTGCATCAACAAGGCCGATCTGCATGCGAAGCTATCAGATCTGATCGCGGCCCAGATGGAGGAGCGCGACGTGCCCGTGCTGGGCCGCATTCGCTACGACGAAGCGGTGACCCGAGCCCAACTGGGGCGCCGCTCGGTGGTGGATAGCGGCGACAGCCCTGCCACCCGAGATATCCGGCGGCTGTGGGAAGCCGTCCAAGCCTGGATGAAACGAGGTAGCCATGAACAACCAACCGAAATGCGCCACCTGTGACGACACGCAATGCGAGGCCCAACGCCAGCGGCCCGACGAGCGACAGGCCGAGTTCGCCGAACGGCAAGCCCTGGCGGCGAGAATGTGCGGCATTCGGCACAAGCTGGTCGTGCTCTCGGGCAAAGGGGGCGTGGGCAAGAGCACGGTAGCTGTGAACCTGGCCTCGGCGCTGGTGCTGGCCGGCAAGCGCGTGGGCTTGCTCGACATCGACATTCACGGACCGAGCGTTCCCAAGCTGCTGCACATCGACGGATTTCCCGTGCACGGCACGGGCTCGGCGCTGGCTCCGGTCGAGATCGCTGGCGGGCTCAAGGTGATGTCCATCGGCTTATTGCTGCGCAGCCGTGACGACCCGGTGATCTGGCGCGGACCCATGAAGCACAAGGTCATCCAACAGTTTCTCAGCGATGTCGAATGGGGACAGCTCGACTACCTGGTGGTGGACTGCCCGCCAGGCACGGGTGACGAGCCGCTGGCCATCGTGGAGCTGCTGCACAAGCCGAGCGGCGCCATCGTGGTCACCACGCCCCAACAGCTCGCGGTGCAGGACGTGCGCCGATCGGTGCGCTTCTGCCAGCAGCTCGCCCTGCCCGTGCTGGGCGTCATCGAGAACATGAGCGGCTATGTCTGTCCCACCTGCGGAGCGCACAGCGACATCTTCGGCGCGGGCGGTGGCAAGGCCCTGGCCGAGGCGGTCCGCGTTCCGTTTCTCGGCGCCATTCCGCTCGATCCCCAGGTCGTCCGCTCGGGCGACGACGGTCGACCGTTCGTCCAATCTCGTCCCCATAGCGAGACCGCCAAGGCCTTTGGTCGCGTCGTGCGGCCGCTGCTCGATCTCGACGTGCCAGACGAGGCGGCCGAACCCTCGAAGAGGGATGCCGATGGCGCCTTGAAGATCGCCCTACCGATCGCCCAGGGCAAGCTCTGCTCGCACTTCGGCCATTGCGAGCACTTCGCGGTGTTCGACGTGGATCGGTCGGCGCAGCGCATCGAGGGCCCCCATGATCTCGACCCCCCCGCCCACGAGCCCGGCGTGCTGCCCAACTGGCTGGGCACCCAAGGCGTTCAGGTCGTCATCGCGGGCGGCATGGGCGCGCATGCGCAAAGCCAGCTCGCCGAGCGGGACATCGAGGTGGTGGTGGGGGCCATCGGCGGCGAGCCGGCCGAGCTGGTGCGGCAGTACTTGGAAGGTACGCTGCAGACCGGCCCCAACGCCTGCGATCATTGAATCAGCGGGCGCGATTCTGGGCCACCTGGCATCGCCCCGGTTCAGGTGAGGGCGACGATTACCCTCAACCGCTGGTGCGCTCGCGGTACTCGTCGGCCGAGATGGCGAACCGCTTCATCTTGCGCCACAGGGTGGTGCGGCTGATGCCCAGCTCCCGAGCGGTCTCCACCAAACGCCCACTACTGCGCGCCAGGGCCGAGCGAATGACGTCGGCTTCGGCCCATTTGAGGGTGGACGGACCCGGGCCCGAATCGCTCGGGCGGGGTCGCTGGTGGTAGCCCTGCAGCTCCTCGGGCAGATGCTGGACGTCGATCATCCGGTCGTGGCAGAGCACGAAGCCATACTCGATGATGTTCTCGAGCTCCCGCACGTTGCCCGGGAAATCCCAGCGCATCAGGATCTCCATCACCGCGGGCGTGACCCCGCTCAGGTGCTTGCCGCGCTTGGCGTTGAAGCGGTGGACGAAGTGCTCGACCAGGTAGGGGATATCGCTGCGCCGCTCACGCAGCGGAGGAACCGACAGCCGCACGACGCTCAGCCGGAAGTAGAGGTCGTCGCGGAACTTGCCGTCGGCCACGAGATCGACCAGCGACTTGTTGGTCACGGCCACCACGCGCACGTCTGCGCGCTCGGGCTTGAGCCCGCCTAGAGGCTCGTACTCGCGCTCCTGCAGCACGCGCAGCAGCTTGACCTGTGTTGCCGCGGGCAGCTCGCTGACCTCGTCGAACACGATGGTGCCGCCTTCGGCCAGCGCCAGCCGTCCCGGCTTGTCGCGCTTTGCATCGGTGAAGGCGCCTCGGATGTAGCCGAACAGCTCGGACTCGAACAGGTTGAGCGGCAAGGTGCCGCAGTTGACCACCACCTGGGGCTTGCGGCGGCGGGGGCTGAGGTTGTGGACGGCGCGGGCGATGAGCTCCTTGCCCGAGCCGCTCGGCCCCTCGATGAGCACGGTGGCGTCGCTCTCGGCCACGTCCGGCAACAGCGCGAAGATCTTCTGCATCGGCCGGCTCTTGCCGATGATGTCCTCGAAGGTGTAGCGATGCTGGATCTCCTTGCGCAGCTGCTCGATGGCCGACAGATCGCGGAAGGTCTCCACCGCACCCAAGAGCTTGCCGTCGGCATCGCGCAGCACGGCCGTGCTCAGGCTGATCGGAGTGGTCCGTCCCTGGGCGCTGAGAATGCGCGCGGGTCGATCGATGATCTCCTGTCCGGTCTCGAGCGTGGTGCGCAGCGCGCAGCCGTGCTCGCAGATGTCGGAGTGAAACACCTCGGAGCAGCGCCGCCCCAGGGCCTCCGAGGCCGGGACGCCCGTGATTCGCTCGGCCGCGCGGTTGAACGAGGTGATGAGCCAGTTGCCGTCTACGGTGAACACGCCGTCGGCGACCGAATCCAGAATGGTCTCGAGAAAGCGCTTGTCGTGCTGGGGTTCCATTCCTCGCTAGCCTGTTGTTTCGATGTTGCAATATTAGGGTGAGCTCGTGAAACAATTGCCCACGTGTTCTAGCAACACGCTGGCCAACGGTTTCTGAAGCGAAACCAGTGGTGGAGATCCGCACAAAAAACGTGAAAACAGGTGTTCACGGGCTGCTCCGCGATGGCTCCGAGCAGGAAGCCGGAATGCAATATTGCAACGTTAGAACGTTTCGTCCATGTTTCGTGAAACGTCTGCGAAACATCTGCAACAGAGTGCAGAGGCTTTGCTCGGCAGAAACAGGCCTCAGCGGGCTCCACGACCTCCGGGAGCTCGGCCCCGGCCGCGGCCCATGCCGCGTCCACGGCCTCCACGCCGGCCGTGACCACCTCCCCAGCTGCCTCCGCAAGCGCGGCAGCCATGTTCGCCCCGAGCGACTCCAGGCCATCCACCCCGATGGCTGCAGTCTCCGAGCAGGCGCCCGCGCCCGCTCCACAGAGGCTCGGGCTGCGGCTGCTCCGTGCTCGGCTCGGGCTCGGCTTCTGCGATCGGCTCCTGCGGGTCGTCCGAAGCGCTGCTTGCAGGTGCTTCGCTGGGCTCGTCCGCGGTTGCGGCTCGGGCCTTGGGGCCACATCGACCCATTCGCCATCCAGTGCGAGGTCCAGCGCCGCTCGGTCCAGTTCCATCCATTCCAGGCATGATTCGACCTCCTGTGTTGCTGCCCCGAGCTTTGGCTGGGGGCTCTACCGTCTGTGCCCGGCCCCGCGACCTGGGCGTCCTCCTCCGTTGCGTCGCTCCTTGTGCTCACCGCAGCGACAACCGCGACCTCGGCGCTGCGGACCGCCGTGCACGGGACACGGCCAACTGGCCTGGTGTCGCAGGGTGACCGCGCCGCCGCCGATCTCGATGGCCCTGCCCTCGGTCAGGGCGGCAGCCACGGCCTGGCGGGCCGCCGACAGGATGCGCGCGAAGGTCGCTCTGGAGATCCCCATGCGGTGGGCGGCCTCCTCTTGGTAGAGCCCTTCGACGTCGGCTAGACGCAAGGCCTCGAGCCCGTCCAGGGTCAGGGTGACGACGTCCAGCTCGGCAAGGGGGATCCCCAAGGGCTTGAAGACTCGCTGCTCGAGCCCGGCTGGGATCTGCCTCGGTCGCGTGGGTCTGGGCATCTCATTTTGAACATATGCTCATAATTGCTGCTCGTCAATGGCTCGAGCCAACGACGGATCGGTCGATCGCGCTTCTTCCCACCCGCCGCGCTCCTCGCGGACCAGCCCGTTCGGTGTCTTTCGCGATCGAGCTTTGCGGATCGTTCTGGCACCTTGTGGCACAACTTGGCCCGTCTCCTCGTGCGCACAGCGGTGCAACCCAATGAAAAGACTAACCATCCATTGCGGCACGGCTCGTGCTAAGTTGGAGGCAATGGCCCGCCAACATACTCTGGAAACGCGCAGCCTCAGCCGTCGATCTCCGCGTCCGCGCAGCGCCCGACCGAGACCCCGATATCCGCGGTGCCTCGGCATCGGGCTGAGCGCTGGGATCCTCACCTTGGCAGCGGGCTGTGGGAGCGAGGTGGACGCGCCTGACGAGTCCGGGGGAGCGGGTGGCGCGACCACCTCGAGCTCTACGGCGGGCTCGGGCGGGGCGCACACCTCGACCAACTACGGCGGCGGACTGGACGGCTTTACCGACGACCCATGGGATGCCGGTCCCGGAGGCACAGGTGGCCTCGGTGGGGCTGGAGCTGGCGGCGCGGGCGGCAACGGTCAGGTGGGCGCTGGCGCGGTGGTCTCGGG
>CAYTYV010000186.1:0-11732 GCA_964441055.1 uncultured Polyangiaceae bacterium | reverse complement strand
GCAGCTAAAGCCCGAGCCGACGCTGCTCCAAAAGGAGACCCGCAGGCTGGTCCGGACCTTCACCCTGGTCGGCCTGGCCGCCTGCGCGGTGGTGGTGGTGAGCTACGCCTTGACGCGCGGTGGCGGCGCGACCGTCTGGAAGGAGGGACTTTTGGCGGGCATTGCCATGGCCATGGCCATCCTGCCCGAGGAGTTCCCCGTGGTGCTGACGGTCTTCCTCGCCCTGGGGGCCTGGCGGATCTCGCGCAGCAAGGTGCTCACGCGGCGCATGCCCGCCGTCGAGACGCTGGGGGCCGCCACCGTGCTGTGCGTCGACAAGACCGGAACGCTGACCCAAAACCAGATGCGACTGCGAGCGCTGAGCCAAGGAGGCTGCTCGTGGGACCTGGCAGAGCTCCGGGGCGAGCTTCCCCAAGCGGCGCACGGTCTGCTCGAGACGGCCATCCTGGCAAGCAAGCGCGATCCCTTCGACCCCATGGAGCGGGCGCTGCACACCGCGGGCGAGCGATGGCTGGTGACCGCCGAGCCCGTCCGCGCTGACGGCACCCTGCTGCGGGAGTACCCGCTTTGCCCCGAGCTACCCGCCGTGAGCAACGTTTGGGCTTCGAAGGACGGCGATGAAGCCATCGTTGCCGCCAAGGGGGCGCCCGAGGCGATCGCCGAGCTCTGCCACCTCGGCGCCGAGCCGCGGCAGGCGCTCGAGCGGGCGGTCGCAAAGCTCGCCTCGCAGGGGCTTCGGGTGCTCGCGGTGGCGCGCGGCCGCACGAGCGGCGATGACCTGCCTGCTCGGCACTGCGAGCTCGATCTCGAGCTCGTCGGGCTGCTCGGCCTCGAAGACCCGCTGCGCCCCACCGTGGCCACGGCCGTGGGCGAGTGCCAGGCGGCAGGAGTGCGGGTGGTGATGGTCACGGGCGACTATCCAGCGACCGCGCAAAGCATCGCGCGCCAGGCGGGCATTGCCGCCGAGGGCACCGTCATCACCGGTCCCGAGCTCGCGGCCATGTCCGACCAGGCGCTCGCTGAGCGCATCGGCGAGGTGCAGATCTTCGCCCGCGTCGCTCCCGAGCAGAAGCTGCAGATCGTGCAGGCGCTCAAGCAAAACGGAGAGATCGTCGCCATGACTGGCGACGGGGTGAACGACGCCCCTGCCCTCAAGGCGGCGCACATCGGCATTGCCATGGGCGCCCGCGGCACGGACGTGGCGCGCGAGGCCGCGTCGCTGGTGCTGCTGGACGACGAGTTTTCGTCCATCGTCGCCGCCATCCGGCTCGGCAGGCGGATCTTCGACAACATCAAGAAAGCCATCACCTTCATCCTGGCGGTCCACGTGCCCATCGTGGGCCTGTCGATGCTGCCAGTCTTTTTCGCGGGCTGGCCGCTGTTGCTCTTGCCCGTGCACATCGTGTTTCTCGAGCTCGTCATCGACCCGTCGTGCTCGCTGATCTTCGAGGCCGAGCAGGCCGAGGCGGACGTCATGCGCCGACCGCCGCGCGATCCGAGCGAGCGGCTCTTTTCGAGCGCGATCATCAGCGTGGCCCTGCTGCAGGGCTTGAGCATGCTGGCCGCCTGCGTGGCGGTCTACCTCTGGGCTAGGACCAGCCGACCGCCAGACGCGGCGCGGGCGCTCGCCTTTGCGACCCTCGTCGTAGGCGTCCTGGGCACCATCGTGGTCAACCGCTCGTGGACGCGCCCGCTTTCCCGCACGCGGCGGGCGCCCAACGCCGCGCTCCGCTGGGTGCTCGGCGGCACGGCGGCCTGCCTCGGGCTGGTGCTGCTGGCGCCCTCGGTCCAGCGGCTGTTCCACTTCGCGCCGCTCGGGGTAGGCGATCTGGCGCTGGCCGTGGGTGCGGGGCTGTGCTCGGTCGTTTGGTTCGAGGTCGCCAAGCGGAACAAGCGCTGGGCGCGACGGCTACGGGCCATGACCGAGGGCAGCGATCCTCAGTCGTAATGGTGCCATTCGCAGGGCCCTGGCGGGATGAAGCCAGGGGTCTGGAAGACGTTGTCCTCCTCGTCGCACTCGGCCACGGTCTCGGTGGGATCGGCGACCACCCCGACGCGATAGCGCAACAGCTCGGCCGTGGTCTCGTGGACGATCTGCTCGGACTGACCGGGCTCTAGCGTGGTGGTGGTGACCAAGGTGTAGCGCTTGATGGCCGCGGGCACGAACCAGTAGATGATCTCCGCCTCCACGCCCGCGGGAACGGCAGTCTCGCCGCTATTGGTGATCTTGACCACGACCTTGGAGCGGCCATTGCTGGCGCAGGAGGCCGAGCAGATGTCCCCGACGCTGGGCACCAGGTTCGCCTCGGGGCAGATCGTGGCGGTCGGGCTGAGATCGACTGGCTGCACCGTGCACTCCGTATCGAGGCAATCGAGGATGCCGTCCTCGTCGATGTCGGCCGTAAAGCCCTCGTCGGTATCGCCGTCGCCGTCGTTGTCCACGCCGTCGCAGATCTCCTCGGCTGGCTCGGTCGGCCCAGCGCCGCCTAGCTCGTCCTCGAGCACGCAAAGATCGCTCGCCAAGCTTACCGAGTTGCAGCCAGCCGCCAGCGTCCCGACGGTGCCGCCTGCGATGGCCAAAAGGCCCAACCCGCCCCAGCCGTTCACGGCAGGACCCCCTCGATGTCGGCCGACAGCGGACAGCCGAAGGAGGTCACCACACCGCCTGGCGCCACCAGGGTGAAGCTCGGGTAGCCGCCGTGCATGTAGTCCCACATGACCTGCTTGGCGGGATCGGCCAAGGCGAGGTAGTCGTGCTCCCCCATCCAGGCGATCAGGTCGTCGATGGTCACCGTCTCGCTGTTGACGTCCTCGGCCAAGATGCTCACCACCAGGAAGCCGCGGTCGCGGTACTCCTCGTAGTAGCGGTTCAGCGTCAACGGGTAGACCTGACAGGGCCCGCAGCCCGGGTGGACGATCTCGATGAGCAGCGCCTTGTGGCAGAAGTCGTGGATGCGCACCAGCTCGCCGTGCTGGTCGACCAGCTCGAAGTCGGGAATGACCTGTCCGACCTCGGTGCCCTCCCCTTCGAGGTCCCAGCGGCACGCACCGATGTCCCAGCCGCCGATATAGGGGTGGTCGTCGGCGTCCAGCGGGTCGGTGTGGTTGGCTCGCTCCTCGCCGTTGCTCCAGCCGTCGTCATCCTCGTCGCCAGCCGGATCGAGCGCCGCGCCGCCGCCTTCGCCGCCGTTTCGCTGGCTATGGCCCCTACACTCCTCGGCCTGGCAGCCGGTCGCGCCGCACAGCGCGATACCGATAGCCAGAGCCAGGGCGCGAGCCATCACAGGCAGCCGTAGGCGCTCGAGTAGCATTTGTCGCCCTCCCCCTTGTCGCAGCAGACGTCGTAAGGGGCCACGCACAGATCGGGCATGCCGCTGCACAGGCATCCGCTGGCATTGGAGTAGCAAAGCGCGCCCGCGCCGTTATCCTTGTCGCAGCACACGCTGTACGGCGCTTCGCACGGCGGCGTCGGGTCCAGAACCTCGCAGACGCAGCCGTTCGCCGTGCTCGTGCAGGTGGGCGGCTCGCCGTCGCCGAGGTCGCAGCATACGTCGTAGGTGTTGTCGCAGGCCGCGGATGGGTTATCGGGATCGCAGACGCAATCGTAGGCCGAGGACAGACAAACCGGCGGATCGCCCTCGCCCTTGTCGCAGCACACATCGTAGATGGTGTCGCAGACCAGCTCGGGCTCGTCCGGATCGCAGACGCAGTCGTACGCATGGGACTGACAGCGCGGGGGGTCGTCGCCCACGGGATCGCAGCACACATCGTAGGTGCCCTCGCAGAAGGCCGACGGCTCATGGGTGCTGCACAGGCAATCGTAGGTGTTGCTGCGACACTCGGGACCGCTTCCCAGATCGCAGCAGAAAGGCGTCGGGCTCTGGCACGGGGGATCGCACTCCGGAGGGGGCATGGTCCCGCCACCTTCGCCGCCAGCTCCGCCAACGCCGCCCACGCCCGCAGCGCCACCCAGGCCACCCGCGCCACCAGGGCCTTGTCCGCCCCCCGAAGCGCCGCCTGCCGATGAGCCGCCTGCCGACGAGCCGCCTGCCGACGAGCCGCCTGCCGACGAGCCGCCCGCCGAGGAGCCGCCCGTGACGGCACCCCCGCCAGCCGTGCCACCTACAGCCGTGCCCGTGCCGCCGCTACCCGCGGCCCCCCCTGCTCCGCCCATGCCGCCCGAGGCGGTCGTTGGGGTGAACAGCTCGGTCTCGTCCGAGCAAGACGCTGCCACGACGAACAGGGCTAGGCCGCCCCAGACCACGATCCCGAACGCGCGCCGACTGCTGCTGCTCATGCCCCCATGATGTCATGATCGCCGTCGTCGGTCACGCCTGCGTCGCAGCACGATGGCCACCACCAGGGCGCCCGACAGCAAGAGCGCTCGATCTCGGGACCGGAGCGGACCGGATGCGCTGCAGCCATCGTCGTCGTCGCAGCTCCCGGTCCAGCGGCCGAACACGCGGCTGAGGTAGGGCTGGCGATAGCTGTCAGCCGCCAGCGCCAGATCCGCTGCCATGGCATTTGCCGAAAGCCGCGCCTCGAGCCGCAGCAGCTTGACCCCGGCTTCGTCCATTTCGACGAACTCGGGGCACCAGGTCGCGGGCGCGGAAAGCCCTACGTCGGCGTAGCTCAGGCACGACGCGCTGCAGACCATCTGCGACATGGTGAAGCTATCGGCGAAGCGCTCGGCATAGAGCAGCGCGATTCCGTTGGGACTGCCGCTGAAGAGCTGGTCGAGGCTTGCGCGGTACTCGCCAGGGCTCATCGGATAGGAATCGAGCTCAACGATGGGATGGCTGCTCGGCAGGTAGTCGGGCCCGCTGCTCGGGAAGATGACCCACAGGGTCAGGTCCAGCACCTCGCCGTCGGGCGCGCCCAAGGCGGTCAGCCGCAGCGGATACGACGGCTCGTCGAGCTCGGGCAGCACGAAGCGCACGGGCGCGAGCGGCGCCTCGGGATCGGCGTCGGCCGAAAGCCGCGAGACGAAGAAGAAGGCGCCCTCGGCCTGGTAGTCGGCGAGCAGCTCGTCGGCCTCGGCGGGAACGTCAAATCCCTCCTGGTCGAGCCAGGCGCTGAGCTCGTCGCCATTGTCGGCCGAGAGCACCACGTAGTCGAGGCTGCCCACCTGACCGCGTTCCCAGACCTGGACGCTGCTCTGCCCGCTCTGCAGGTCGCCCGCGCCCGCCGCCATGTCGGACGCACAGCCAAAGCTGCCCGAGCTCGCGTAGCACTCGTCCACGAACACGGGGGCGGTCGCCAGCTCCAGGTGGTCGAAGAAATCGGCATTGCCCTCGTGCACCTCGGGCTGCACGGAAAAGGGCACCACCCAGGCTGCCGAGCCCTGCTCCCGGTCGAAGCGCGGCTGGATGTGAAGCTCCCAAGTGCCCTCGCGCAGCCACAGCACCGCCCGCTGGGCCGTGGCCCGCACGTCTGAGCTGCCGCCCTGGGCTCGAAAGGTCATGCCGTCGGCAGCGGCTTGCGGAGGAAAGGCGACGAGCAGCGCCGTCAGGACGAGCAACGACCCAGCCAGCAAACGAGGACGCCCCATCACGCGGCCACCTCCTGCTCCGAGCCGCAGACGAGGCCGGGAGCGTTGCAACAAGGACCCAAGCAATCGGATGGGTACAGTCTAGCATTGCCGAAACGCCGCTCAAGCTCCGCGCGGCGCAAGCAGGCGCGCGGACTCAGGCCCTGGCATAAAAAAACGGGGCGGCGCGCTCCAAGCGCAATCCGCCCCGTCGTCACCGCCGTTGTGATCAGGCTACGGGCAACCAGGCCCCTCGCAAGTGCCCTCGACGTAGCAGTAGCGTCCGCTGGGCTTGCCGTTGGTCTTGCCCGGGCAGTCCTCAGGGCAGGAGACCGTGCCGTATCGGCCGTCGCAGCTCTCGCCAGCGCCGCACTCGCCATCGCCGCAGTCGCCGCCGCCGCAATCCGGGTCGTCACCTGGGGCGCAGTCCGGGTTGCACCAGCCGTCTGCGCTGCAGTCCGGGCCGTTGCAGTCCGGGTCGTCGCCGGCGGCGCAGTCCGGGTTGCACCAGCCGTCCGCGCTGCAGTCTGGCGGGGTCCCGATGAAGTCGTCGATGTAGGACTGGTAGGCGTCCACCCGGGTGCTGACGCCGTAGATCTCGCAGTAGTAGTCGCCATAGGAGGTCAGGCCGCCCACGTACGTGCTGCCGCCGCGATCGATGAAGGCCGGGCCGCCGCTGTCGCCGTAGCAGGGGCCGCCATCGCCCTGGCTGTAGGAAATCTGGGTGGCGTCGTCGCCGCCGTCCGGGCAGCCGGGCACCGAGCAGCCGAGCCCACCCAGCGTCCCGTCGACCTGCAGCTTGACGCCGCTCTCCCCCGTTTCGGTATCGCCAAAGCCAGCGAAGTTCAGCGTCGCACCGATATCGCTGCTGGTGAAGCCCTGGGCCGCGGGCAGATGCGGCACGGGGCTGACGGGCTCGGTCACCGAGCTGCCCAAGCGCAGCAGCCCGATGTCGCCGACCATGGACGACGGGTTGTACGAGCTGTGGAACGCCACCTCGGTCACCCCATAGAGATGGTAGATGACGTCGTACTGCCCGCCGGTCTGGGCCGTGGGATCGTCGCCCACGTAAATGGCGACCTGGTCGGTCCCTATTGCCTTGACCTTCTTTCCCCGCTGCGTGGTCACGCAGTGCGCCGCGGTAACGACCACGGTGTCGCTGATCAAGGTCCCGCTACAGAACGGATAGATGTAGACGGAGCTGCCGCCATCGGCGAGCTCGTGCAAGGACACCACCGCGCCGTGATGCGGCTGATTCGGAGGTGAGCCACCGTAGATCGGGGAGCTCGATGACCCCAAGGAGCCGGACCCTTCGAGCGCGGTGATCTCTTCAGAGCCGCCGCATGATATCAGCGCAACGCTCGCGCCGAGAACCGTTGCCGTGAGAGTGAAACTCGCTCGCATGTCCTTCTCCCTTCAGACCACTGCTGTGGTGTGGAGCCCCGTAAGAATAACGACCCCCTTCAATATCACATGGGCCACGGACGGACAACGGACAGCCTCGACGACCAGAGGCTTCACGCGCAAGAACCTCCCGATCCACGCACCACGCCGCACATCGCCCCACGCGTGATCTTGCACCACGCGGCGACGGCCATTTAGAGCGCTCGCAGGCCTTGGGCAACGATCCACGGCCTTTGCACCAGCACCTGTCACGGCCTACACTAACTTTGGGTGGGGTGTCGCACCACAAAGGAGCGTGCTGCCATGACCAAGATCCAGCTACTGCTCGTCAGCCTCGCCCTTGCCGTCCCGGCTGTGGCGGTAGGCGCGTGCGAAGCAGAGGACGTGGGCTTCCAGCCAGAGCAGACCACCTCCCCGCCAGCCGGGGGCTCGAGCGCAGGCGGCGGTGGCAGCGGCGGTGGCAATGGCGGCGGCTTCAACACGGGCGCAGCAGGCGCTGGGGCGACCGCTACGGCCGCAGGCGGAAGCGGGGCCACGGGCGGCGGCGATCCCTGGTACAGCGGCTGTGGGGGCGAGGGCTCCTGTACCCCGGTCGTCTGCCAGAACAAGGTCTACGAGTGCGCCAACTGCCTGGACGACGACGGCGACACCCACGTCGACTCCTGCGACGGCCAGTGCATCGGCCCGTGCGACAACAACGAGGACGGCCTGCATCCCTCCATCCCGGGCGGCAACATGGCGCCCTGCAAGCTCGACTGCTACTTCGACGGCGATACGGGCTCGGGCAACGATGATTGCCACTGGGACCACCGCTGCGATCCGCTCGAGCCCCAGGCAGAAAAGCCGAACTGCGCCTACAACCCCGACGGCCCGGGCGTCAACTGCCCTGACGAGCAGTCGCCCGCGTGCCTCGAGTTCTGCCTGCCGCTGGTGCCCAACGGCTGCGACTGCTTTGGCTGCTGCGAGCTACCCGCCGAGTCGGGCGAGTTCGTATTCATCGGCTCGGAAAACGCTGACAAGGATCCCACCTGCGAGCTGTCCAGCGCGACCGATCCCGATCTCTGCCACCCCTGCACGCCCGTGGAGGAGTGCTACAACGACTGCGGCCACTGCGAGCTTTGCCTGGGCAAGACCGAGCTTCCGCCCGATTGCTTCGATCCAGACGGCGGCGCTGGAGGCAGCGGCGAGCAGTGCCCGCCAGGCCAGCAGCCGTGCGGCCTTCCAGGGCAGGACCCCTGCCCGCCAGGCTGGTACTGCATCACGGGCTGCTGCGTAGAGCCGCCGAGCTAGGGAGCTGTTGCCGATGGTGCGACTGACTAGACTGGCGCTGATGGCAAGCGCCGCGGCGGCGCTGCTCGCCGTGGGCTGTGACGAGGAAACCGACGAGCACGACGGGCTCGGGGGCTCGGGCGGCTGCTCGCCCGTGGATCAAACTGGCTGCGCGGGTGGGCAGGTCTGCGAAGAGGTCCAGGGCGGCGAGCCCGCCTGCTTTGCGCCGCTCCGCGTGGCCGGTCGCGTGTTCGACCTGCTCGACGATAGCGATATCGAGGGTGCGCGCGTGGTGGCTCGCGATGCCAACGAGGCCGCCGTCTCGACCGTGGCCATCAGCGCCGCCGACGGAAGCTACTCGCTGGTGGTACCGGCCAAGCGCAGTGCCAATGGCGAGCCCGTGAGCTCCTCGGTGACCCTGCGAGCGGACGCCGAGGCCTACCTGAGCTTCCCCAAGGCGCCGCGAGTGGCGCTGCCCCTCGATCAGGCCGATGCTGCTGGCGATCCGCTCGTGCTGCAGAGCAGCGCCACCGACATCGGGCTGACTCCGCTCGCCGAGACCGACGGCCTCGGATCCATTGCGGGCTCGGTCGCGACCGAGCGGCCTGGCGGCACCCTGGTGGTGGCTGCAGGGCTCACGGCCATCGCGGATTTCGATGGCGACTTCGTCGTGTTCAACGTGCCTGCGGGAGAGCTCGAGGTTCGCGGCTACACCCAGGGGATCAACCTCGAGGGACAGACCGTGACCGTGGCCGCAGGCCAACAGAGTGGCGGAGTGGTGCTGAGCCAGCTCAGTGAAGCCACGGCCGACGTCACGGGCAAGGTGGACTTCGCCAATGCTCCCGGGGCATCCGTCACTTCGGTCGTGCTGGCCGTGGAGGAGACCTTCATCGAGGATCTGGCCCGCGGCGAGGTGCCGCGGGGGCTTCGCGCAGGCGGCGTCACGGGCGATTTCACCATCATCGACGTACCCAACGGCGACTACGCGGTGCTGGCCGCCTTTGAAAACGATGGGCTGGTGCGGGACCCCTCCGACATCGGTGGCACCGACATCGTGCACATCACCGTGGACGGCGACGATCTCGACATCGCCCAGCACTTCAAGGTGACTGGAGCGCTGGCCGTGGTCTCACCTGGAGCCGCGGGGCTCGAGGAGGTCAGCGGCAACGTGACCTTCGTCTGGGAGGACGATTCCAACGAGGACAGCTACGAGGTCACGCTGTTCGACGCGCTGGGCAACGCGGTCTGGCAAACCGTGGGCGATTTCGATCCGGGCGGCTCCGCTCCCGCGAGCGTGGACTACGACGGTGAGGCGCTGACCGCGGGCATGATCTATCAGTTCCGCGCGGTATCCATCAAAGACGGCGTCCCGCAGTCGTCCACCGAGGATCTGAAGGGCGTCTTCGTTTACCAGTAGCCTCAAGGCAAAAGGAGGCATCCGACGGCGGGCATTGAGCCCTTGCGCGCGCCGCGGTTTGTGAGCAGGCTCGGCGCCACATCGCGTCCCCAGCCGTGGAGGGTAGCCCATGTTCGGCACTGTCAACGAGGTACTTCGATATGTCCGGGAGCAGGAGATCGCGCAGATCGACGTCAAAGTGGTCGACCTGCAAGGGCGCTGGCGGCGCATGACCTACTCGGCCGCCAACGTGACCGAGCGGCTCTTCGAGGAGGGGACGGGCATCAGCCTCTCGCCCTACCCGGGCTATCGCACGGTCGAGTCGGGCGACATGAAGGTGCGGCCCGATGTCACGACCGGCTTCGTCGATCCCTTTTTCGAGCGGCCGACGCTGTCCTTCATCTGCGACATGCTCGACAACGAGGGCAACCGCTACGAGCGCGACCCGCGCTACGTCTGCCAGAAGGCCGAGCAGCACCTCGCCAAGCTCGGTCTAGGCGGCCACGCGCTGTTCAGCCCCGAGCTCGAGTTCTACCTGCTCGACGGCGCTGAGTACGGCTCCTCCGAGAGCAGCGCCTACTACGCCGCCTCGTCGCATGCCGCGGGCTGGGGCGAGGGCGACGAGCCCGTCTACCGCATGACCGGCCTTCAGAAGTGCGGCCAGATCGACCAGCCGCTCGACCGCTGGAGCGAGCTGCGCGAGCAGATGGTGCAGCACATCGAAGAGGCGGGCATCAAGGTCAAGTACCAGCACCACGAGCTGGGCACGCCCGGTCAGGTCGAGGTGGAGGTCTTCTTCGACACGCCCGTGGGCAGCGCCGACGCCATGATGATCATGAAGTACATGATCAAGAACACCGCCGTGCGCGCGGGCAAGCTCGTGACCTTCATGCCCAAGCCCTTCTTGGGCCACGCGGGAAACGGCATCCACTTCCACCAGTACTTTTCGGACGGCGAGCGCTCGCTGTTCTACCAAAAGGGCGGCTACGGCGATCTGAACCAGACCGCGCACCACTACCTGTGCGGCCTGCTGCGGCACACCCCCGCACTGATGGGCGTTGGCAACGCCAGCACCAACTCCTACCGCCGCTTCGCGCCCAACCTGGCCGCGCCCGTCAAGCTGTTCTTCGGCATCTCCAACCGCTCCTCTGCGCTGCGCATCCCGGGCTACGCGCGCAACGAGCGCGAGGCCCGCGTCGAGTACCGCATGCCCGACGCCACGGCCAACCCCTACCTGATCATCGCCGCCCAGCTCATGGCGGGTCTGGACGGCATCGACCAGAAGATGGATCCGACCGCCATGGGCTACGGGCCCTTTGACGTCAACGTCTACGCGCTCTCGGAAGAGGAGCAGTCCAAGCTCGAGGAGGTGCCCTGCCGCTTCGAGCATGCCCTGGATGCGCTCGATACCGATCGCGCCTTTTTGACCCGCGAAGGCGTGTTCGCCGATGAGCTCATCGACGCCTACCTCGCCCTGAAGCGAACCCAGGAGCTCGACGCGGTGCACATCCGCCCGCACCCCTACGAATACGAGCTGTACTTCGACCTGTAGGTCGCGCGTCGGGCCCGCGCCTTGGCCTTTCATCCCGGGTCGCATGGCCGTCCAGCTCCTTAGCTGCCGTATCACACGCGCGTGATACAGCAGCCAAACAGGCGAAAAAAACGCGCTTCAAGGAGCGATTGATCGCTCCAAGAAAGCCGAGGTACGAAGTTTAGTTGCTATAATATCACTAATTTACCATCGAACCTGGAGTTGGGCACCGTTCTGTGACACAACGTGATACTTTTTCCTTGACTGCGTGACACCTTGTGTTACAAATGTGGTTGTGACACAGGACGACAGCAAGAAATCTGAAGAGCGCCCCGCCGAGGACCAGCCTGAAGCCAAGCCGAGCGAGCCGGAGGATCGGAACGATCGGGCCGCGCCCGAGCGAGCACAGGGTGAGGACCGCGACGAGGAGCAGGCGACAGCAGACGCGGCGGATGCAGACGCGGCGGATGCCGAGGCCACAGACGGCGACGCGGGTAGCAACGCCGCCGCGCGCAAAGAGCGGGTGCTCCACACTCGCGTCTCCGCCCTGCTCGAGCAGGAGCTGAAGCGGCTGGCGGCCTCGCTGCGCTTGCCCGTCTCGA
>CAYTYV010000185.1:0-11740 GCA_964441055.1 uncultured Polyangiaceae bacterium | reverse complement strand
GGTGAGCAGGATGTACAGGCTGGGGAGCGCGGCCGTGCGCTTGGTGCTGAGCCAGCCCAGGGCGATGACGATGGGACCGAGGATGATCCCGCCGCCGATGCCCACCAGGCCCGAGACGATGCCCACGACGGTGCCGAGCGCGAGCAACGCGAGCGGGCGAGCCGAGCGGCCCTCGCCTTCGCCTGCTGAGCTTCGGCCCGCCCCGAGCAGCATGCGGACGCCCACCACCAGCAGCGTGAGCGCCAGAAGAACGCGAAAGGCCTGCGCCCCCAACGGCAGCGAGGCGCCGATCGCTCCCCCGACCAGACCGCCGAGCAACAGCGCCCAGCTCCGTGCAAAGGAGAAGTGGCCGCGACGCTGGTAGCTGATGAAGCCGATGGCCGACACCACGCAGTTCAGCGTCCAGGCCACGGGCCGCAGGCTCTGCGGGTCGGCGTCCCACAGCGCCAGCACCGAGAGGTAGGCCGTGCCGCCGCCCAGACCCACCGAGGCGTAGGCCGCCGCGATCAAGGCCAGAGCGGGTGCGAGCAGCGCTACGGTCGCGGGGCCCATTCATCCTCCGAGCGCCGTCCGCATCGTCCGCGCGGTGGTCGTTGACGCGGCCGCGCGCACATCGTTCGCTTGCTCAGGCTCGTCGGAAGTGGCCCGGCCTGAAGGTAAAGCGGTCCACGATGTCGGCGGTGGACTCGACCCGCGTCGCCTCCTTCATGGGGATGACCGAGGGCGCGGGCTCGAGCCGGTCGAGCTCGTGGTGGATCTGCTCGGTGCTGAGCTCGATCTCGCGGGTCTTTCCGGAAGGCTTGAGCGACAGGCCCAGCGGCTCGAACAGGTTCACGTAGCCGCCCCGTTGCTCGTCGAACAGATCGATGAACACCCCGCTGAAGCTGGCAAAGGCATAGGGCCTGAAGGCCGCCTCCCGCACCGTGTCGCTCAGCCGGTTGTGGGCGATGTTGGTGTTGATGATGGCGACCTTGAGCGCGGGCGGCGAGTAGCGCGCCGAGACGATGTACTTCATGTACAGCAGCAGCCGCTGCATGGGCAGACCGGTCTCGTCCAGCGCGGCGCGCGTGTCGTAGGTATTGAAGTAGCGGTGGCTCAGGTGCTGGCCCATGGGGGTGGGGTCGGCCCGGCAGAGCGCCTGCGCCTCGTCGTCGGATAGCCCCTGCAGAAAGCCCTCGTGCAGGTAGAACAGCGAGCGGCCGATGGGCGTGTGGGTGTGGACTTTGTCCGGGTCGTAGTCCACCTCGCCGTCGGTCAGCGTCTCGGTGTCCACCAGCAGCTTGACCGGGCGGCTTCCCCAGTGGGGCTGGACGAACTCGTTGGGCACGCTCACCATCGCCCGCTCACCCTGAGGCCGATAGACGAGGATGCCCTGGGTCGCCTCGTCGAACTCCTTCTGGAAGGGCTCGATGAGCCCCATCAAGTGGCCGCAGTCGGTGGAGGTATCGCCCAGGTGCGGTCGCCAGATGCGGCCGAAGCTGCCACCGCCCTCGCCAGGGATATAGCCCACGTGCGAGCCGCCGAAGTCGACGTTGATGGAGCCGTGGTGCACGGCTGCGCCCAAGGAGGCCGCGTTGAAGTAGCCGCCGATCTTGCCCTTGTCGAAGGGGTAGTGGCCCGTTTGGGCATAGATGGCCAGATCCACCCCGAAGACCGCCTCGTCCGAGCACTTCCACTTGCACGGCAACGTGCGTTCGGGGTCGTACTCGAAGCCGATCTTGCGGGCCGTTTCGCCCTGCAGAAAGCGGAAGGCCTTGCCCACGAAGTCCTGGAAGGCGTAGGGCGGGCGCGAGAACAGCGTGCGGGTCTCCTGCACCTTGGGCAGGACCGAGTCGGGATGGCCGTAGGCGGGCAGCCAGTGGCGGTTGGATCGCTTCATCGTTTTCCCCGTGCGTTGCGGTGCTTTGCGCATGCTAGCAGAACAACCCGCCGATGCGGCCTCCGGCCGCCGCTCTTTCTTTTCGGCGCCGACCCGCGAGCTGATGCGTCACCGAGCTGCCCTCCTGGCGCCGCTGCCTCGGGCTTGCGCTATGATCAGGTCGGTCGGACCGACCGAGGAGACCTTCCATGACCAAGACTCAGCGCAGGTGGGCGTTGGGCATCGCGGCGATTGCGCTCGCCCCGCTGCTCGGCTGCTCCAGTGACGACGACACAGCACCGATGGTGTGCGTCGAGCCCAGTCAGGTGATCGCCCTGCCCCACCCCGGCTGGCACGGCGGTGAGAACAGCCTCACCCCTCCCGATGGCGACCGCACGCTGGAGCTAATGCGCGCGCTGCGGCCGAGCTGGGCGGCTCAGCTCGCCGAGCTCGACGGCTGGCCCCAGCGACCGACCATCGTGGTTCCGCTCGACGGGGCACCCACGGCTGCCGATCCGACCAAGATTGCACTCTATGCCGCCGACGGAACGAACCTGGAGGGGACTGTCGTCGCCGAGCTCGATCCGACCGCGCCCGCGGTGGTGCTGCAGCCCCTGGACCCGTTTCCCCCTGGGACGACCGAGGTGATCCTGGTGCTGAGCCCTGGCGCCATTGCGGGAGCGAGGCCGCTGCCCACCTGCGGAGCCGATGGTCAGCCGGATCCCGCCTACGCTCAGGCAGCCGCACAGCTACCGAGCGGCGTGCAAGCCGAGCTCGCCCTGCCCTTCCCGGTGGCGGACACGGCCGGGGAGCTGGGCGCGCTGTACGTGGAGCTCAGCCAGACGCCAGCCCTGGAGGTCGCCTCGGTCGAGGCCCGGGCGCTGGACTCCTTTGGCGAGTTTTCGCCCGACGCCCAGACGGCCGCTCAGCTCGACGCCGCGGCGAGCGGCGTACTCACGCTGCCCGCGTACCAGAACGCCGACGGTCGCTTCGAGCTGGACGGGGGCGCGCCGACTGCGCAGGGCACCACCGAGCCCGGGTTCGTGCTGGCCTTGCCCGCCGCGGGCGACCCTCCCTACCCCTTCGTCCTGTATCAACACGGCGGCTCGCAGGACAAGGCGAACGTCCTTCCCATTGCCGGTCCGCTGGCCGCGGCCGGCTTCGCCATCGTGGCCATCGATCTGCCCGGCCACGGCGATCGACAGGGCGCCGCAGGCGGCTCCGACATGGACATCCTGGACTTCGACAACCCGCTGCTGACGCGCGACAACCTGCGCCAGGCCTCGGCTGATCACCTGGCCGTGCTGACCGGCATCGACGCGCTCAACGCCGCGCTCGAGACCACCTTTGGCGAGGCGCAGCTCCTGGACGCCTCCGAAGGGCACTACATGGGCCTTTCGCTGGGCGGCATCACCGGAACGCTGACCTTTGCCTCGGCCGCGGATCTGCGCGCCGCCGCGCTGTTCGTGGGCGGCGGCGGCTATCGGGAGCTGCTTTCGCACGGCCTATTCCGCGCCTTTGTGCTCGATCTGTTCAGCTACGAGGGCGCCGAGCTCGCCGCGCTGTTCGGGCTGGTGGAGCTGCTGCTCGACGGCGCCGACCCGCTGGCCTACGCGCCCTTCGAGCCGCGCGACTCGGCCCCCCGACCCGTGCTCTTCTTCGAGGCGATCGACGATCCCATCGCCGCCAACGCCTCCACCGACCAGTGGGCACGGGCCTTTGGCGCCGACCTGGCCGAGCCCTACCATCACGCCGTCGACGGCATGACCGCCGTGAGCCTGCCCTCGAGCGGCGGCTTTGCCTGGCCGAGCAGCGCAGCCGAGGCCACCCGCCTGCTCATCCAGGCGCCGATGGACGAGGTCTCCACGGCCGAGCGCCACCCGGCTCTCATCACCCAGGGCTACAGCCAAGAGCTGGTGGCCCACTGCTTGCTGACACTGCTAGACGACGGCGCCTGCGAGGTCATCGACACGGGCTTTGGCGAGCACTGAAGGGCGGCCTCACCAAGGCAGCAGCGGAACCCCGACGTTGCAGAGCTGACCTAGGGCGGCCTACGACGCCCGAGCAACCTGCTCCGTCTGCCGAGTAGGCGGCGACTTTGCCTCCTCGGCTGAGGAGGGAGCACCAACCATCTGTGCGTTGTACTTCTCCTCACCCATGCTCTCCACCTCGGCAATGTGTTCTTCCATCACCTTGATGTAGGATAGCGATTGAGAGCGATAGTGAGCCTGCATCGCAGCCTGACTGACCACCCACGCGATAGCCTGCCTGTTGAAGAACAAGGCCTTGAGAAATTCCCGCCAGAAATGGGGCGCTGTTCGCGGATTGAGGCCGATGGTCAAGCAGATCCTAATGAAGCCCCAGGCCAATGTCAGTACTTGCCTAAACGTCTCCTTGTGCTTGTAGGCGGTCTTGATCCTTTTCGCTACCAGCGCCACCCGCTGATAATGCTCGCGCGGATCGTACACCTCATGGAGCACTCGAATCAGGTCGCGAGCAATCTCAATACGAGGCCTATCCGTAACGAAATTGAGGCCAGTGGTTGCCGTGTCCGACCGATCATCCCGGTCCATCATCAGGTCACCACCCTCAAAGAGCCGCCCCTCGCTACGAAGCCTCTTGGTCAGAGCCGTTCCGGGCAAAGCATGCAGTGGCAGAATCAAGGCCGGGAAAGCGCCGGTCTCTTGCACCATTGCAAGTATGTTTGAGGCGGTGCGGTCGGTTTCACCATCAAAGCCCAAAATGAGGCCAGTGTAGACGATCAGTCCATAGGAATGAAAGGTCTTCACCGCGTCCAACGAGTGGATGCCGATGTTCTGCCCTTTCTTGGTCTGGGCCAACACCTCGGCGTCCGCACTTTCGATACCTACGAAGAGATAACGGAAATCATTGTCGCGCATCAGGCTCAACACCTCTTTGTGACGCGCCAGATTGACCGTGGCCTCCGTGCTGAACATGAACGGGTAATCGTGCTCCTTCTGCCACTTGGCCATGGCTCGAAGCGTCTCGGTGGCGCGGGGGATATCACCGATGAGGTTGTCAAAACCGAAGTCGATCATTCCGCGAAAACCGTGGTCGTAGATCAGCTGCAGCTCGGCCAAGACCTGCTCGGGATTCTTGGTGCGCGCCTTCCGACCAAAAATATCGATTTGGGCGCAGAATTCGCAAGCAAAGGGGCAACCGCGGGAGAAGCTGTGCCCAATGAACATGTACTTGTCGAGTATTGCCAGATCATAACGAGGAGTCACTGGTTCGAGGAGGTTTGCCATACCTTTGGCGGAATACACACCCGAGGTAACGTTGTTGCTGAGGTCCTCGAGCAAGGCCGGAAGGCACTGCTCCGCCTCCCCAATCACCACGAAATCCGATTCCCCATAATGGTGCGGTTGAAGCGTCGGCCCCGAGCCGCCGACGATGGTCAGCTTGCCCATCTCGTGGGCACGCCGGACTACATCGAGAATTCCATCCACCTGTGGGCCAATGCCTGAAATCATCACGATGTCGGCCCATTCGATGTGCTCGTCGCGAAGAGGCGTTACATCATGGTCTACGAATTTGAGCTCCCAGTGCTCTGGCAGCATACCCGCGGCAGTGAGCAGGCCCAGCGGCGGTGAGGCGGCGCGGGCACCAAACAGGGTGTAGACATCCTTGAGGTTGTAGAAGGTGTTGTCCTGGAACTCGGGCCGGACGAGCAAACACCTAGTACGCTCTTTGACCAGGTTTTTCATCACAGTCTCCTACGCCAGTGCGGCGACACCGGTATTCTGCGTCCGGCGGATAGTCGACACTAGCTGCCTTGGCGCCGGGGTCAAGCTGGGGAGCTACCGGCGGCTTGCGTCGTAGTCGCCTTCGTCGCGAGCGTCCAGCCTTGGCTCTTCAGCCGAGGACCGAGGACGGTGCCATGCGTCGTTCCATCAAACGCTGGCTGGATGAACCGGCAGCGGCTAGCGGTCAAGGGCAAGGCGATCGGCCGAATGGTCCTCAAGGAAGTGACCTGTATCGTCGCTTCCAGGATCGGTTGGGTCGCGGATCCGGGCCGGCCTGCACGGGATGGCTACACTGCTCCGGTACGGTAGTGGCTCCGACATGGACTTCCTGGACTTCGACGACCCGCTGGCCTACGCGCCCTTCGAGTCGCGCAGCTCAGCCCCCCGACCCGTGCTCTTCTTCGAGGCCATCGACGACCCCATCGCCGCCAACGCCTCCACCGACCAGTGGGCGCGGGCCTTTGGCGCCGACCTGGCCGAGCCCTACCATCACGCCGTCGAGGGAATGGCTGCCGTGAGCCTGCCCTCGAGCGGCGGCTTTGCCTGGCCGATCGCCACCCGGCTCTCATCACCCAGGGCTACAGCCAAAAAGCTGGTGGCCCACTGCTTGCTGACGCTGCTGCCGGACGGCGCCTGCGAGGTCATCGACACGGACTTTGGCGAGCACTGAAGGGTGCTGCCCCTAAGGCAACAATGGGAACGAACGAATGGCATCAGCCACACGCGCCGTCGTTGCCGTGCTCACGCCTGCTTCGGCGGCGAGCTCCGGCCAGCGCATGACGGCAGCGCGAACGCGATCGAGCACCCGGTGGGCTACCGTGGCTTTCAAGCCAGCCCGCCTCGCCAGCTCATGCAGATGCTGGACCTCTGGTCGGCGACCTTCGCCAGCCACGAGCAGCGTGTGCTCGCCGCCCGGGCCGGGACCAAACGTGAGATCGTAGGCTGGGGTGCGCGTCCAGACGCCGGCGAGTCGCCGAAAGGCGAACTGCTTGAGGTGGTCGTCGCGGTTGTGGGCCAGGACGTTGAAGACGGCGTGGCGATAGGCTTCGCGCACTTGCTCCTCGGAGCGAGTCACGTGCCTGGTCAGCTTGAGCAGGTCGACGTAGTCAGCCGTGACGGCTTGTTCGGCAGCGATGTCGAGCAAGCCGGTGCGGATCCCGAGGCCGTGCGCATGAGGCTGCTCGCCCAGCTTGCGCAGCCCATGGGATTGATGCATGATAACGTTATCATGCGTACGATCGTCGATTTGAGGAAGCCGCAGATCGAGGGGCTCGATCGGCTGGCCAAGCGAGAGGGCACCTCGCGGGCCGAGCTCATCCGTCGAGCGGTTGCGGATTGGCTCAGGAGGGAGGCGCCGACCAGCGGAGACGAGGCATTCGGCCTTTGGAAACACCGCGACGGCGATGCGCTTGCCTACGAGGACGAGATCCGATCGGAGTGGACCAGGCCGTGAAGGCGCTCTTCGACACCAACATCCTGATCGACTACTTGAAAGGAATCGAGCCAGCGCGCCAGGAGCTGAGCCGATTCGACGACCCCGCGATCAGCGTCATCACCTTCATGGAAGTGCTCGTCGGGGCGTCCGGCGATGCGGAAGAGACCGCCCTGCGGAAATTCCTACGACGCTTCGAACGCATCGCGCTCAGCGAGGCCATTGCGGAGCGAGCCATCCGGCTCAGGCGAGCGCATCGGCTTCGTTTGCCCGACGCCATCATCTGGGCTACCGCGCAGGAAGAGAGCCGACTTCTGGTCACCCGCAACACCCGAGACTTCTCCCCCGATATCCCTGGCATTCGCGTGCCGTATGCCCTCGCACCGCGTGAGCGCTGAGGCGTGGAGGACTCCGGCGGGACCAATGCTGCTGAGGTTCGTCTGCTGCATGTTGGAGCTGCTGAAATCCATCTTGTCCAGCGTCAGACCCGACAAGTCGAGTCCAGCTAGCCGCCGGTCGCCAAGTCGACGAGGCCGTCGGGGAAAAAGTCGGCGAAGGTCGGCTTGTCGGTGGCGTGCAGGCGCTCGGCCACGGCGCTCGGGCGATCGAGGTTGATGCTCAGCCCGCAAACCTGCAGGTCGCCGTGAAGCCGGTGCAGGACCTGCTCGAGCCGCTGCAGCGTTGACAGGTAGGCTTGCTGCCAGATCTCGAGATACGGGCGGTGGTCCATCGGGTTGATGGACATGAGCCGGCGCGCGCGATTGGCCGGCAGGAAGGTGTACGAGCTCACGTGCGGGTGCTTGCGCAAGATGCAGTTGCGAGCTGTCTCGAAGCGGGTGAATGAAACGGTCCGCAGGTCTTGATCGATGTTGTACAGCAGCCCACGGCGATGGGTGAAGCCGGCCACCTTCGGCACATAGGGGACAAACGGGTCGAGGACAAAGATGAGGTTGGCGCCCCGACGGATGGCCTCGGAAAAGTTTGAGGTGCGGGTGACGGCGCCATCGGCGTAGTAGCGGCCGTCGACGCTCACTGGAGCGAAAGCGGGGTTGATGCTGAGGGAGGCGGCGATGGCCTTGCTGATGGGGACGTCGTCTCGCCCCGGGGTGCCGAACAACACGTGCTCGCGGTGGTCTTGGTCCGAGGCTCCGATGAACAGCGGCCGGGACAGGTTGCGGAAGTCGTTCTCGACACCCGCTACGCTCAGCAGCTCCTCGAGGATGGCCTCGAACCGCTGGCTGTGAAAGGGTGGCCCGAGCACGTCGCTGTACTCGTAGATCCAGTCATCCGCGGCCGGCCCATCGCCCCGCCTGGCAGCCTGCCAGACCCGCCGCCCGCCGGAGCGGAGCACCCGGCCAACTCGAGAGAGCATCTCCCGGGTGTTGACGTGGTGCAGGCGCAGGAGCTTCAGGCTCAGCGGCTTGATGCGGCCACCGCTGGCGCCCGCCACGGCGGCCATGATCTCCTCTACCGTATACCCGGCGCTGAGCAAGCCGGTCACCACCGCTCCGGCGGAGATCCCGAAGTACATGTCGAAGCTGTGCAGGGCGCCGGGCTCGAGGCAGTCGGCGAGGCATTTGAGCGCGCCGAGCTCGAAGTAGATACCGGTGATCCCACCGCCAGCGGCACACAGGGCGCTCCGCCCTTGCTTGCGCTGCTGGGCGAGCCGCAGGGCCTGCAAGAGGGCTCGGCCGGCGAAGCCCGGATCGGTAGGCGAGGCAGCGGCAGCACAACCCTCGGGACCGCGATCCCGCAAGACCAGCCCCACGCCCCAGGCGCCGAGGGTCGTCATCAGCCGGTCTACCTCAATCGGGTCTGGACCGGAGACGAGCGCCACGATGCGGTGGAAACCGTAACGCTCCTCGACGTTGGGCACCTCGTCGAGCCGGTCGAGAAAGCACATAGCCTCCGCCAGCCGCTCGTCGAAGCTGTCAGCGATGTCCGGCGTCCAGCGGAAATCGAGCATCACCAGGGTCATGTAGAGCTCGCCGAGCCGCTCGAGCGCGCTACACGGGCTGTGCTCCATGACCCAGCAGACCTCTGCCCCGGCCAGCTCGCCGTGGTGGTCCCGCAGCACCAGTCGAGGACGGCTGCAGGTGTAGTGAACATCACATTCGGTCTGGCCCACCTCGGCGAGGAACTGCCTGCACTGCTGCTCCGTCGGCGCGTAGTAGAGGACCCGCCGACGCACGGCGATGCAGGGATCGCAGGCCTCGCTCTCACAGGTGCGCGGAGCCTTGGGCTTTGTCGTTGTCACGTCAGCCTTGGTATTCGGAGCTGTACAGTACAGCATGCCCGACGTCGGTGGAGCAACACCGGCATCGGTGGAGTGTCGGCAGTATGCGAGTCCCGAGGGCAAGGTGACCTCGCTCGCGGCGGGGTGACGAGCCACGGCCGAGCGACACCCCGGTGGCGCTATGGGGCTAGCTCGAAACCGGCTTTTTCGCCCAGTACAGCCCGTAGCCCAGCTTGCCGTCGAGCACGGCGCGGTAGAATACCTGCTGGTTCCATAGCGCCGTGGGCACGCCGCGCAGCCCGTACCGCCGGGCCACTCGGGCGATCGTTCGCAAGAGCTCGCGCGGGCTGAGCACCCGCAGGTGATGGCGCACCTCGCGGTCCTGGCGCACCTTCCAGAACATCTCCGGTCGCGACCAAGGCTCGAGCTCGGATTGCACGTCGGCTGCGCCAGCTATCTCCAGCATCGCGATCCACTCGACATGCGCCAGCGGCGTGGTGCCATAGCGCTCGGCCAGCTCGTCCTTGTCCTCCTGGCTCATTCCAGCGTCCTTCCAGGTGGACTCGTGAATGGCAATGCTTCCGCCGGGACGCAGCACGCGCACCATTTCATCGAGCACCTTTTGAGAGTCGTCGGGGATCCCCACGGCGCACTCGTTGATCACGACGTCGAAGCGGTCGTCCTCGAACGGTAGCTCCTGCGAGTCGCCCTGCTCGAATCGGACGCGGTCCCCGAGTCCGGCCTGCCGAGTGCGGGCTCGGGCGGTGGCCAGCATCTCCGGAGCGATGTCCACGCCGATGACGTCCACGCCAAAGCTCTGCGCGTAGTAGATGGCCTGTGTGCCGCGACCCGTGGACACGTCGAGCGCGGTCTTGCCCGGCCGAAGCCCGGTGACCTCCCCCGTGCGTTGGGTCAGCGCCATTCCGCCTGGATGCAGCGTTTCGATGCCGCTGAGCTCGACGCAGTCTTCGATGGTCGGTCGGTGGGTTCCCTTGCGCTTCACGTCGCACCTCCGCGGCAGTCGCGATCCACGCCCTCGCGCCCCGACGGCGGGCAGCACGCCTCGAGCGCATCCGCCAAGCGGCGCAGCAGCGTCGCGAGCTCAGCGATGCGCACGCGGTAGAACACTTCCTTGCCGCGCTTTTGAGCCTCGAGCACGCCCGCCTCTCGCAAGGTGCGCAGGTGACGCGACACCACCGACAGGTCGACCGGGCACTGGCTGGCGAGCTCGGACACGGTCCGCTCGCCTTCGGCCTCGGCCAGTCGCGCGAGAAGGGCAATCCGAGTGGGGTCGGACAAGGCCTTGAACAGCCGGGGAGACAGCCAGGCCGCCAGGCCGCCGCAGCACGGAGCATTGTTGGGCATGGATCTTCGATTGTACAGTTGTACCAATATGCAAATATAGTCCCCACTCCTCTCGCGGTCAAGGGCCCAGCCCTATGCCAAGGCCGGGGAGAACGTCGCGGTTCCGGCTGAGCCTGGAGAGTGATTGGCCTGACCAGCCGGCCTTGGCGCGAGCGGACCCCCGCGAGCCAGTCCAGTCTGCCTCAGCCGCCGTCGGGTCGTGATGGGTCGTCCAGGTCACGATGCAAGTCGGCCGCACCCTGGGGGCCTCGGCCGGGAACGCGGGCCTGGGCCTTCGGCCTTCTGGGCCGCTCCGGAGTGGCGTCCGATGGCTCCAGGCATTCCCAAAGGGCCCTCATTGCGACGCCTCGTCGAACATCGAGATGGCGGGCTTGCCCGTCCCAAACGGTGATCGCCTGCTCGTGGACGAGCATCGTGAACTCGGTGAAGTCTCCCTCGTGGCCGACGTCCAGGCGATACGCCGTCTTCCCTGCGCCGAATCCGGGGACCCATCGACCCCCGGAACGCTCCGTCAGCTCGTTCATCAGGCTGGGGAAGTCGGTACGGGTCAGAACGACGACGCCGTCGGGCCTCATGGAGCACGTGCCCATCCGAGTGAGGACGGCGGCGGCCGGGTTTCCCCTCGGTGCAGGAACGGGGGCGTGGGCGATCGTCGGCGGCTCCTTGGGGCAGACGCACAGGTAGCCGCAGAACTCGTACCCTTCGCCCACATTGGCTTTGCTGGGATCGGTGATGGGATCTCCGGAGAAGTTGTTCGTCACCGGATTCCATTGGTTGCGGGTCACGTCGGACTTGTCAGAACTCCCTGGCTTGTGCGACCAGTCTCCATCGCTGTCTTGGCGAACGAAGTGATAGTCACCACTTATCCAGAACAGACCTGAGTCCCCGAATGGCTTCGGAGGCTTCACGTAGTAGGCTACCAGCCAGCAGTCGTCGTCGGGACACTTGGGATCCTCCTTCGTGCCCTGGTTCTTCTTCAGACCATCCGCCCTGGCCGCCGCCGCCAGTCCTTCACAGCGGATCCTGTACCCGGGTTTTCGGTCGGTAGGCAGACGCCACGCAGATCCGCGGTACAAACGGGC
>CAYTYV010000184.1:0-11854 GCA_964441055.1 uncultured Polyangiaceae bacterium | reverse complement strand
GACCGCTATGGTGGCGGCCGTGACGTCATGCCAGACTGGCGCTCGTGGGCGATACCTTGGCCACCAGGACCGACGAGCCGACGGTCGATCAGATCGAGGACATGGCCCCCGTCCCGGTGCTGGTGGTGGTCCACCACCCTGACGTGCATCGAATCGGCCGACGTTTTGTGCTGGCAGCGAACGAGGAGCTCGTGCTCGGGCGGAGCGCCGAGGTCTTCGGCATCGGGGCCCTCGAGCTGCCGAGCGTGTCCCGCAACCACGCGGTGGTGCACACCACCCTCGAGGGCAGCAGCCTGCGGGACTCGGGCAGTCACAACGGCACCTTCGTCAACGGCAAGGCGGTGTGCAGCCATGGGCTGTCGCCGGGGGACGTGATCGGCCTCGGCCCGGTGCTGTTGCTCTACGGGCTGGGGCACATGATCGCGCGCCGCCCGGACAGCCAGCGGCTGCTGGGCGTCAGCGGCGCCCTGTGGACCGTGGTGGAGCAGGTCAAGCGCGTGGCGCCCGGACAAGGCCCGGTTCTGATCCAAGGCGAAACCGGCGTCGGCAAGGAGCTGGTCGCCGCCGAGCTACACGCCCTCAGCAGACGGCAGGGCGAGCTGGTAGCGGTCAACTGCGGGGGGCTGACGGATGGGGTGGTCCACAGCGAGCTATTTGGTCACGCCCGCGGGGCCTTCTCCGGCGCGGACCGGCGGCGTGATGGCCTGGTCGCGGCGGCCGCAGGTGGAACCCTCTTTCTCGATGAGATTGGCGACGCCAGCCCGGCCCTTCAGACCAGCCTGCTGCGTCTGATCGAAACGGCGCAATACCGTCCGGTGGGCAGCGACCAAACCCGCGCGGCCCGCGTACGATTCGTCGCCGCGAGTCACGTTCCTTTGCAGGATGCCGTCGTCCAAGGACGGTTCCGGCACGACCTGTTTGCTCGTCTCAACCGCTGGACGATCCGCGTGCCCCCGCTCCGGGAACGGATCGAAGACGTCGTTCCGCTAGCGCACCACTTCGCTCAACACCGCGGCGGGGCCGCGCCGCGGTTGAGCCGCTCGTTGGCGCTCGCCTTGGTGCGGCACAGCTGGCCTCACAACGTTCGGGAGCTGCGGGCCGTTACCGAGCGTGCCGTGGCCGAGTCTCATGGCGCCTCGGTGCTGCAGCTTAACCCGGCGGTACGCGATATGTTGCGCGAGGCCGCCACCATGTCCCTCGGTGAGGCTCTGTCGAGCGCTACCCCGGCTTCGACGCAGCCCGCCTCGCCAACGCCGGCGCGGCGGGCGGGACGGCCGAAGCGGCCTAGCGATGCCGACTTGCGGGCGCTGGCCGAGCAAGAGCGCGGCAACGTGCGCGCCATGGCTCAACGGCTCGCGGTGGCCCGAAACACGGTGTACGCCTGGCTGTCGGCTGCGGGCATCGATCTGCAGGCCTTTCGCGGGCCGAGCGGCGGGCGCTAGCCCTGGGGAAAGCGTTTTATTTCCCTCGTGGCTACGTCCCGGTGCGCCTCGGGCACGCGAAATCCGGCGCACCGATCATGGGGATCTCCCACGCCCCGGTCAACAGCGAGCCTGCAATGGCAACCGGCTCGCCGTCGGGGCCATCATTTGCCCTTGGGATAGATGCGCTCTTTGAGGTGGCTTTCGCTGGTTACGTAGGCATACTTGTAGCGATTGCGCTCTTTGCCCCTCAACTCTTCAGCCGCGCGTTGTTTCCAGTCGGCCGCGACCTGCTTGGCTTCTTCCAGGGTGTATCCGCCAATGGTCAGCACGCAGAATCCGTTGTGTTTGCGCCACACCGAGTAGGGGTAGTCGGGTAGCCTGTCCTTCAAAGTTATCGCCCCGGCGACGGCTTCTTTGCAGCTTGGGTTCTGTTCGATCTGCACGTATTGCCGGCGTACGAATTCCCGCACCTTGACCGCCTTGGGTTTGCCCGCCGCGAGAGGGACTCGGTCGTGGTTCTGGCTCGCCTGCGCCTTTTGTTCCTGCTTGACCGCCTCGCTGTAGCTCTCGACTTGTTGCTGCACCTCCTGTGCCACTTCCTCGGCCTCGGCGGCTTCGATCTCGTCGATCTCGCCGTTCTTGGCCAGCTCTTGCCCCTCGCGGACGAACGCGTCGTTGAGAGCTTCGGTCAACCGAGCCCACTTGGGATTGCGTTGCAGCCCTCGTAGGACCTGTAAGACACGCATCCGCTTTTCATAACTATCGGCGCTGAGAAACTGTTGTGCGGCAGCATCGAGCTGCTCGTCTTCGTATTTCTGGCGTTCGAACTGGTGGGCTCGTTTATCGGCAGCTTCTTCGATGACGAATTGAGTGAAGCCAAAAACCGCGGGCACCAAGGGAACGGCGATGGTCAACATGAGCTTGCTGGACCAGGCCCAGCCCTTGTTCGCTTCGGGAGCTTTGGCGAGCTTCGCTTCGAGCGAGGTCAGGCGCTCACGGAGCTCACTCAGGTCCGCTGTCGCCACCGCTCGCGGCGTGGCAGCCGATGCGGTGGTGGTTTCTGCTTCCGTGGACTTGCCAGCGCTCATATCGTCGTCACCCCTGTCCGACGCTTTGTCGGCGATCGTGGGGCTAGCTTGTGCCCCATTGCGGTTTGGTTACAACGCGAAATGCTACCATAGTCCTCTCCGCGGGAGCTTTGGCCGTGCATCCAAGGCGCGCCGTCGGATGCTCCGACCGCGTGCCAAGAGGCAAGCTTGAGGACGGCTGGTTCGTTCGCCGCTGCGCAGCGCCTCCACATCGGTGCAGATTGTGTGCAGCGCCGGCCGAGCCCGGCTGCGCGGTCTCTTCGCTTGATCTTCGCGACCGCTGCGCGGGTGCCGCCCCTTGGTGTGCGTTCATCAAAGGGCGAACCTCAGCCTGGAGGGAATGCATGAAGGTGAAGATGATCCTGCCCGCCCTGACCGAGGCGACTAGCGCTCGGCATCGCCCGATCAAGTATTCGCTGTTTCCGCCGCTGGGGCTTGCCACGCTCGCCGCCCACCTCGATCTAGCGGACGACGTGGTCCTGAACGATGAGCACGTGGAGTCGCTCGACCTCGATGACGCGCCCGACCTGGTGGTGATCCAGTGCTATGTGACCTCGGCGCGGCGCTCCTACCAGCTCGCCGATCACTACCGAGCGCGCGGGGCGCACGTGGCGCTCGGCGGCCTGCACCCCACGGCGCTCCCGCACGAGGCGGCGGCTCACGCCGACTCGGTTTTCGTTGGACCTGGCGATCACAGCTTCGCCGAGTTTCTCCGCGACCTCGGCCGCGGCGAGCCGCGCCGCCTCTACGTCGGAAGGACCCGCTCGCTCGACGGCGTGCCGCCTCCGCGCCGGGACCTCATCGCCCGGGATCGCTACCTCGTGCCCAACTCCCTGGTGGTCTCCCGCGGTTGCCCGCACCACTGCGACTTCTGCTACAAGGACGCCTTCTTCAAAGGCGGGCGTTCGTTCTACACCCAGGCCGTCGATGATGCCCTCGCCGAGATCGACCGCCTCCCCGGGCGCCATCTGTTCTTTCTCGACGATCAGCTGTTCGCCGACGAGCGCTTCGTCAAGGAGCTGTTCGTCGGCATGCGGGGCATGGGGCGCGTGTGGCAGGCCGCGGGCACCGTGCGCTCCATCCTGCGCCCCCGGCTGATGGAGCTCGCCGCCGAGGCGGGGCTGAGAAGCCTGTTCGTGGGATTCGAGTCGCTGTCGGACGAAAACCTCCGAGCCTGCATGAAGCTCCACAGTGCCACCGGGGACTACGAGCGGGCCGTCGCGCGCCTCCACGCGCTCGGCGTGATGGTCAACGGCAGCTTCGTGTTCGGGCTCGACTCGGACGACGAGTCCGTCTTCGGGCGCACCGTCGACTGGGCGGTGGCGCAGGGAATCGAGACGGCCACCTTCCACATTCTGACGCCCTATCCCGGCACAAGGCTGCGCGACCGGCTCGCGCGCGAGGGGCGTCTGCTCCCCCGCCCCTGGGACGAGTACGACACGCGTCATGCGGTGTTCCGCCCGGCGCGCATGAGCCCGCAGGCGCTCGAGGCGGGATACTGGCGCGCCTACGACCGGTTCTACCGCTGGCGGTCCATCCTCGCGGGGGCGGCGACGAAGCCGACGCTGCCCGCGCGATTGCGGCACCTCGCCTACGCGGGCGGCTGGAAGAAGCTCGAGCCCATGTGGAACGCCATCATCAACAGTGGCGCGCTGCCCCGCATGCGCCCGGTGCTCGAGGCGACGCTCGACGGCCTGCGCGCCACCCGGCAACTGCTCGGCGCGCAGCGGCCCGCGCACCCGCTCAGTTGCGCCCGTCCAGGCGGTCGGCAACCTCCTGTCCACAGCCGCGACAGCGTATGGCGCCACGAAACAGCGGATGCCCACAGTCGGGGCAGTGGTAGCGCTCGCACTCGCTGCGCGCCCAGGCGACGCTGCCGTCGTGGTCGCCCAGCTCGGCGACGCACTCGCGCCACTTCGCGATGGCCCGCGGCATGACCCGTCGCCCCACGGGGATGGGGAAGTTCTCGATGTACGGGCACGGGAAGTCACTGCATTGGTGGCAGGAGTAGTAGCCCTTGGCGCGCACGCACTCGCGAATGGGGCAGCTGCGGCAAAAGCCGAACAGACAATCGGGGGGATCGGGCTGCATGCAGCCGGCGCACTTCGTCTCGGCTGGCGAGCTGCCGTAGGCTGCGGCGATCTTCGCCCGGAACTTCTCGTTGCGGTCGCGGTGCGCGAGGTAGACCGCGCAGGTACCGCAGTACAGCCCGCACGGCGCCATCAGCGTGCGGTTCTCGACCTCTTCGTCGCGCCAACCCTTCATCGAACGCTCCTGGGGCAGGGATGATGCCCCAGCAGCGCGCGGAGTGCCAGCCGCGTTGGCGCCCCGGAAGGGGAATCCATTTCGGCCGCGGGGCGATGGGGATATCATGACAAGGTGCTCCCCCACGCCGCCCCCCGTCCGTTGACCTCATTCTGGCGCGTTCTCTCGGCGGCCGCGACCGCGGGCGCCGCCCTTGCCGCGACCGGCTGCGGCGCGCCGTCCGAGGAGGAACTCGCGGTCAAGCCGCCGATGGGCACGCACGCGCAACCGCTGTCCTTCTTGCCGCGCTTGCCCTATCCCGCGGACTTGACCATGGGCGTGTCACAGGGCTGGGGCGGCGCCTGGTCGCATCAGGGCAACCTGTACTACGCCATCGACTTCAACCTGCCCGGCAACGCCGACCTGGGCGTGCACGTGCTGGCGGTAGAGGACGGCGCCGTGACCTACCGCTACGAGGACTGCACCTGCGAGGGCTGTAGCTGCAACGGCGGCTGGGGCAACGCCATCGTGGTGGACCACGGCGGCGGAGAGTACAGCAAGTACACCCACCTGCAAACCGACTCGATCCCCGACTCGCTGCAGGTGGGCTCGACGGTGTGCCAGGGCCTGCACCTGGGCAACATCGGCAACACCGGCAACTCCACCGGCTCGCACCTACACTTCCAGTTCCAGAGCGACGGCACGCTGAATGGCCCCTCCATTCCTTTCGAGCGCTTCGAGGAGACCTCGGGGGTGCCCCAGGAGGGCGGCAACTACACCTCCATGAACGACGAGCAGTCGAGCTGCGCCGATCCGACGGGCTGCTCGGTCAGCATCGACGGCGGGACCACCGTAGTCGACGACCAGACCGACTGCTTCTCCCGCAGCGGGCAGTACTGGTGGGAGCAGTCCTACGGCCACGACGGCCACCACTGGTACACCTACACCATCGACGAGCCCGACCCGGATTGCACCGGTCGCTGGGAGCTGAACGTGGTGGCTGCGGACAGCTACCAGGTGGAGGTCTTCGTGCCGGACAACCCCGACGCGCTGAGCTCTGGCGTCACCTACCGGATCCATCACAACGGCTCGACCGACACCGCCGAGGTTGACCAGCAGGCGAGCCGCGGCTCCTGGGTCTCGCTCGGCAGCTACGACTTCGCTCAGAGCTTCGAGCAGCACCTGCGCATCCTGGACAACACCGGCGAGCCCTACGTGGACGAGGACGGTCCGCGCCTTGTGCTGGACGCGGTGCGGCTGACCAGCGCTGCTGCCTGCAGCGACGAGTGCAGCGCCAGCGAGCGCCGCTGCAGCGGCCAGGGCTGGCAGCAGTGCGATGACTTCGATGCCGATCCATGCCTCGAATGGGGTGGCGGCGGCCCCTGCGAGCCCGGCACCCACTGCGAGGGCGGCGAGTGCGTGCCCGGCGATCCTCCGGACGGCGGTTCGGGCGGCGCGGCTGGCAGCGCCGGGGCCGGAGGCAGCGGCGGGGCTGGCGCCGGCGCGGCAGCCGGGGTGCCGGCCAGTGCCGGCGAGGGCGATCTATCCGGCAACGTCGCGTGCCGCCTCGGCCGGCCCGCTCCAGGGCGTCTCGGACCATCGCCCGCCTGGTTGCTGCTCGGCCTGCTGCTCGCCGCGCGCCGCCGCCACGCGCGTGCTCAGCGTTCGACAATCGCCACCCGCGCGCGTCGCAGCCAGTAGTGGGTGCAGGTATTGCCAGCCTGGATCTTCACGGTATTCGAGCCGGCCTTGAGCGAGCTCCCGATGTCCCACACGTCGGTTGTGTAGCTGTGCTCCGGTGGTGAGAAGTCCTGCACCACCGCCGTGCCGTTCACGGTGATGGTGATCGGCGAGTAGCCGTTGCCTTGGCATTTCTTCGAAAACGAAGACAGGTGAACGAGCCCTAGACCGGCCCAAACCGGCGTGGTGGCCGTCGCCGCGCGATCGAGGGTCAGCTCCACCCACGAGTAGCGGGCGCGAAGCCGCAAGCTCTTCTTGTAGTGCGGGTTCTTGTCGGTGCCGCCGCTTACCTCAAACGACACGCCCCGCGTCACCGCGGCCCCGCTTGGGTAGGCAGAGAAATCGAGGTCGGCGAGCTGTGGCTGGCACGACACGGTCACCGTGCCCGAAGAGCTCTGCGCGGTACAGGTTTTGGTGGAGCTCTGGCCTCCAACGCTTGAGCAAACCGACGGGCTCCACCTGGTCCAAGCCGAGCCGTCGGTATACTCTACGTCGGCTACGCTCGTCGGCCCGAGCGCGTTGAACCCGAGCCGCTCGGCCTCGAAACCAACAGCAACGCCGAGAAGCTGGGAGTGTTTGCCCGTCTCGAGAACCTCGGTGCCGTCGATCGTGACGCGCAGCATGCCATCCGTTCCCAGCGTGGCTGCGAGCACGTGTTGGGATCCCGGCGTCGGCTTGGCTACCTGGGCTACCGGTACGCACTTCTGCGCGTTGACCTCGGTGTCGAGGGTATACCAGCCAACGTATTCGCTATTTGCGGCACCCGAGCAGTTGCTCGTTCCCATCCCGCCCCACTCGGCGATGCTCCCTACCTCGATCCACTCCGTGGTGGCCGTGCTGGCCGTGCAGAGAGCTCCGCAGGGCATGTTCTCGGTAATGATCCACAGCGATAGGTTGTGATGATTGCGCACCTCGCCGGGCTCGTGGACCGGTACAGATAGATCGGGTACCGTGAGCGTCGCCTGGACGCCCGTCCACGAAGAGCCAGACGGTGCGGCCTGGTAGGCCAACGAGCGACCGCTCGGCGGCGAGGCTCCGAAGGCGGTCGAGGAGATGGAAAGCAGCGCCAACACGAGCGCTGCCGACACGGCGATCCGTCTTTCAATGCGCGGAAAGGACGCGATGAAAGACCGTGTGGGAGCTCGCCGCCCAAAGATCGCCGGCGCCAGTTCCCCAAAGCACATCGAAGCACAGCATGCCGTAGTTGTATTGAAACTCGAGCCGCCAGCTCGAGCCATCCCAGCCGTAGATCTTGCTCTCATCGGTGATCCAGATTTCATCAGCGCTGGGGCCCCAGGCTGTCTGCCCGCCATCCAGCTCTGCCGGCACGGACACGGGGCTCGTCCATTCACCGCCGTCCCATCGGAACAGCTGGTCGAAACCGAACGCCCACAAAACGCCATCGTCGTCGAGCCAGAGATTGCGCCACTGACCGTCCTCGCTGACCGTCTCGGGCACGGGCGCGTTTTCCTCCCATGTGGAGCCGTCCCAATGTCGTAGTGGCCTCGTGCTGCCGTCGTTCAGCCACCACACGTCGTCTGCCGATCGGGCGAGCAGCTGGCCCGACCAACCGTTGTCGCTGTGGTGCTCGGTCCACGTGCTGCCGTCGTAGTGATACGCGTACTGGCCCCCTACCGTCCACACGTCATTTCGTCCCGCGGCCGAGACGGAAATGAGAGCCAGGTCGGTATTGGTAGAGGGGCAATCTACGGTGCTCCAACTCGCGCCGTCCCAATGCAAGACCACGCAATCGTAGCCGACGGCCCAGGCATCGCTTACGGCATTGGACCACACCGAGGTGATGTAGTCCTGGGCCTGCACGAGCCCCGATGACCATTGAGCGCCGTCCCAATGAAATACCGCCCCCGCCACCTCGGCATGCGCGGCCGCTGCCCAGATGTCCGTTGGCCCGCTACCATGCAAGCCCCAAATGGAATAGAGGGAGTCGCTGCTCACTGGCGATGCTGGCTCCCACCTTGCTTCCGACGTTGGCAGTTCGGGCTGGTCGTACATGGGTTTCTGCGGGCCGACTCGCTCTTCCGCAAAGCAGCCGCATAGCGGAGTCGAGCTCACCACGACTACAGCGATACCCGTGATCCGAAAACGACTCGACATCATGTAACGCTAGCATGGAGCCCAATTCGAGAAAATCGCGCTGGCTGGTGCGGAAAATGGAGACGGCCATCGCAGCGCGCCATCCGCCACGGCACTACCACACAAACAGCCGCACGCCCCGGGAGGGCACGGCGAAGAGCCGATCACCTGCGGCGGACTGGCGGCTTACACCTTGGTCGGGCGCGGCGGGCGGCACCAGCTCCTCGGCGCCCGGCGGTAGGCTGAGCCTCACGCGGTAGTCCGCCTCGTACCAGGCGAAGGCGGCGAGGTAGTGGGCCGAGCCGTCGGCTCGCTTCTTCTGCCACAGGTGGGGGACCGCCGTTTCCTGGCTGCCGACGAACACGGGCGAGGGGAACAGCTTGGGATCGATGGCCGCGCCGAAGTCGAGTGGCCGGGCGGCTACGCCGTCGCGGGTCATGGCCAGCACCTCGGGATCCAGCGCCATGGCCTGGCGCAGGTCGCCGGCCTGCCGTCCGTCGCCGAGCAGGTAGTTGCCGCCGGCGAGCGCGCTGGAGACCACCGCGGTCCACGCCGCGACATCGTCCAGGCCCTGTCCGCGCAGCAGCACCACATCGGGATCGAGCGCCCACCACCGATCGGTATACCAGCGCGCTGCGGTGTGTCGCGCCTGGTCGGCTAGGTAGCCGAGCTGGGGCTCGGGGCTCTGCGCAAAGGCGATGTCCGAGCCCGTGCGCAGCGAGTCCACCCAGCCGACCGAGGGCAAGAGCGGCGCGCCGCAGCCCACCAGGTGCGCCTCAGGCACGGCCTGGCGCAGCGCCGCCATCCACTGGGCATAGGACTGCAGGCTCGTGACTGGCTGCTGGCGCACGCCCTCGACGGCCCCGCCGAAGAGGAAGTCGATCTTGAAGGTGCGGTAGCCCCAGCTCCACAGCTGCTCAAGGGCATCGACGACGAAGGCGCGAGCCTCGGCCGAGGTCACATCCAGCGCCGCGTACTCGGCGGAGCCGAAGTTCCGGAAGGTGCGCAGTCCGCCGTCGGCCTCGTGGACGAACCAGTCGGGATGGTCGCTCACCAGCGGGTCGTCCAGGTGGACGTAGAAGGGCGCCAGCCACAGGGCCGGACGGAGCCCGGCCGCCTGCTGCTCGGCAGCGAGCGTGGACAGCTCGGCGCCGAACTCCGCCGAGGCTTCCCAACGGCCCCAGTGCGGCTCGTAGCCCACGTCGAGCAGGAAGTCGTCCAGGCCCCGCGGCACCAGCTGCTCGGCCGCCCAGGCCGCCTCCTCGCGCAGGGCTGCCGCGTCGATGTCCTCGTAGTACAGGTTCCACGAGCCCCAGCCGCCCAGCGCGGGAGCACGGGGTGAAGACGGCGGGTGCTTCTCGGCCACGTGGGCGGCGTAGGCCTCCAGCCCCTCGAGCTCGTCGCCGAGCCACAAGAACAGCCCGTCGAGGGCGAGCTCCTCTCCCGGGTCGAGCTCCACCCGCTCGCCGGTGAGCCCTTGCACGATGCGCAGGCGGACCCCGGGCGCGCGGTCGGCCGCCAGGTAGGTCTTGAGCACGGTGCCGCCGTCGGCGCCGGCCACCAGGCCCAGGCCCGAGCCATCGCCCAGCGAGGTCCACCACCACGATACGCCGGCTACCTCGGCCACCACGTCCTCGTTGTCGCCGCCGTGGGGCGCGGTGCCGGCCTGGTCGGGAGCGCCCAAGGTGGCCGGGATGGGTTGGATCCCGGCATAGCCCCAGCTCTGGTAGCCGTTGTGTAGCATGCGGTCGAAGGCCCATCCCAGCGCCGCCTCGCCGGCGGACCACTCGAGGCCGGCCACGGCGACCGGGCTGGTGTCCGAGTTGTGCAACCGGAGGTCCCGCGCGACGCCGCCGGCCGCCAGCTGCCAGCTCCCTTCGACCTCGACCGGTGCCGCCTGCACGTCGTGCCAGATCGGCTCGGCCACGTCGCCGGTGGCCACCCGCAGGCCCAGCTCGAGCCTGCCCGCGCAAGCGCCGCTGCCGACGAGCGCCAGATCGACGCCATCGGCATCGGCGAGCGCGATCCGACACGGGCCGGCCACCGGTGGCGCAGCCGGGTCGGACGACGTGCAACCCAATGCCACCAACGCGGCCATTGCGACGAGCACACCCGGGGCGGGTGCGCCAAAGAGCATTCGCCTTCCCTCGTGAGCGGCTAGCAACATCTCAGTGCTGGAAGGACTGGAAGCTGACGGCGTCGAGGTTGCCGATGTTCAACCCGCCCACACCGCTGACGGAGTTGATCCCCACGGCGATGTACCACTTGCCCTTGACCAGCGGCTGGAGGAACAGGCACGAGCAGCGGCTGAGCTGGCGCGGGTCCATGCGAGTGATGGGCAGCTCGACCGCGCAGCTGGCGCTGTGCTGGACCTCAAGCGGGTTGCGGCCCGATGGGTTGAGACACAGCGCAACCAGCGGCAGCTCGTTGGTGCAGACCTGTTCCGCATCGACGATGGCGTAGCGCTGGCCCTGGTGCGACTCGTTCTGTGAGGTCCGGGGGTTGTCCCGTGACCGGAGAGCCAGCTTGTTTCCTCGGACGACCTCGAAGGGTATGGCCCTGGAGCCGGGCTTCGAGCCCTCTCGGATGAGCGCGAACGAGCCGGGGCTGACGCAGTAGCACCCGTCGATGCCGAACTGCGTACCATCGGGGTTCTTGCACGGCATCGACGTCTTCGGTCCCGAGGTCACGGTATAGGTGCCCTCGATGCGGCGGTTGTCACCCTTGGCCGTGCTGGTCCACTTGCCGCCGAAGGTGCCGGACAGCTGCCGCATCGTCCACGCGCCGTACAGCTTGTTGCCCGCGCGCCGACCTCGGTACGTGCCACCTGCTCCAAGGTGCCCGCTGCAATCGAGGTAGGTGTTGACCATCTGCCCGTACAGCGGACCGTCCTTGAGCGGCAGGCTCATGACCATCAAGCCGCCGGTCGGGTCGCGGGTGCCGGCGACCTCGAGGTAGCCGCCGGCGTAGTTGCCGTGGGTCTTGCTCTTGCCGCGGGCCGCCGCCAGCACGTTCTTCTTGCACTTGGCGATCTCGGCTGGCGTGAGATCGGTTGGCGTGATCTCGGGCAGCTTGGTCTGGTCCGTGGCCTCAGCGGAGGTAGCCGGCGCGTCTCGGTCTTCGTTCTCGTCCCCCAACAGCCTGTCCCGGAGCGATTGGCACGACAGGGCCACGAGCACGATGGCGGTCAGACAGAGCAAAGCGAGATGTCCACGCATCTTGGGTCCTTGGAGCGATAGCCAGACTCGGCCGGAGAGTAGCTCA
>CAYTYV010000183.1:9961-11870 GCA_964441055.1 uncultured Polyangiaceae bacterium | reverse complement strand
TGGTGGCGGGCGGCGGCGATGAGCGCTTGGCCGAGCGGCTGGAGCAGCAGGCCGCGCGGCTCTCGCCCGACGTGCGCTTCGTCGGCGCGCCCGACGAGCCGCTGCTGCATCGACTGGCGGCGGCGGCCGACGCGGTGCTGGCTCCGGCTTGCTTTCAGCCCTGCGGCCTGGTCCACATGGTGGCGCAGCGCTACGGCGCGGCGCCCATCGCCCACGCTAGCGGCGGGCAACGGGACGCCATCGTCGACTGCGATGAGCAGTGCGAAACCGGAACAGGCTTTTTGTTCGACGAGCTGTCGGCCGAGGCGCTGGTAGGCGCGGTGGGCAGGGCGGTGGCCGCCATGCGGTCGCCGCGTTGGGCCACCTTGCGCCGTAGGCTGTTACGCCTGGACCTCGGCTGGGATCGCCCGGCCCGACGCTACGCCAGCCTGTATGCTCGCCCTGCCGTAGCGGACTAGCGGCGTTCGCCAGCCCGTTGGGGCCCATCGACTGGCCCCAAGACAGGTAAGGGCCAGCCGATGGGCCCCAACGGGCGAGCTCTGCGTACCACTTGGATTGATTTGCGATGGGGGCTCTGGGCGTCGCTCCACTCCTTCCCCCGCCCCCAAGCCCCCGCAGGAGTCTCTGGAGGACAAACTCGACTCATTTTTCCACGAAGCCCTTCTTCGAGGACTCTAGCGGCGTTCGGGCGACCGTGACACAATAGTGGCTACCGCGCTGGGTGCGGGTAGGGTTGGTGCATGGCTCAGAGTGCGGGTCGTCGCGTAAATAGCCGAAGCGCATCGCGCGCTGGGTTACTCGTCGCGGCGGCGACCCTGATCGCTAGTGCGTGCTTTGGCGGCTGTTGGTTGGCCCGCGGCGGATTGCCCGATGACACCGAGCTGGGCGGCGCGGCGGGCATGGGCGGCATGGGCGGCATGGGCGGCGTGGCGGGAACGGGCGGTGCGGCCGGGGGCGGCGGCGTCTACCCGCAGGCCTTGGTGCACCCTCCGGCTGGCCCGGCCATGCAGTACCTCCACGTGCCCTGGCCTGTGACCGACCACGAGCAGGTCGCCTTTTTCGTGCCGCTGTCGTGGCGGGCCACGGCCTCGCGGCCCGCTCCCGCGGATCTCATCGTGGAGATGGAGGGCGTCGACGGTCCGCTGCTCCAAATCTTCTCGCTGCGCGAGCAACCCTTTGCCCGCGCGGGCCTAGAGGTGATGCCGCTGCGGGCCGAGGCGGAGTACCGGCTCGAGGTCTTCCGGCAGGCCGAGCAGGCTTGGCTGCGGCTGGTGCAGACCGACATCGACTGGGTGGTGTTGACGTCCCCGGCCGTCTCGCCGGAAGGCGGACTGGGCGAAGGGATCTGGCTGGCCACGGCCCGTCAGCGCGCCCGCGTGCACCTCGGCGACGTGGTGCTCCAGCCTTCGCCCTGAGCCACAGTGTTCCCCAGGGTCGCCGCGCGCGACCGATCGCGGCAAACGCCCGTCGCTCCGGAAATGCCGAACAACCCCAGAGCTCAGCGTCGTCGCATCTTGGCCTCCTGGCGATGTATTCGTCGCCCAGTCGGCCTCGCTGCGGTCGCGGCCATGGCGCAAGGCTGCGGCCTGCCCTCGGATCCGCCGGGACGCGCGGTGAGTTCGGCCGAACCGACGGCCTCGCTTTCGCTGCCCGCGAGCGCGGCCAGCTCGGCCGTCCCGGTTGCTTCGTCCTCGCCGGTCGGTGAGCCGCGTTTCAGCGCGAAGATCGCCAGCATCGCCATGCGGACCTGGATCTATGCCGAGGCCGACGCCCGCTCGACGCGCCTGGGCTATTTGCGGGCGGGCGCGGTGCTCGACCGGGCCCAGGAGCCCGCGGGCACGCGGGGCTGCGCGGGCAGGTGGTACCGCATTCGGCCGCGAGGCTTTGTCTGCGTGGGCAAGGGGGCCAG
>CAYTYV010000183.1:0-9951 GCA_964441055.1 uncultured Polyangiaceae bacterium | reverse complement strand
TGGATCATCCGGTCGTGCGGGCTGCCGTTCAGGGACCGCGCCGCGGCCAGGCCTCGCCGTACACCTACGTGGTCTCGCGGGCGATCCCACCGCACCTGTACTTCCGCCTGCCCACCCTGGCCGAGCAGCGCCGCGCCGAGGGCAAGCGGCGCGACGGCTCGGTGGCGCGCTTTTCGGTGCGAGAGCTAGGCGAGCTACCCCCGGCCGACCCGCTGCCCGCATTTCTGCTCGACGGCGGCGTACTGCCCAAGCCCTACGGTGCCCGTCGCGAGCTCGCCTACTCCACCCACCGGGGAAAGGCCAACGAGAACTCGGCCTTCGGCTTGATCGCCACCTTCGACTGGACCGAGCGCCGCTTCGGCCTGACCACCGAGCTGGACCTCATTCCGGTGGATCGCACCCGCGCCGCGCCCATCAGCGCCTTGGCTGGGGTCGAGGTTCAGGGCGAGGGTACGCCCGCCATTGTCAGCCAGCACGGGGTGCGCACCTACGAGCCCGATGGGAGCGGGCGGCTGCGAGCTCGCGCCAAGGCGGCCTATCGCTCGGGCTGGGTGCTGACGGGCAAGCAGAGCGAGAAGCCCTCGGGGCTGGTCGAGACCACGGCGGGCGTGTGGCTTCCGCGGGGCAGCTTGCGGGTGGCCAAGCTTCGCGAGGACCCGGCGGGCTTTTCCCGCGCAGGGCGCAAGTGGATCGACGTCTCCATCGAGCAGCAGCTGCTCGTGGCCTACCAGGGCAAGCAGCCGGTCTTTGCCACGCTGGTCTCCACGGGCCGCGGCCAGATGGGCGATCCGGAAAAGACCCAGGCCACGGTGCGCGGTCGGTTCATGATCCACGCCAAGCACCTGACCGCCACCATGGACGGCGACGAGGCCACCGACGACGCCTACGATCTGCGCGACGTGCCCTACGTCCAGTACTTCCACAAGGGCTACGCCTTGCACGGCGCCTACTGGCACGACCGCTTCGGGCGCGTGCGCAGCCACGGCTGCATCAACCTGCCGCCCGCCGCCGCCGCCTGGCTTTTCGAGTGGACCGAGCCCGCGGTGCCCTCGGGCTGGCACGCCGCGCTCAACCCCAATGCGGGCACGCTGGTCTACATCCACCGCTGAGACGGCGCAGCGCGAGAAAAGGCGCGCTTGCGGCCATCTACGACTTGACCGGCACGGGCCTTTTTGCCTACCCTCCGTCGGCTCTCGCCTCCCCCCCCTGTTGTTTTCGAGAGATCGTCTTATGGCTGTGCACATTCGCCTGGCCCGCAAGGGCACCAAGAAGGTGCCGTTTTATCGGGTGGTCGCCGCTGACCAGCGCTGTCCCCGAGGCGGCCGTTTCATCGAGCGACTTGGAAGCTGGGACCCGCGCCGCAAGGAGCTGGTCCTCGACCGGGCTCGCATCCGCTACTGGCTGTCGCAGGGGGCGCAGCCCTCGGCCACCGTGGCTCGGCTTCTCAAGCGCGCCGAAGCCGCGGCTGAGGCGGCCCAGGCCGAGGCTAGCTAGGCGAGGAGCCGAAAATGAAATCGGAGTCGCTTGTCGATCTGGTGGAGGTCATCGCCCGCGCGCTGGTGGACCAGCCCGAGCAGGTCCGCGTGGAGCGCACTCGCGGCGAGCGCCACCCCCGCATCGAGCTGACCGTGGCGCCGGAGGACATCGGCAAGGTCATCGGCAAGGACGGCCGCACGGCCCAGTCGATGCGCGTGCTGCTCAACGCCGCGGCCACCAAGATCGGCGTGGGTCGCGCTTATCTCGATATCATCGATTGAGCGCGCTCGGCCTCGGCCATGGTCCGACGACGCAAAGAGCCGGTCGGCGATGGGCCCGTTCGTCCCGACGATGCTCGCCACGTGGCCGTGGGCGAGGTGCTGCGCCCCCACGGGCTACGCGGTGAGCTGCGGGTCAAGCTCTACAATCCCGACTCCGAGCTGCTCTTGGCGCGTCCGCCCATGCGCCTGAGGCTGCCGGACGGGAGTCTGAAGGGCGCCGACATCGAGCACGCCCGCCCGGTGCCAGGTGCGGTGCTGCTGCGGCTTTCCGGGGCGCAGGACCGCGACGGCGCCGAACAGCTGCGGGGCGCACAGCTGGAGGTGCCGCGCGAGACGCTGGGCGAGCTCGATCAAGGGGAGTACTTCGTCTGCGATCTCGAGGGCTGCCGCGTGGCGCTCGACGGCAAGAGCATCGGCCTGGTGCGGCGCGTCCTGGCGTACCCGAGCTGCGACGTGTTGGTGGTCGCGCGGGCCGAGCAGAGCGACCTCGAAGTGCCCATGCACGCCGACTACATCGCCGCGGTGGAGGTGGGCGCGGGGCGGATCGATCTCCGCACCATCGAGGGGCTCGACTAAGGGCGCTAGGGTCGATGCGCATCGACGTCGTGACCCTGTTTCCCGAGCTGTTCGAGCCGCTGCTGCGCGTCGGGATGGTGGGGCGGGCCGTGGCGGGCGGAGCGCTCGAGGTGCGCCTTCAGAACCTGCGCGAGTTCGGCCTGGGCAAGCATCGCAGCGTGGACGATACGCCCTATGGCGGCGGCCCAGGCATGGTCATGCGGGTCGACTGCATCGTGGCCTGCCTGGAGGCGCTGGATGCCCGAGCGCCTTCGCCAGATTCGGACGCGGCGGGCGAGCGAAGCCATCGCATCTTGCTCACGCCCCAGGGCGCGCCGCTGCGCCAACCGCGGGTGCAGGCTCTGGCCGAGCGGCCTTGGCTGTGCCTCATCTGCGGACGCTACGAGGGCGTGGACGAACGGGTGCGCAGCTACGTCGACGAGGAGATCTCGCTCGGCGACTTCGTGATGAGCGGCGGAGAGCTTGCCGCCATGGCCGTCATCGACACCTGCGCCCGACAGCTCCCCGGGGTGCTCGGCAACCCCGCGTCGCTGGCCGAGGAGTCGCACAGCCCGGCCACGGGGGGGCTGCTCGAGCATCCGCAGTACACCCGCCCGGAACAGTTCCGCGGCGAGCGCGTGCCCGAGGTGCTGCGCAGCGGCCACCACGGAGCCATCGCCGCTTGGCGCGCACGCCAGGCCGCCGAGCGCACGGCCCAGCGCCGACCGGACATCGCTCGGCGCCTCGCCGAACAGACGGGCGAGCCGGGCGCGGAGGGAGGCAAGCGGCGATGACGCAGCCCAGGCAAGCGGCCGTGGCGCTCATCCACCATCCCGTGCTGGGTCGGCGGGGCGAGGCCCTGACCACCACGATTACCAGCTTGGATCTGCACGACCTGGCGCGCTCGGTGCGCGCCTACGGCCTGGAGCGGCTGTACGTGGTCCACCCCCTGGCCTCGCAGCGGGCGCTCAGCGAGCGCATTCGGGCGCACTGGGTGAGCGGCTCGGGTCGGCGGCGCATTCCCGATCGCGCCGAAGCGCTGGAGCGGCTGTGCGTCGTGCCCTCCCTCGAGCAGGCCTCCGCGGACCTTTGGCCCGCGGAGCACCGCTCGCGGCCCGAACGCTGGGTGACCACCGCGACCGACTCGTCCGCGGCCATGCCCTATGCAAAGGCGCGGGCGCGGCTGGAGCAAGGCGGTCCCCCAGTGCTGCTTTGCTTCGGTACGGGTTGGGGGCTTGGCCCCGAGCTCATGGCGACGGCCGATGCGCGCCTGGAGCCGATCGCAGCCGGGCGCGAGACGGGCTACAACCACCTGAGCGTACGCGCCGCCTGCGCCATCGTGCTCGACCGCCTGTTCGGACCTACGCCGAGCTAGGGCGCTCGTCCACCGGGCGCGGCTACTCGCTCACCTGAAAGGGCTTGAGGCCGCGGAAGGTGAACGAGGTGACCGAGTCGGGGTAGATCCGCGCGCGGAAGTAGCCGATGGCGACGAGCTTGCCATCGACGATGCCCGCTGCGGCCACGGTCACCGGACCGGGGCGGACGTCCATGGCGCCGTACAGCCCCAGCGTGCTGGTGGCGCTGGCATCGAGGTTGGGCAGGGGGTTTTCCTCGTTGTCGGTGAAGTAGGTGGTGATGAAGCGCGAGACGTCGACGTCGGCCACGGCATTGAGCAGCCGCACGTCGCCGCAGTCGTGCACCTCGCCCGCCATGGCGCCGTTTCCGGGCGTGATGGGGCTGCCCATGGCGACCTGGGCGATGACCGTGTAGTCGTCCGCGGCCAGCGCCCTGACGTCGTGCTCCCACTCTCCGCCCTGCACCTCGCTGTTGGGGATGAACACGCCGTAGTCGTACAGCTGCGACCAGACCGCGCCCTCGGTCAGAAATACCAGCTCGGTCTCGCTGGGCACCCCCGGGTAGCTGTAGCGGCACTCGTAGCGCGTTCCGCAGTCCTCGTTTTCCTCGGCGACGCCGTCGATGGAACAGTCCTCGGCGGTGGTGACGGTCGAGCCGACGAGCTCGCCCAGCTCGGCTTCGTCCGCGCCGCCCGTGCGCTTGACGGTGTACACCGAGACGTCCACCTCGTTCGACTGGCAGCCGTGCGAGAAGACGTTGACGACGCCGTTGACCGTCACATCCTGCGAATTGTCCGGGTCCGCAGGCTCGGGGTAGCCCTCGGGAAAGAGACAGCCGAGATCAGGCGGGCCGCTGCCAGCGTATTCCTCGACGGTGGTGGAGCGCTCGAGCGCGACATTGTTACCGCTGTCGGGGTCCTTGGGCGGCGCCTTGAGCGGCACGCCGCATAGATCGATGGGCGTGGTCTGGTCGACTTGGCTGCAGTCGGGACTGACCGCTTCGGTCGCGCAGAAGCCGTCGTTGATCGGTCGGACCGTGCCCGGGCATCGCCCCTCGTCGCCGTGCTCGACGCCGGGCAGCGGGTCACTCTTGACGACGGTATCGTCGTCGCAACCGCACAAGAGCGCCGCCCCGAGGCCGAGCAGGAACCATGGGTATCCGAAAAAAGTAAAGGATGTTGACGTGTTCATCGTTGATCCTTCGGATAGAAGTTGAGTGGGGAGGTCGCCAGCGGCGGCCCGTCCGCAATCTGGCTCGAGGTTAGCGGAATCGCTGGTGAGGTGCTACGCCGCTGCTTCGAATGAGCGCAAGGGGTGCGCTGGCCAGCGGGCGAGCTCGAAACGAGGGCCTGACCCGTCGCATCGAGGAACGGGCACGGCAGCTCGGCTTCCATGCGCTCGCCTTCGGACGGGCCGACCAGCCGCTGGGCGAGGACTTCGCGCGCTACCAGAGCTTCGTCGCGCACGGGATGCACGGCGGCATGAGCTACCTGGCAAAGCGCCCCGAGCTGCGGCGCCGACTGGACGCGCCCGCCATCCTGGACGGGGCGAAGACGGTGATATGCCTGGCGTGGTGCTACGGCCGCGGCGCCCGGGCCGAGCTCGGGGACTCCGTCTTGGCCCGGCACATCGCTCGCTACGCGCGGGGGCGCGACTACCATCGGCACGTGCGCGGGCGCTTGAACCGGCTGGCCGCCTTCGTCCGCGGCCTGGACGAGGGCGTTCAAGCCCGCGCCCTGTGCGACACCGCACCCGTGCTGGAGCGCGCCTGGGCGGCCCGCGCCGGGCTCGGTTTCGTGGGCAAGAACGGCTTGCTCATCGTACCCGGGCTGGGCAGCTACACCGTGTTGGGCGAGGTGGTGACCACCTTGGCCCTGCCCGCGACGGCGCCCGTCGAGCCGCTGCAGTGCGGTTCCTGCGTGCGCTGTCTAGAGGCCTGTCCAGCGGGAGCGTTGGTGCAGCCCTACGTGGTGGATGCGCGGCGCTGCCTGTCCTACCTCACGGTCGAGCTTCGCGGGCCCGTGCCCGACGGGCTGCGCCCGCACGCAGCCGAGCGGCTGTTCGGCTGCGACGGCTGCCAGCAGGTCTGCCCCCACAACGAGGTACCGCCTCCGCCCGGCGTGGACTGCGGGCCGTTTCAGCCGCTACAGCGTTGGTCTGAAGTGGGCTGGACCGAGCTCGTCTGTTTGGACAAGGGTGGCTGGCGGGCGCTCACCTCGGGCTCTGCGCTGCGTCGAGTCGGCCGCGCTGGGCTGGCCCGCAACGCGGTGCTGGTGGCCTGGCGGCGCTGCCGACGGGGGGATCAAGCCGCCCGCGCCGTGCTCGAGGCGGCCCTACGGCACGACGAGTCGAGCGTGCGCGAGCTGGCTCGCTGGGCCCTCGAGCAAGCAGACACTTGACAAACGCCGTCGATTCGGCCACCTCTCACCGTCCGCGCGAGGAAGGCCATGGCCAAGAGTGATATCACGGGCAGACGCAAGCTGCGGGGCAACCACGTCTCGCACTCCAACATCAAGACCAAGCGCTGGCAGCACGTGAACATCCAGCGGCGTCGCGTGTGGGTTCCCGAGCTCGAGCGCTTCGTGACGCTCAAGCTCACGGCGCGCGACATCCGCACCATCGACAAGATGGGCCTTTTAGCGTTCGCGCGTAAGCACGGCTATCGCCTTCCTGGCGCCCGCTAGAGCTTTCGCAGAATCACGCCCGCACGAGTGCGACGGCGCGCCGCCTGACAGTCGCGGCTAGGGCCGCGCGAGCTCGGTTGCGGCGCTTAAGGCTTTCGAGCTGTGCCTTGAGGCTCAGGCTCTCGTCGTCCACCCGTGGCTCTAACGAGAGTGCGGCGGCACCCGCCAGGCCAAGGGCTGCGAAGAAGCCTTCGGCAGGACGGCTCAGGATGCCGACGGGAGCTGCGGCCGGGAGAACGGTGCCCGGGGTGATGCGCGCGACGCCTCGCCGAACGGGCGCTGCGTCGCGTGGAAGCGATAGCTCCAGCTCGGGCACGGGCACGCCGCCCGGATCGGGGCTGAAGCTCAGCACTACGACGGGGCCCTGCGCCTCGACGGCCACGATCACCTCGGTGGCCTGCGCGCGCGAGGCCTCGGGCTGGGGCTCCGCAGGCTCGGGGTTGCTCGACCACGGAGGGAGCGCCAGGGTGGCCTCGGCCGAGATGGGCTGGGTCGAGGCTGAGCCATCACCCGGCAGAGCCTGCTCCAGGTCCGCCTCCGAGAGCAGCCCCCCAGCCCCTCGGCCGGACGCCCACAAAAGACCGCGCAGCGCAGCGCCGCCGCGCAGCGCCTGGGCGCCTTGCCGTCCGACCGCGGCGACGAGTTCGGCCCGCCGTTGCGCCCCTTGGGCCTTGGCCAGCGCCGCGCCCCGACGCGCCAAATCGGTCATGTCCTTGCGCGCGCCGTAGGCGTGGAGCAGCGCGATCGCGGCGACCGAGCGTGGGGCCGCCACGCGAGCGGCCGGTGGGATGGCGGCCGGATCGACAAAGCCCCGCGGGCGCGGGTTCGAGCGGCCGGGTTGCAGCGGCCGCCCGTCGAGGCAGCGCGCGCCCATGCCCACGCCAGCCAGCAGCACCACGGTGGGGCAGAGCAGGACGTCCGGACGGGCTCCAGCGGCACCCAGAAAGCCCGCTACGACGGCATCGATGCTGCCGCCGCCATCGGCCAGGGTGGCTTGGGCGGCCTCCTCCGCGGCGGCGTCGCTCGAGACGGCGAGCGACGAGCGCGTCACTGCTCCTCGTCGCCGATGGCCAGGGCGGCGGGCTGGCCTGGTCGGAACAGCGACGGCATGCTTCGTCGGGACTCGCTTCGGCCTAGGGCCGCGGGAAGGTCGGCCCTCATCCGGCCCGCCGCCTGCGGGTCGACCACCACGAAGCACTCTCGTCGACCGCGCAGCTGCTGGGCGATGCGCTCGATGGCGCCCGCGCCGAGCTGGCTGGAGCTGCCCAGCGAGCGGATACGGGTGTAGCTGACCGGTCCTGGCGGAAGCGGGTCGCGCGCCGCATCCAGCACGGCGATCAGCCCAGCACGGGAGGCCGTCTCGGCGACGTCCTCCACTTCCCACACGCCGCTCGGCTGCCAGCCGAGCACGTGGCCGTGCTCGGGCAGCCGGGCCGCAAGCTTCGCGATGCGCTGGCGGTTGGCCTTGGTGGGTCGCACGGAAAGCGGGGTCCGCAGCACGATGCAACGAGCCTCTAGGGCTGTAGCAGCGTCCAGGCTGGTCCGGAGCGCGCTCTGGGAGTCCGAATCGTCTCCGAGCTCGGCCACGGCCTGAGGCAGCACCACGCTGAAGGCAAAGCTGGACGGGACGCGCTGGCGCCAGGTGCGCAGCTTGGTGGCGGACGGCAGCGACGTGTCGACCGGTCGAACTTCGACCATGTCGAAGCGTGCGGCGTAGGTTTCGAGCTTCCCCTGCAGGCGGGGAAGTCCGACGAGCAAGCGAGCCATGAGCGGAACTCGGGCGCGCCAGGTGCTGTTGGCGGTGCGCGCGGCACACCCATTCCCCGGATCGGCGGCTGCGTCAACGACGACGTGCAGCGGCGGGCGCTAGCGGCGCGTGAACCAGTCTACCAACGAGGGCAGGCGCGTGCGGTCCTCGCGTGGACCGCGCACGTCGATGGAGCGAGCCTCAGGGCCCAGCCGCCAGGCCCAGATCTGGAACAGCCCGACCGCACCCAGCACCCCGGCACCGGCCACGCATCCGACCGAGGCCAAGGCCCAGGCGACGCCGCCCACCGACGACGGTGCGGGTAGCTGCACCACGGTCTGCGCGCCCACCTCGACGGTGACCGCGACGATGAGCCCGCTGGCCATGGTCTTGCCGCCTCCGGTGGTCTCCGAGCCCATGAAGCCCAGCAGGCTCAGGCAGATGGCGAGCAGGGCGAGGCCGCAGGTGATCTTCACGGCCAGGTGGACGTCGCCCGCCAACAGCCACAGCGCGTAGACCACGTAGGGTATGGCCAGTAGCAATGCCGAGGCGAGGATGCGGCGGGCGCGCTGGTACGCGCGGTAGCGAGCGCGGAACAGCAGCGCGGCGGGCAGGGCCGTCAGGGTAACCAGGTGGATGACGCCCCAGCCGCCCGTGGCGATCGACAGCGCACGGGCCGGGCCCAAGCCGGCGATGCCGAGCAGGCCGCAGGCGGCCGCAACCAGCACCATGACCACCGCTCGAGCGGCATAGCCCGGGCGGCCGAGCGGAACCGCGGCAAAGAGCAGCAGCACCCCGCCGAGCACCGCGTGCGGCCCGAGCCCGGAGGAGCCGGTGGCCCCGATCCCGGGTGTGGGAGCCAAGCCCAGGGCCGCGAACACCACGCCCCAGGCCGCGCTCCACAACCGCGCCTCGGCGGCCCACGGCTCGACCGGCGCCAGATCGTCCTTGAGCACCTCGGAGGCGAGCAGGGGTTTGCCCACCCGGCGGCCGGGAGCGCCTGAGGAGATCTTGGGCTCGTCGGCTTCGGCCTCCGCTCCGGGGGTGGGCGGCTCCGAAGGGCTCTCCGTGCTCGAGCTCGTCGTGGACATGACAGAACCCTCCGACGATACACCCGCTGGGCGCCCGGTACGAGCGCCCCTTTGCCCGCTTGCCGGTTCGTCGCCTACCATGTCATGCCGTGGACCGCTGGGTGGACGCCTACCTCGATCACCTGCGCGTGGAGCGAGCCTTGGCCCCGCGCACGGTGCGCGCCTACGCCCACGACCTCGCCCGGCTGCTAGACCACGCCGAGTCGCAGGGAGCCCGCCGCATCGAGCAGCTCACGCCGGGGTTGGTCGCGAGTTTTCTGGTGCGGCTCGGCCGCGAGGGCATCTCGGCGCGCTCGGCAGCTCGCTATCTGTCGTCGGTGCGCGGCTTTGCCAAGTTCCTGGTGCTCGAGCGCGTGCTCGGCGACGATCCCAGCGCGATCGTCGACGCGCCGCAGACGGGCCGCCGCCTGCCCCAAGTGCTCAGCCCCGACGAGGTGATGCAGCTGTTGGAGGCGCCGCGTCGCGACACGCGCCTGGGCAGGCGGGATCGCGCCATGCTGCACGTGATGTACGCCGCCGGGCTGCGCGTCAGCGAGCTGGTCGGGCTCGAGCTCGGCGACGTCGACCTGCGGCGCGGGGTGGTGAGCGCGCTGGGCAAGGGGGGCAAGCGGCGCCTGGTCCCGCTGGGCGAGCCTGCGCTCGGAGCGCTCGAGGACTATCTCGGCGACCGAGCGGCTCATCGGTGCGCGGCGAGCTCGTCCGTGCTCTTTCTCTCGCCGCGGGGCCGCGCGCTCAGCCGTCCAGCCTTCTGGGAGCGCGTGG
>CAYTYV010000182.1:0-11945 GCA_964441055.1 uncultured Polyangiaceae bacterium | reverse complement strand
CAGCCGCTCGGCCTCGGCCGCGTCGCGGTTGGCGGCCGCGCCATCGCCTCCTTCGGCGCGAAGCCAGCCGATGAGGTAGGGCACGGTCCAGTCGCGTGGGCGCGCCCGTGTTAGCGCGGAAAGCGGTGCGATGGCCGCCTCGTCGGTTCCCTGGCCGTCGCGCCAGCGCAGCAGCCCGCGGTTGTAGAGTGCATAGGCGTGCTGGCCGTCCGCCTGCAGGGCGCTCTCGAGCAGCTCTTCGGCATAGCGGCGCCGATCCAAATCGAGCATGGACACGGCGCGATTGTTGAGCGCGTCGGCCAATAGCTCGGCCCCAACGGGCTCGCGCCGATCGTAGGGGCGTCCGCAACAGGAGCCGAAAACGTCCTGCACCGCAGCCGCCAGCTCGGCCGCGCCGCTCGGCCGCGCTCGCGGATCGTCAGCAAGGCAGCGGCCCAGCAGCTCGGCCAGCGCCGTGGGCATGCGCGGGATGAGCGGTGCGCGCGGACCGCGTACACCGAGCGAGTCCAGCACGTGGCGCGCGGCAAAGCCGACCAGCCAATGGCAGCCGCCCGTGAACATGGAAAGCACCGTGACCGCCCAGCTGAACACGTCGCCCGCCCGGGAGATCGCCCCATCGAGGAGCTGCTCGGGCGCGGCATAGGGCGGCGAGCACGGCGCTCCGCCGTCGTCGTCGCTTCCGCTGCTCGACGCTGCCGCTGCTGCCCAGCCGGCCAAGCCGAAGTCGGTGAGCTTGGCCGTGCCGTCGGGCGTCATCATCACGTTGGCCGGCTTGAGGTCGCCGTGGACCAGCTCGCGCCCATGCGCGTAGCCCAGGCCCCAGGCCGCCTGAATCGCGATGCCCAAGATGCGCTCCAGGGCGGCCTCGGCCCCATCGGCGTAGAGCCTGGCAGGTCGCTGCGCATTGCTGAGCGCACCGATCCAGCGCTCGAGGCTGCCTCCTTCGACGTACTCGGCGAAGATCCGCGGAATGCCGTCGAGGCGGCGCACGTAGTGGCAGCTGACGATGTGCGGGTGAAGTCCCAGCCCGACCCACTGCTCGGCCTCGGCGGCAAAGGCCTCGGCCTTCAGGCGAGAGCCCATCCGGTCAGGACGCGGGCACTTGACGGCCAGATCTACGCCCCAGTGCAGGTGTCGCACGCGGTAGACCACCCCCATGGCCGAAGGGTGGCGATCGAGGACCCGATAGCTTTCGTCGATGAGCGCGCCGATCGCCCACGCGCGTCTGTCGTCCACCACGCCCTAGACCCACTCGGCCGATTTCGCTGCCGCTTCGAGCTGCTGTTTGAGCTCCTCGGCGGACGGACGGGAGGCCGGCTCCTTGCTCAGCGCCTGCTCGACGACCACCGCCACTGCGGCGGGGACGCCCGGATCCCGCTGGCGCATCGGCACGATGTCCTCGCGCAACACCTTCTTCGCGTACTCGAGGCCGGCCGTGACGGCCTGGTCGGTGGGGGTCAAGTCGTAGATCGCCTTGCCAGTGAGCAGGCGATAGAACGTCGCCGCCATGGCGAACACGTCCGCGGCCGGCTTGGTGTGGCGATAGTCGGTGATCTGCTCGGGCGCCGTGTACCCGGCCGACACCGCCAACTGACCGGCGTCGGTGATGTTGCTGCCTCCGGCCGCCCACCAATGCTTGGCAAAGCCATAATCGGCGAGCTTGACGGCCGTGACCGCGCCGCTGGCATCGGTCGCCACCAGGATGTTGCCAGGCTTCAGATCGCGGTGCACGATCCCCTGCGAGTGGGTGTAGATAAGCCCCTCGAGCGCACCCAAGGCGATGGCGATCGCGGCCCGCGGATCGAGCCCTGCGCCCTGGCGCTCGGCGGCGAGCACGCCCGCGTCCTTTCCCTCGAACAGATCCATCACCGTGCAGAAGACGCTGGGCAGCACCTCTTGGAAGTCGTGCACGCGCACGACCCGGGGATGGTCGAGCTTGGCTAGGAGCAGCCCCTCGCGAATGAGCCCGTCCTTCTGCATCAGGGCGAAGCGCTCCGAGGGCACCAGGAGCTTGACCGCGCGGGCGATGCCGAGATCCTCGTGCAGCGCACGAACGACCACGCCCATCCCACCCTCGCCGAGCTGGCCCACATATCGCAGGCCTGCTGGAAGCGGTGGGTTTTGCAGAATCGCATTCCGACAGCGAACGCAGTAGAAGTCGTTGACGCGGCCGTCGGCGCTCGCGGCCGACGGCACGGCTTGGCAGCCGGGTCCCAGACAGTGGGCCGACTCGGCCGTCGCTGGCGCTTCGTCCGAGCCAGGCGCCGTCTTCAGCAGCAGATAGGTCTGGCCGCACTTGATGGTGTCGAAGCTGCGCAGCTTGGCAATGCTGACCTTGCGGCGATTGACCTCGGTGCTGACCGGTCCGTCCAGATCGCGCAGGTACACGTGCGGCGGGTGCACCTTGAGGACCGCGTGCTGCTCGGCGACCTCGGGATCGCCCGCCAGCACGAGGTCCGCGCTGGGCGAGCGCCCGACGACGATGGTGGTGGGGTTCGAAAAGGCGTGCTGCTTGCCTTCATCGGGACCGCTCAGAACGACGAGGGTGATCTCCACAGGCTCCCTCCGCAACGCCACCAACGTGGCCCTGCCAGGATAACCTGCCTCACGCCCCAGCGGTACCCGATTCCCGTTCGAACGCCGCTAGTGCGCCTCCAAGCGGAACCCGGCGCCCTCGAACATGAACAGCACGGCGAAGCCGTACCACACCGTGTAGATCACGTAGAACAGCAGCGAGAAGACCACGATGCCCCAGCGGTCGCCGATCTTCTGCGGCTCGATGCGGTAGTAGTTGTAGGCGCATTCGATCGCCTTGCTCTGCACCGTGCCCAAGAACTTGGCTTCGGCGAACTTCTTCTGGCGATTGAGGTCCTTGATCATGGCGCTGGTCGTCTGCCACCAGGTGTGCAGCGCCCGACGCTCGTCCATGCCATAGCGCTCGGACACCGCCTTGCCGTCGTTGGCGAACATGCGCTCCGAGTCCTCCAGGCAGGCTTTGAGGATCGCGCCGAGATCGCCCTGGGCCTGCACCTTGTCGCCCTCGGCGGTGGCCGTCGCCCCGGCAGTGGTGAGCAGCTTGGCCGCGCGCGCCGCGTCCTTTTCATTGTCCATCGCCAAGGACAGCTCGACGGTATTGCCGTGGTAGCTGTTGGCCTCTTGCAGCCCGGGAATGTAGTTGGCCGAGCCCTTGGAGATGGAGTTGTACAGGCTGTCGAGGTAGTCCAGCCCGTTCTTGCCCTCGAAAAGCGGCATGAAGATCACCACCATGACGCACACGAAAACGACCATCATGCCAGCGCCCAGGCCGAACTTCTTTTTGTCGAACCGTTTCATGAGTGCACCTCACCGCCGCGGAGCTTGCCGATATTGCGCAGGAAGGTTCCGATAACCCAGATGCCGAACCCGCCGATCACGATGAAGAAGGCCCAGATGCCGATCTTGTCGAGCAGCGCCGTGGTGCTCGTGGACATATCCAGCACCTCCATCTCGGCCAGCTTGCCGGGCAGAGCGAAGGCTCGGTTGACGAAGCCGGCCAGCACCGCCATGGCGTAGAAGCCGCGGATGGTGATGCCCGGCACCACCTTGGTGACCATGGCCCCGATCTGAATCCCCAAGAGCGAGCCGATCAGCATGCCCATGGCCAGGGTGTAGAAGATGAAGCCGTGGATGGCGTACTGGCTGATGGCGGCATAGCCCGCGGTGAACACGATCTGGAAGATGTCCGTGCCCACGGTCGTCATGGAGGAGACGCCGAGCGTGTAGACGAAGATTGGGAAGGTGAGAAAGCCGCCGCCCACGCCCATAATGGATGCCGCTGCCCCCACCAAGAAGCCCGACAGCACCAGGAACAAGGCCGAGATGCGCCGTCCGCCCGGTACCAGGTTCTGATCAAAGCTGATCATGGGCGGGATGTTCATCGCCTGCAGCTTCTTGGGGAAGGCGCCGAGCTCGGCACCCTCGCCCGCCGCCGACGAGTCCTCATCCTGGGATGCCGCCTGCTTGCGGGACTTCAAGAAATCCCGCATGGCGTAGGCGCCCAGGCCGCCCAGCATCAACACGTAGATGGTGGTGATGAAGGCGTCGCTCAGGACGGGGTTGATCTCGTAGAGCATGCGATTGAGGTAGCCTCCGGCGGTGGCGCCCCCGATAGCGCCCACGAGAAAGGTCCCCGCCAGGACGACCGAGACGTTGCCCATCTTGCGGTGCAGCACGCTGCCCATGATCGCCTTGGCGAAGATGTGGAACAGATCGGTGCCCACCGCTAGGATGCCCTTGATGCCCGCGCTCATCAGCGCGGGGGCAATGATGAAGCCGCCGCCCGCGCCGATGCAGCCCGTGATGAGCCCGGCCGCGAGGCCGATCGCGATGGAAGCCAAAAAGATGTTGGTGTTGTAAAAGGCCGGGCTATAGGCCTTCTTGCCCCCCAACACGGCAGGCAGGGCTTCCGGCACCTCCTGCGCAAAGGCTACGCCGCCGATCAAGATCGGCAGCAGCAGCAGGAACAGGATGAACATCCTCTTGCGACTGCGGAGGATGTTCCTCGTCATGCGGATCTCCCACTGCGCGTGGGCCCGCGTGGCGGCCATCATGAAGTGGCCCCATTGGCGTAGGAAACTCATTTCGTTGAACTCCCTTGTCGAGTCGAAAGCGCTCTGGCACGGCGTGATCCGCGCCGAGCGAAGGCTTGTCGGTTGACTCTGTTATTCGGTAGCTCCGGGGGGCAGCTCGCGTCCCGCGGCCGCGTAGACATGCCGGAGCAAGGTGTCGAGGTCACAGGGTTTGCTGAGATAGTCGAAGGCGCCCTTGGCGATCCCTTCCTTGGCCGCGGCCTCCGAGCCGTGCCCGGTGAGGATGATGACGGCCAGGTTGGGATCCATCTTCTTGAAGATATCGAGCACCTCCAGGCCGTCCATGTCCTCCATCTTGAGATCGACCACGGACACGTCGAAGTCGTTTTTTCTCAGGACCTGGATGCCCTGAGCCCCCGATCGCACCGTGGTGACTTGGACCCCCCGCTTGGTCAAGCGCTTGGACAGGACCTCGAGGTAGCCGGTCTCGTCGTCGACCAATAGCAGCCTCAAGGGCTCGGCGGTGCCCGTCATCGTCCTGCTCCTAGTCGCCGCGCCTGAGCGCGATCATCTGCGCTTGAGCTTCCAGGATTTTGGCCTCTTGGCTGCGCTTTTTCTGACAGGCCTCGCCGATCTTGGCCATGATGACCTCCATGTCGGCCGGCTTCATCAGGTAGTCGAAGGCGCCCACCCTCATGCCCTCGATGGCCGACTCGACGGTGGCGTGCCCCGTCAGCATCACCACCTCGACCAGCGGCAGCCGCTCTTTGATGGCGGCCAGGGTCTCGAGCCCATCCAGCCCGGGCATCTTGACGTCGAGCACCACCACGTCGAAGCGGCAGGACTCGGGCGCGCCCAGCTTGTCCAGCGCCTCCTGTCCGCTGAACGCGGGCTCTACCTCGATGCCGCGCTTGCGCAAGCGCTTGCCCATGGTTTCGACGAAGCCGACTTCGTCGTCGACTAGCAGAACCACTGGATTGTTCATGTCGAGTCTCCTGGCGGACGCACCGAGTCTCGATAAGCCTCGGCCTCCGCAGTGGCGGATGGTACGGGGGTATCCGTCAGCTCGGCGCCCGACGCCGCGGGCAGCCGAATGGTGAAGGTGGTCCCCTTGCCTTTTTCACTTTCGACTTTGATGTCCCCGCCCATCTTCTTGACGATGCCGTAGCAAATGGACAGGCCCAAGCCCGTGCCGTGCCCCACCGGTTTGGTGGTGTAGAATGGGTCGAAGATACGCGCCAGGTTGGCTTTGGCAATGCCAACCCCAGTGTCGCCCACCGCGAGGGTCAAATGGCTGTTCTCGGCCTCGGTGGTGATCGTCAGGGTGCCGCCGCCCGAGCTGCGCTCCATGGCGTCCACGGCGTTGTTGAACAGATTGAGCAACACCTGCTGGAGCTCGGTCGCCGAGCCCGCCACCGTTGGTAGCTCGTTGTCGAGCACGGTTAGGACCTGGATGTTGGCGTAGCGGGTCCGTTGTCCCAGGATGCCGACCACTTCTTCGATCAGGTCGTTGAGCTGGGTTTCCCTGATGGCCGAGTCGGTCTTGCGCGCAAAGGACAGCAGCTTGTGGGTGATCTCCTTGCAGCGGCCGCCCTGCGTTTTGATCTGCGCCACCGCGCGGCTGATCTCCTTGAGGTTGTCGTCGCTGGTGGCGTCCTCGTCGCCGAGGATGTCCTGAATCCACCCGGCCTCTTCGACCATGATGGCCACGGGGTTGTTGATCTCGTGGGCGATGCCCGCGGCGAGCTCGCCGATCGAGGCCAGGCGCCCGGCCTCGACGACCTCATTGCGCATGATCTCCTTTTCGGTGTCCGTGCGGGCGTAGCGCCGCGCCGCGCGCCGAATGAAGGAGAAGGCGATGACGTTGACGAGGACGCCGCAGGCGACCAGCCAGTACAGCGAGTAGCGGACGGCCAGATTGAGGGCGGCCAGCGCGTCGGAGGAGCGCTGCTGGTAGCATAGCAGCCAACGTCCGGCATTGAGCGAGGCCACGGCGAAGAAGGCTTCGTGGCCAAAGGCGTCGGTGCGTTGCTCGATGAGGGCCGTGTTGGTGTCGAGCTTGCGCTCGAGGAAGTCCTGGTAGGGGCCGCGGGAGACGATGAGGTCGCGCTGCGGCTGCGTCTGGAACTCGCCCGAGCGATTCATGATGACGGCAAAGCCAGTCCGGCCCAGCCGGATGTTGGCCACCAGCGTGCTGAAGGCATCGAAGTCGATGGTGGCGCGAACCACCCAGTTGCGCCCCTGGTGCGGCTTGGTCACGGCCACGATGAAGTGGGGCTTGCCACGCAGACCGGTGAAGACGTCGGAGATGAAGTCGCCCCGCTTCTGGACCTCCGAGAACCAGGTGGTGCCCGCGTAGTTGGCCTTGGACAGATTGAAGGGGCCGGTATAGGTCTGCTGGACGCCGTCGGGGTCGATGACCCCGAGGTCGACGAACACGCCGCCGTACTCTTCGCGCAGGATGGCGAGCTGCTCCTGCAAAAACGGCTCGGCAGATAGATCGGCGATGGTGTACGAGCGCGCCAGCACGCGGATGTTGCCCAGTCGGTCGGCCAGGAAGCTGTCGATATGTTTGCTGTGCTTGCCCACCAGCACCGTGAGGTGGTCGGTGACCCGCTCCTGGTAGGCGTCCCGCAGGTAGCTGACCGTCACCGCGCCGACCAACACGAGCGGCACCAGCGTGAAGCCCATGAAGACGAGCTGCAGCCGCCACGTCATCAGCAGTGACTTGCGGCGGGCAGGGGTCATCCTGGACAGCATGTCCGCACCTGGCGAGAACGTTCACGCGCTCATGCACGGGCACCTCGGCGGGACCCGGCCCCCAAAGGTATAACACGGAAGCAAGCGTTGGGACACGACGGTCGCACGCGAAAGCGACGAACAACCGAGCGCCGACGGCATTGGAATCGCGGCAGCGGATGAGGGTTTCGCGATTTTTTTTATGGCGACGACAAAAGGGCTTTTTTGAGAGCCGCGGTAGCGGATGAGGGTTTCGCGATTTTTTTTATGGCGACGACAAAAGGGCTTTCTTGGCGGCCGCGACAGCGGCCCGCGCCACGGGGGGCAGGGGCAGCGCAAGACGCGAGCGATTCTGAGGCCTTAGCCCAGGTGGTAAAGCAGCAGGTAGGCCAGCAGGAACACGCTCACCCACAGCACCGTGCTGCCGATGGGTCGATGCTGGAGCAGGTCGCCGTGGTCGATGCGCAGATCGGCGTCGATGCGGCTCGCCAATCGCTCTCGGCGTGGCCCACTGCTTACCATCAGCAGCGCGCGCTCCAGTTGGATCTTGGCTGCACCGATGGGATCGCGGCCGGCCCAGGTGAGCGCGCGGGGCAGGCGCTGGAAGAAGAACCCTCCCAGGCCGCGCCCAAACGCAGCCAGGGGCCTATCGAGGAACCACACGAAGACGCGGGCGCCGCGGCGGTACAGCCAGTCGGCGTCCAGGTTGAGGGCTCGCATCTCGGCCGGGTAGACGCCCGCCAGCATGATCAGGACGAAGGCCAAGGCCGAGAAGACCAACAGCTCGAGCTGGCCGAGCACGTGGGAGACCGTGTAGGGCACGTAGTCCACCGGGTAGGGCAGCACGCCGTAAAGCACATCCGGGACGATGCCGATGAACAGGCAGGCGAAGGCGCAAATCCCCATGCCGAGCAGCATGGGCCAGGGCGCTTCCTTGGGCCGGAGGCCTGAGTCGTGGGAGAAGAAGGCGAAGAACGGGATCTTGATGCCCGAGTGCTCCATCACGCCCGCCGAGGCGAAGAGCAGCATCAAGTAGATAATCGCCAGACCCTCGTGGGAGGCCGCCGACATCACCATCGATTTGCTGACGAAGCCGCTGAACAGGGGAAAGGCCGAGATGGAGGCGGCCCCGATGCAGCAGAAGGTCGTGGTGTAGGGCATGGACTTGTACAGCCCGCCGAGATCGGTCGCGCGGATCTTGCCGGTCTGTCGCAGCACCGCCCCCATGGACATGAACAGCAGCGCTTTGTACAGGATGTGGGCGAAGGCGTGGGCCGCCGTGCCATTGAGCGACAGCTCGGTGCCAATGCCGATGCCCACCACCATGAAGCCGACCTGGTTGACCAGGCTGTACGACAGCACCTTTCTGAGGTCGTTTTCGATGACGGCGAAGAACACGGGGAAGACCGTCATGGAGGCGCCGATCCAGATCAGGCACTCCGTACCCGGGAAGGTGCGCGCCAGCACATACACCGCCGTCTTGGTCGTGAAGGCGCTCAGGAACACCGAGCCCGCAACGGTGGCTTCCGGGTAGGCGTCTGGCAGCCAGACGTGCAGCAATGGCCAGGCGCAGTTGACCCCGATCCCGATGAAGATCAAGGTCGCGCCCAGGCTGCCGAGGCCAATGTGGCCGACCGCCAGGCTGTGCTGCTCCTGGAAATAGATCAAGATGCCAAACAGCAGCACGACGCCGCCGAGCGCGTGGACCAGGAAGTAGCGCAGCCCGGCCCCTCGCGAGCGCTCGGTGCCGCGCGCCCAGATGAGCAGCGTGGAGCTGAGCGCCATCAGCTCCCACCAGCAAAAGAGCGTCAACAAATCGCCCGCGAACACCACGCCGAGGGCGCTTGCCGCGTAGACCAATCCGGCCAGCAGCTCGATGAGTCGGTTGTCCGCCAGCGCGTAGAGCAGCGTGGCGAACAGCGCGATGTGGAAGATGTAGCCGAAGACCAGGCTCAGCCGGTCCGCCATCAAGGGCACGAGCTGGTAGTCGAGGAAGTCCAGGGCCATATGCGCCCCGGCCGGATCGCCTGCCATGCGGACCAGATTGACGAAGCCCAGCACGGGCAGCGCGAGCACGTAGACCTTGCGGAGCCGCCCCGGCAACAGCGGCACGAGCAGGGCGCCGATGATCAGCAGCCAGGCGGGAGGCAGGTGACTAATCATAGTAGTCCTCGTCCCGCTTGACGATTCGGCGCAGCACGTGTTTGCCCGCCAGCACCAAGCCGACAAAGCTCACGAAGCCAAACGCGGCGTAGAACCCGGGGATGCGCTCCCAGGCGTACTCGGCGTGCATGGGGATGAATAGGTCCGCTACGAGTAGCAGCACGCACAGGGCATAGAGCCCCCAGAGCAACCGCTTGACGTTCGCCGGACGGTCGAAGAAGTGCGGCTTGCTGGGGCGGTCTCGGTCCGGTTGCATGAGCCTTGCTCCTGCGGGTCAGTGCGCGCCGCTCCCGTCGGCCAAGAGAAACACGGCCACCAGGTACAAAAGGCCAATGGCGAGGACGATGTAGAAGACCGGCTTGTAGCCCGGCACGGCCTCGTGCTTGAGCTCCATCCGTTCCACGGGGGCGCCCCCCCGCTCGGACGGCTTGCCTTGCTCGCTCATTGAGCTCCTCCAGTGGCATCCCCGGCGACCATGTGAGCCAGGGTGAGGAAGAAGTCGGGCGCGAAGAACAGCGCCAGGGCGCCCACGGCGGTCAGCACCAGCGCGCCCACCATCGGAACGGGCGCTTCGGCCAGTCTGCCCTCGCCCGCCGCAGGCTCGGTCGTCGGTCGGCGGAAGAAGGCGCGGTAGACGATCGGCAGAAAGTAGCAGGCGTTCAGGATCGTGCTGGCGGCGAGCACGCCCAATACGGCGAGCTGTCGGCCCTCGATGGCGCCCATGCCGAGGTACCACTTGCTGACGAACCCGCCGAGGGGGGGCACGCCGATCATCGAGATGGCCGCCAGGGTGAAGGCCGTCATGGTGAACGGCATCTTTCGGCCGATGCCGTCGAGCTCGCTCACGTTCTTCTTGTGGCTGGCCACGTAGATGGCGCCCGCGGCAAAGAACAAGGTGATCTTGCCAAAGGCGTGGATGACGATGTGCATCACAGAGCCGACGATGCCAGCGGGGGAAAGCAGCGCCACGCCCAGCACGATGTAGGAAAGCTGGCTGATGGTGGAGTAGGCCAGCCGCGCCTTGAGGTTGTCCTGTTGGAGCGCGATGGCCGAGGCCATGACGATGGTGAAACAGGCCACGAAGGCCAGGGCGGAGCCGAGCCCCAGCTCGGCCAGCACCGCCGTGCCAAAGACGTGGAGCACGATCTTGACCACCACGAACACCCCGGATTTCACCACGGCCACGGCGTGCAGCAGGGCGCTGACCGGGGTGGGGGCGACCATGGCGGCGGGCAGCCAGGAGTGGAGCGGCATCATGGCCGCCTTGGCCGTGCCCGCCATGAACAGCACGAACATCACGGTGATCAAGGTCGGCGAAGCCCGCCCGGCCAAAATGCCGCCGTCCTGAAAGTCCAAGGTGCCCGCGGCATGGTAGGTGAGCACCACGGCCAGCAGCAGAAAGGACAGCGAGGTGCCCAGTAGATAGGTGAGGTAGCGCCGCGCGCCGCCCAGGGCCTCGTCCGTCTGCTTGTGCCCGACCAGCGGAAAGGTGCTGAGGGTCAGGACCTCGTAGAAGACGAACATCGTCAAGAGGTTGGCCGCAAAGGCGATGCCCATGGTGGCCGACAGCGCCACTGCGAAGCACATGAAGTAGCGCGTCTGCGCGTGCTCCTTTTCGGCCCGCACGTAGCCGATGGAGTAGCAGGAGGTCACCAGCCAGAGAAAGGACGCGGTCAGGGCGAAGAACAGGCCGAGGGCATCGACCCGGAAGGCCAGCGAGAGCCCGGGAAAGATGGTGACCAGGGTGGTCTCCAGCACCTTGCCGTCGAGCACGGCTGGCACCATGGTGGCGACCAGCGCCAGCTTGGTGACCGCCGCCAGGATGGTCCACGCCTCGCGCAGGTTGGGGTAGCGGCGCGAGAGCCGGATGAGCACGACCGCGGCCAGCGAAACGCCGACCACCGCAATCGGCATGACCGATGGCACTGCGGTCTTCATCCGCTAGCTCCCAGCAGCATCTCGGCTGCTTTGAAGGCCACTCGGGAGGGCAGCATGGCGGCCACGCCCAAGACGACGCACAGCCCGGCCACCACCACCGTGGGAACGACCATGCCGACGGGCGCCTCGCTCGGGCCCGCAGCCGCGCCGTCCGCGCCCGGATTGCCCGCGGCTGGCGAGACACGGCGCGTCGGCTTGTGGAAGTAGATGCGCTCGATGATCCGCCAGAAGTAGACCACCGTCAGCAGCGAGCTCAGCAGCACGACTGGCACGACGTAGCCGCGGCCAGCCTGGAGCGCGCCGACGCACAGATACCACTTGCTGACGAAGCCCACCGTAAGGGGCACGCCCACCATGGACAGCGCCGCGGCGGTGAAGGCCCCCATGGTCCAGGGCATCTTGCGCCCCAGGCCCCGCAGGTCCTCGATGTGGTGGATGCCCGCGTGAACGGCGATGGCCCCCGCGGCCATGAACAGCGCGCCTTTCATCAGGGCGTGGTTGAGGAAGAGGAGGATCGCGCCTGCCAGCGCCGTCTCG
>CAYTYV010000181.1:0-11972 GCA_964441055.1 uncultured Polyangiaceae bacterium | reverse complement strand
AGGTGCGAGTAGATCTCGTACATCCCCGAATAATAAAAAAAAAAATTCTTGACGCCCTTTTCGCCGATGCCCTTGACGCCAGGGATGTTGTCCGAGCTGTCGCCCCAGATGGCGAGCGCATCGGGCACCCGCTCGGGCGGGCAGCCGAACTTGTCGTGCACCTCGGCGAGCGAGCTTCGGCGGTTGCGCATGGTGTCGAGCAGCGAGACGTGATCGCCCACGAGCTGCATCAGGTCTTTGTCCGAGCTCACCAGCACGACCTCGAGCTCGCCCTCGTGGCGGCGCGCCAGCGTGCCCATGAGATCGTCGGCCTCGTAGCCCTTGACGCACACAAAGGGGATGCCAAAGGCCCGCACGATGGGCCCGAAGTGCGGTAGCTGCGCGCGCAAGTCCTCGGGGATGTCCGGCCGGGTGCCTTTATAGTCGGGGTAGTCCTGGTTGCGGAAGCTGCCGCCCTTGGGATCCCAGGTCACCGCCAAATAGTCGGGCTGCTCGTCGCGGATGAGCTTGAGCAGCATGGTGGTGAAGCCGAAAAGGGCGTTGGTGGGCAAGCCCTGCGCCGAGTGCATGTCGCCGATGGCGTAAAAGGCGCGGAAGGCGATGTTGGGCCCATCGACGACGTAGAGGGTTGGACGCGACTTGGCGGATGAGGTGGCCATGGGATCCGGCGAGGTCGATCCGGGCGGTGCGGCGCGGCCAGGGCGGCTGGGTCAGGCGGTGCGCCCGCGGCGCAGGAACTGATCCCAGGTGTTGTTGAAGCGATTGGCGCAGTAGATGAGCGCCACCGCCGCCTCCGCCTGCTCCTGGGTAGCAGCGTCGAGCGGGCGTTGCGTTGCCGAGGGCTCGCCGCCCTGGGCACCGCCCCCTAAGCCGGCCACCGCCAGGACGGCGCGCTCGAGCTCGGCGTCCTCGGGCGCGCCCGCCCGTCGGCTCCAGCGCTGGTGCACAGCGTGACAGATGCGGCAGTCGTTGCGCGCCGAAAGCTCCACCCACAGCCGCTCGCGCACGGCCGCGGGCAGCCGCTTCCGACCGAGGTAGAGCTGCAGCACGGCGGGCAAGCGGCTCGCCAGGGCGTGCACGTCCCGCCAGGCCTCGGACGCGTTGCTCCACTTCTCCATGGCCGGGCTCCTCGTCGTAGTCCAGGGGTAGGCGGTGTACACCATCGCGCCGCCAGTCGCCAGGCGGCGCAGCCGGGCGGCAAGCTCCGCCGGTTCGGCGCGCACAGGGCTCTTGCCGCCGTCGGCGCGCCGATTCTCGCTTGGAGCCAGCAGCTGCTCGAGCGGCTGGGTGCGCTGCCGCCAGAGCGTGCGAAAGGCGATCCAGCCGTCGCGAGGCGTGATCTTCTTGCCCTCGGCGCGGGAGCGCGGCTGGTAGCTGATGGGGATCTCGGGGATGGGGATCCCGAGGCGGCCGACAAAGCCGGTCACTTCGGCGCAGAACTCGAAGCCGTCAGAGCTCAGTGGGATCTGTCGCAGTAGCTCGGTGCGAAACAGCTTGTAGCAAGTGGGCTCGTCGGTGATCTGCTGGCCGAACAGCAGGTTGGTCCACAGCGACAGGGCGCGACCCCCGAGGTAGAAGCCCAGGCTCGAGTAGGGATTGGTGCGGAAGAGGTAGCGCGAGCCGTACACGACCGGGCTTTCCGTGCGCAGCATCGCGTCGATCAGCCGGTCGTAGTCGGCCGGGTCGTACTCGAGGTCGCCGTCCTGGATGATGACCGCCTGGCAGCGCACCCGCGGGATGGCGGTGCGGATGGCCGCGCCCTTGCCGCGATTGCGCTCGTGGCGCACGAGCTCGAGGCGGCTTCGATAGGGAGAGGATTGGACCACGGCGACCGTCTCGTCGGTCGAGCCGTCGTCCACCACGATGATCTGCTGCGGCTTGCCGCGCTCGCAGACCCGCTCGATCGCGCGGGCGAGGTGGGCCGCCTCGTTGTACACGGGCATGATGACGGCCAGGCTCGGCCGCTCGGGCGCTGCGCTAGAGGCCGCAGCGGAACCGCTCGTCTGGGATGCGCCAGCCACGGGATGGGCGGAGCCTAGCCCAGAACGGTGCGACGTGGGGACGTTGACGCTGGCAAGGGGGCATGGCAACGCGTGGACGATCCAGGCTAGGTGGGCATGAGGTCGGCACGGTGGGCTGAGCTTTGCGCGCGATACTTTCGCTCGGCGGTGCCGCTTCACGCCTTGGCGCTGCTGCTCGTCTGCGCGGCAGCGTACTGGAGCAATCTGTCGCACGAGTTTCACCTCGACAGCCATCCGGGTCTGACGGGCAACTCCTACGTGCGCAGCCTGCGCCACGTTCCGCAGTACTTCGTCGATCCGCTGACGCTGACCAGCGTCCGCGCCAACGGCGACTACCGACCCGTTTTGCAGTCGAGCTATGCCCTGAACTACGCGTTGAGCGGCTACGAGATGTGGTCCTGGCACCTGGTGCAGATCCTGCTGCACGCCGCTTGTGCCATGGGCTTGTACGCCTGGTGTAGGCGCTTGCTACCCGCGTGGCGGCCGGATGATCCGCCGACGGTGGCTCGTCACGTGCCCTTGCTGGTGGGCCTGGTGTTCGCGCTGCACCCCACGGCTTCGGGGGTGGTCAACTACCTCTGGGCGCGCTCGTCGCTGCTGGTCGCCGCGCTGCTGTTGCCCTCGGTGTGGCTCTACATGAAGCCGGGGGGCCTGGCGGAGACGAGGCGGGCCCGTTGGGGCGCCTACGGGCTGTACGCCCTGGCGCTTTGGACCAAGGTGGAGGCCGTCGGAGCGCTGCCCGTCTACTTCTTGTACGACGCCATGCTGCGCCCGCGGCACGAGGGAACGCATCCCGCGGAGCGCGCGACCGTGCTGGGCGATATCTGGCGCGCGCTGCAGCGGCCGACGCTCCTGCGCATGGCGCCGCTTATGGCGATCACCGCGCTCTACTTCGTCGTGCGGCACCAGGTGATGCCGGACTTCCTCGCCGAGGCGCGCCACCACGCGGACACGACGCCGTGGACCTACCTGCTCACCCAGGTGACCGCCTGGTGGCATTACGTGCTGCGGTGGTTCGTGCCCCTGGGAATGGTGGCGGACGACCAGAGCTTTGCGGTGGTCCGCAGCGCTGCCGAGCCGCGTTTCCTCTTGGCCGTGGCGGGCTGGCTGGTGGTGGCGGTGGCCCTAAGGGCGGTCTACCCGCGCAGGCCCGAGTACGCCTTCCTCGCGCTTTCGGCGTGGGCCTTGGTCTCGCCGCATTCGTCCGTGGCTCCGCTCGCCGAGATGGTCAACGAGCATCGGCCGTACCTGCCGATGGGCGTCCTTTCGCTGGCGTGGTTGGTACCGGGCTTCTGCGTTCTGTTGCGACAGGCCCGCGGCAGCAGCCGAGGCGGCGCACGGCGCGCGTGGGCGGTCGCGGCCGTGCTCGTGGCTCTGCTGGTGGTCATGGGCGTGGCCACGAGCCAGCGAAACCGCGTGTACCGAACCGAGGAGCGCTACTGGCTCGACGTGCTGGAAAAGGCGCCGTCGGTCAGGGCCTATCTCAACTACGGGGTGTTGCTGCTCAATCGGGGCCAGAGCCGCGAGTCGCTCGAGTACTTGCAGAAATCGCTCGAGCTAGGGCCCTACTGGCACCTGACGCACATCAATCTGGCCTTGGCTTACCAGCGGCTGGGACAGCACGATCGCGCCCGGGTCCACTACGATCGCGCCGTCGTCTACGACAGCTACGGCGATGGCGCGCGCACTTATCGGGGGCGCTACTACCTGGCTCGGCAGCGCTATGGGCTGGCGCTCGAGGACTTCGAGGCCGCGCAGGAAAGGGCGCGGGAGCAGTTTCCCGTCTACCAGGGCAAGGCCACGGCCTACGCCGGGCTCGGGATGTGGCAGGAGTGCTTGCGCATGACCGAGCGCTGCTACCGGCTGGACTCGCGGCGCTGCGAGCAGAGCATCGTGGAGATCTCGCGCCCCTTCTGGCTGGCGGTCGAGCGCTTCGAGGCAGGGCTTGCCTACTACCGCGGCCTGGCCGAGCTGCTGCCCGATCGTTGGTGGATCCACCAGAACATGGGCAAGCTCGCCGCCAAGCTGGGACGGGCAGACGAGGCCCGGCAGCACCTCGCCGAGGCCGCTCGGCTGCGGGCTTCTCAGGCGCGCTAGACGGTCGCGTTGTGCCGTCTGCGCCGCTTGCCCCGCTCGGCGAACGCGCCTAAGTTGTCCGCGCTTCCAATGGCAACGCCCAGCAGCAAACCCAAGCCATCCGCTTCGCCGTACCGCATGTGGGCCGTGGTGGCCGTGGCAGTGCTGGGGCTGGCGTGGGCGGCCAAGCGCTGCGGATCTCGAACGGACCAGAGCGCGCAGCCGCCGCAGCCGGCCTCGACCGCGCCCGCCGCGCAAGCCCCACAGCCCATGGTCGTCGAGGCGGACCACGAGGCGAGCAGCAACAAGTACCGCATGCAGTTCAAGCTGGGCAGCCCCGTGAGCGCTCCGCGTTCGACCACTGCGGCGTCGTCCGTAGCTCCCGCCTCCGCAGCGCCGTCCGTAGCGCCTGCCTCTGCGCCGTCGTCCGGAGCGCCCGCCGCGCCGTCCCCTTGACCTCGAGTTGCGACGGGCGGAGCGTGGGCCATGGCGCAGGCTGAGAGCCCCCAAGATGCGCGCTCGAGCCAGGGCCGAGCCGCTCGATGGATCGCGCGCGCTCGCCAGCCCGATGCCTGGGCCGCCTTCGTCCTGCTGCTTGGCTTTGTCGCGCTGGTGTGGACCGCGGCGGCGGAAAAGTCCGAGATTATCGACGAGGGGCTGTTCATCGGCGGCGGCGCGCTGCAGCTAAGCCGGCTCGACACCCACGTGGACGTGTCGCACCCGCCGCTTCCGTCGTGGCTGGCAGGGCTCTCGGCCACCTTGTTCGGTGGTGCAGAGGTGGCGCCGAATGGGCCCGCCGTGCCGAGCGGTCCCATGGTGCTCGACACCCGCGCGATACAGCCGCTGTTCGATTGGTCGGTGAGCTTTTTCTACAACCCGGCGCACGACAAGGACGCCGTGGTGTTCTGGGGGCGCTTTCCCTTTGCCCTGCTCGGCGCGGCCGTGGGCCTATTGGTGTTCGTCGAGGCGCGACGCCGCTTCGGCCTGTTCGCGGGGCTGAGCGCGCTGGCGCTCTGTCTGTTCACGCCCGAGCTACTGGCGCATTCGCAATGGGCACACTCCGACGTCGCTGGGGTGCTGGCCACGCTGATCGTGACTTTGACGCTAGCGCACTGCCTGGAGCAGCCCTCGCCGCGATCAGACCTTGCCGTAGGGGCTGCGCTCGGCCTGGCCCTGCTCGTCAAATACCCCACGCTCTTGCTGGTGCCGCTCGTGCTGGTGCTGGTGATCTGGCGGACCGTTGCTGCCCAAGGCCCGCGCCCCTGGCTGCGCGCGCTCGGGCGAGTTGCGCGCATCGGGGCCGCCCTCTGGCTCGTGGTGGTGGCCGGCTACCTGCCCGAGCCGCGGCTCTTGCCGCCGCACGAGCTCGTCGCAACCGATGTGGCCGCGCTCGTCGGAGCGGCCGAGGGAAGCGGCGCGGCGGGCTTTGCCGGGGCGGTGCTGCGCTGGCTGCCCCTTCCCGACTCGTTCATCAAGGGGATGGTCTACACGCGCCTTCTGAGCGAGGGCGGGCAGGTTGCCTTTTTTCACGGCGAGGTCCGCAGCGACGGCTGGTGGCACTACTTCCCCGTGGCGGTGGCCTTGAAGTACCCGACGGCTCTGCTGGCGCTGGCGCTGGGCGGGCTCGTTGCGCTTTGCCGTAGCCGCTCGCTTTCGCTGGAGCGCAAGCTGGCCTGGACGCTGCCTCCCGCGCTTTTTCTGGGCGCGGCCATGGCGCAGAAGATCAACATCGGGGTGCGCTCGGTGCTCGTCTTGGCGCCCTTTGTGGCGCTGTGGAGCGCGGCAGCCCTGGCCTGGGCCAAGCCGGGTTGGCGTCGGACGGGCGCGCTCGTCCTGGTGGGCCTCAGCGTCTATGCCGGGCTCAGCAGCTACCCGCACTTTCTAGGCTACTTCAACCGGCTCGCAGGAGGTCCGCGAGCGGCGCATCTTTGGCTGGCCGATTCGAACCTCGATTGGGGCCAGGACTTGCCCGCGCTCGCGCGCTCCTTGCAGCGCCGCGGCATCGAGCGAGTGCGGCTGGCATACTTCGGGGCTGCTCGTCCCGAGCACTGGCGTATTCGCCACGAAAGCGCGCTTTCCAAGGGGCCGGGTTGGTATGCCATCTCGCGCACGCACCTTTCGGGCATGTGGCCTCCGGGCGATCCGTGGGCGTGGCTGCGAGGGCTCGAGCCGGTCGAGCTGGTGGGCTCGTCGATCGCGCTTTACCGCGTCGAGAAGAGCCAGCTTCCCGCGCCACCGCCACGGCCGCCCGCGGCCGCAGATGCCCATGCCGAGCTCCTCGCCAAGCTCATGTCGGCTGGGCTTGCGGAGCTGGACCGAGGGCAGGGCAGCCGTCCACGGGATGCGCTCGACCACTTCATGGCCGCGCTGGCCCTGAAGCCCGACCACTACGGAGCCCGGTACCAGAGCACGAGGGCGCTCGAGCAGCTCGGGCACGGCGATGCCGCAGCGGCCATGCTGGTCTACTTTTCGGCCGACGCCGATGCCGTGAAAGACGCTGACGGTGCGGCCCTGGCGGCGAAGCGCTTGGCCGCGCTGACCAGTGGGCAAAAGCCCTGGGGCGTGGACCCGAAGGAGCTGCGGCGCCGCATGGGCTCAGCCGCCGACCTGATGGCTGCCGGGCTGGAGGCCTTGCACGGGCGGCGCGCTTTCGTGGACGCCGCGGTCGACTTCGTGCAGGTGCTGCGGCTTGCGCCCGATCACTACGGCGCCCGCTACCAGCTCGCCAACGCGCTGGACCACGCTGGCCTCGGGCGAGCAGCCCTGGCCGGCTGGCGCCGCTTCGTCGAGCTGGCCACGGCCGACAGCAGCTCAGCACAACGGGCGAAGCCGCACATCGCCTACGCCCGCCAGCGTATCGCCGAGCTGCAGGCGGGGCGGTCCTCTAGTGCGTCCGCCCCAGAGCGGTAGCGCTACCAGCCGCCTGCTCCGCCCGCGCCGCCGTCGCCACCCGCGTTGGTGTTGGTCGCCAGCGAGCTCGCGGTGGTGGTCGTGGTGCCGCCCGTGCCGCCCCCATCCGTGCCCGCCTCGAGAAAGGGTTCGGGGTCTTCGATCTCGCCAGGGCAGCCGGCCAGGCTCAGCGCGCCGCCGAGCGCCACGGCCGCGGCGATCAGCCCGAGCTCGACCGGCGAGCATCGATGCCAATGTGATCGGCGGGACGGGATGGCGCGGCGTCGATCAGTGAACATAAGCGGCTCCCAGGCGCAGGGCCACGAACTGGTCCAGCGCGCCCCCAGCGACGTAGGGATCTCCGGGCACGGGCTCGAAGGACGAGAAGAAGCGGGTGTACTCCGCCCCTGCGCGCACCTCGAAGCCCGCGCCAGGCACCACGGCAAAGGCCAATGCCATATCGATGCCCCCGAGCGATGGGGAGCGGAAGCGCTCGTACACCTCGCCTCCGTCCAGAGGCGCGACGTAACCGAAGCTCGGCATGACCGCGAAGTACTCGCCGATGGGCAGCCGCGCGTCCACGCCGGGCCGCATCAGCACGTACTCCACCGTGGCCACCTCGCTCTTGATCTGCTTGGCGGTCTCATCCTCGGCGTCGAAGCTGAAGCCCAGGTAGCCGACGCGCAGCGACAGGTTCAGCACTACGGGCAGGTCGTCGTCGTCTTCGTCCTCGCCAAAGCGAAAGCGGTAGAGCAGCCCTCCCCAGAACCGCTCGTAGATGCTGGCGAACTGGAAGGTCTGGTCCGCCGTCTCCGAGGAGACGCCAAAAGCGCGCATGTACGACACGTCCAGGCCGAGATCGCTGATGAAGGTCAGCCGGGCTGGGGCCGCGGGGAAGACCGCGCCGCCCAAGTGGATGCCCGGCGTGCCAAACACCTCGTAGGAGCGCGCGTTCTCGGTGTTGGCTGGCGAATCGCTGTACGTGAAGAAGCGACCGCCGATCTCCAGGCCCAGGTGCAAGCTGAACAGCTCCGAGCCCGGGCGGTTCGGCTTGAAGGGTTTCTTGTCGTCGTCGTCCTCGTCCTCGTCCTCGTCCGGATCATCGGTAGGCTCGTCCCACTCGCTCGGCTCGTCCGGCTCGGGCTCGGGCTCGGACGGCGCGAGCGGTCCGAACACCCCGCTGAGCTCGCTCGAGAGCTCGCCCTTTTGATCCTCGCGGCCGCGAGGCAAGGTCACCGTCGTGTCCAGCTCTGGGTCACCCTCGGCCCGCTGGTAGACGAGCACCACGGCCAGCCCACCGCGCGCCCCGCGCGTGCGACCGAGCAGGGCGCCATCCAAGCCCTCGGCCGCGACAGCCCGCCGAACGATCTTGAGCAGGATGGGCCGCTGGCGGGGATTGGTGAGCGCGTAACCCATCTTGCCCCCCGGCAGTCCCGAGCGCGCTAGCGCGCTGGTGAACTCGGCATCGTCGAGCACCTCCACGCCCGCAGGCACGAGCTCCCTGACGAGCTCGGTCACCTGGTCGGCTTGGGGCCCCGTGATCTTGACGGCGATCCGCGGCTCGCGTGCCTGGGCCTCGGTCACAGCCAGAAGCGCGCACAGCACCACTGCCAGGAGCGGAAGCAGGCGGGACGCGACAGCGGTGCGGATGAGGTCCATGACAAAGGGGCTCGCGGCGCGCGCTCCAATGAGGGGTTGCGGACGAGTACGGTAGCTCTACCAGCGCGCGACCGGGGCGGCTAGCCCATGGGTCGCGGTGGCGGTAGGGCGATGGAGAAGACCGTGCCCTGTTCGGCGGATGTGCTCAGGCGCACCGAGCCGCCCAGCCAGTCCTCGCCGAAGAGCTTCATCGCGTAGGTGCCGAGCCCACGGCCGGGCTCGCCCTTGGTGCTGAAGGAGCGCCGGAAGATCTCGGCTTGAGTCTCGGGCGGGATCTCGCCCGCGTTCCAGACCTTGAAGGTGACCGAGCCATCGGCGCGCTCGAACCACACCCGCACCGTGCCGCCCGGCCCGGTGGCCTCGAGCGCGTTCTTGACCATGTTCGTCAGGATGCGCAGCAGTAGCACCGCATCCGTCACCAGCTCCCCGGCCTCGGGGGCTTCGACGATTGCCAACGAGCGGTTGCGCGCAACCGGGTCGGCTTCGAAAAGCGTGCCCAGGGCTCGCAGCAGCTCGTTCGGCTGAACGGACGCGAGCGCCACGGCCAGGGTGCCCGTCTCGGCGTCGAGCAGCTGGCGGTGGTACTGGATCTCGCGGTTGAGTCGCTCGGCGAGCACGCCGATGCGACCCACCGCAGTCGCCGCGTCGTCGCCGCGGAGCTTGGGCAGCCGCTTGGACCAGCCGAGCAGGCCGCCCACGGTGTTCAGTAGGTCGTGCAGGAAGGTGCGCTCCAGGGCGGCGCGGCGCTTTTCAGCGCTGATGTCGACCAGGGTGACCACGGTGAACTGGTGCTCGCCGAGCACCATAGGCACGGCCTTCACCCGTACCTCCAGCCCGGCCTTTCCCCGGCGTCGTCGGCAGGCGAGCAGACACTCACGCACCGCGGGCTGCGGCTCCGTCCGACTCATGACGATGGCGGTCGCCAGGCCACAGGTGCTGCAGTAAGGCGAGCTGCCGCAGCCATCGGGCTCGAGCTCGGCGTGTGCGCAGCGCAAAGCCTCGCCGAGGCGCTGGCCGACGATGTCCTCGGCGGGCTCGGCGTCGATGGCTTGGAGCGCCTCCTCGTTGGCGGCCACGATCTGGCGCTGCTCGTTCAGGATGAGCATGCCGCTTCCCACCGAGGCGAGCAGGGTGGTCACCAGCTCGCTACGGGCGAGCTGCCGAACCTGCCGCTCGACGAGCTCGACGGGCGCGCGCTCGGGCGGCGGAGCGGCGGTGGCGACGGGTTGCTGGGGTTGTGCGGCACTTCGGGCCATGCAACTTGTGCCCACAAGGTAGGGCTCGGGCATGGGGCGTCAAGGCGCGGCGGCCTGTTCCGTTTGCGTTTTCGGCGCGACTCATGCGAGCCTCGGCAACTCTGGCTGCTAGCGGTGGTCCATGCTCGACCGCGGGTGCCCACCCTCGAAACGCGAGATGGCGGTGATGCCCAGGAAGCGACGCTATGGTGACGACACGCCCGGGACCACCGTGCCTATGGATCGGCTCGCGGACCGGCGGCAGCCTTCGCCGGGCGCAGCCGCGACGGGAGCTTCGCGGGCTGGGCACGGAAGCGCCACTGGCGAGCCCCCGGTTGCGCCGCGCGATCTCCAGCCAGGCCAACTGATGGAGGGCAAATACCGCCTCGTCGAGCAGCTCGGCGTGGGCGCCATGGGGGAGGTGTTTCTAGCGCGCGACGAGAAGCTACAGCGGCCCGTGGCGATCAAGTTCGTCCACGCAGAGCTGGCGGCCGAGGCAGGCGACCGCTTGCTGGTCGAGGCGCGGGCCATGGCGCGCGTTCGCCATGAGAACGTGGTGGGTGTCTATGCCTTTGGCGACGCCGACGGGCTGCCGTACTTCGTCATGGAGTTCATCCGCGGGGTGAACCTGTATACCTGGGTGGGGCAGCACGCGCCGCTGTCGGTCGACGAGGCGTTGGGTATCATAGAGCCGATCTGCGCTGGCGTGCAGGCCATTCACGATGCCGACGCCGTGCATCACGACCTGAAGCCCGGCAACGTCTTTGTGGGTCCGGGATTCCGCATCGCGGTCGGGGATCTCGGCCTGGCCAGGCTGCTGACCGCGCCAGGCGACCACCACGCGCTCGGGGGCACGCCTTTCTACATGGCGCCCGAGCTCATGGAGGACAGGCTCCTCGACGCCCAAGGGGCGCGCCTGGCCGACATCTATGCCCTGGGCGCGATGGCGTTCGAGCTGCTCGCTGGAGTGGTTCCCTTTGACGGCGATGACGCCTGGGAGATCCTGGCACAGCACCGCGACAAGCCGCCGCCCAAGCCGAGCCAGCTCAGGCGTGGCCTGCCCCCCCAGCTCGACCCGCCCATCCTGGCTGCGCTCGCCAAAGACCCGTCGGCTCGGCCCGCCTCCGCGGCGCAGCTGGCCGACGCGCTTCGCCGCGCCCGTCCGCGGAGCATGTGGCCGCGCGGTCCCGTGCGCATCCTGGTGGCCGATGACGACGAGGACTTCCGCATGCTGGCCCAGGCTGTGCTCGAGGAGGGCCTGCCAGGCGCCTGCGTGGAGTGCGTGCCCGACGGCACGAAAGCCCTGGCCGCGCTCGAGCGAGAGCCGGCCGCGGTGGCGGTGGTGGATCTGCAGATGCCGGGCACGAGCGGCATCGAGCTGGTGGCCGCGCTGCAGCGCAGCCCGCGCCTTCGCAAGGTGCGCACGGTTATTGCCACGGCCGCGGGCGGCGCGGCCGAGTGGCGCAAGCTCTCGCAGCTCGGCGCAGGTGCCTTCTTGCCCAAGCCCGTGGACCCGGGCCAGCTCCTGGATGCCGTCACCCGCCTGCTCGGTCGCGTTGAGGGCCCCCCGAGCACGCCGTAGCGCCCGCCGCCACTCAGCGGCTGGAGCGATAGATGCGCCGCAGCCGTGGCGAAAGCCGGGTCAGCATCTCATAGGCGATGGTGCCCGCTGCCTCGGCCAGCTCGAGCAGGGAGGGCTCATCCGCGGCCTGGCCGAAGACCACGACCTCGTCGCCGGGCTGCACGGCATCGCCGACGGCCGTGACGTCGAGCAGGGTCACGTCCATGCAGATCCGGCCCACCACGGGACAGCGCACGCCGCGCACGCTCATCCATCCCCGATTGGACAGCGACCACGGATAGCCGTCGTTGTAGCCCAGGGCCACCACGGCGATGCGCTGCGGCTGCTGGCCCGTGCGGTAGGTCAGGCCGTAGCCCACCAGCTGTTCGGGCGCGACCGGCTTGACCGAGACCACGTGGGTGGTAAGGCGCAGCGGCTGGCGCTGGCCGAGCGCGGCCTCGGGCTCGACCGCGCTGTAGCCGAACAGGGCCAGCCCCGCGCGCACCATGGAGTAATGGGCCTCGGGAAAGC
>CAYTYV010000180.1:0-12028 GCA_964441055.1 uncultured Polyangiaceae bacterium | reverse complement strand
GAATGTGCCGATTGCCCAAAGGCTCCGCCAAGCCATGCTCATGGTCTTCCTCTTTTCTCTTGGTGTTCGCTGCGCGAAAACGCAGTCTCAAAAACGGCCGCCAACCGCGAGCCCACCGCCGCCGCGGGCATCGGCCCAGGGCGTCACGTCAAGCGGCATTGATGCCTTCTTGCTCGGCCCACCGGGCTTCTCTGGCTCGGAACCCTCGCCGTCCGAGACGAGGAGGAAGTGCGCCAACCCTGCCGCCAAGGCTGCACCGCCGATACCCAAGGACACTGCACCGACGATCTGGAAGGTGTCGTGGTCCTCTCGCAACCCCTTTATGGTGGCGCAATCAGGGTTGTCGGTACCCTTGGGACACACCATGTCGTAGCCGGCCTTTTCCTGCATCGCGGCAAGCTTGTCATCCGCATCCCCGCTCTTCCCGCTCGCGGCCGCTAGAAACCCCGCGCCCACGCCGATGCCCACCAGGGCCACGGAGCCGAGCACGATCTCCGGGACGTAGCTGCGGTCCGATGCCTTGAGGCGCAGCTCGATGCTCACGGTGAGGCTCGCGCCTGCCTCGCCCTTGATGATTCTTCGCTCGGTCTCGTAGCCGGGCGCGCTCACCTCTAGGTTGGAGGTGCCCGCGGGCAGGAACACGGGGGACTGCAGGGGCGTCTCGCCCACGATCCTCGTTCCCACGCGCACGGTTGCGCCTTCGACGCCGCAGCGCACCGTGACCGCCACCACCTGCTTGCGAACCTCGGCCAGCCGCTTCTCGAGCTTTTTGCGGTGGTCGGGGGCGGCCGTTGCGGGGAAGGTGGCGATAGCAAAGCTCAGGTGCTCGGCCGCCTGGGGCCACATCTTGAGCTTGGTCTCGGTGATGCCCAGGTTGCCCGCGATGTCGTAGGATTTCTTGAGCTCCCAGGCGCGCTGCAGCAGGGACAGCGACTTGGGCAGATTGCCCTGTTCGCCCGCGGCCACGCCCTGACGGTTGAGCTCGTCCGGGTCCTCGCTCGGACCCTTTTGCGGTCCGGCCGTGGGCGCGGGCTGTGCGCCAGGCGGCGACGGGGCCGCGGGCGGGGGGCCAGCCTGGACCGGGCTCGGCCCTAGCGCGACGAGCGCGCTCGCCAGGCACAATGCGATTGCCATCCTCATCTTGTCTTTGGTCATCGCTACCTCAAGTAATCGCTATCCTTCAGCCACTCGCTGCTCGCGGTCGGTGCCGCGGCGCTCGATGTGGTCGTGGTCGGCGCGGGAGTCGTGGTTCGGGTCCGCGTTCGGGTCGTCGTGGTGGCAGGCGGCGTGCTGGGCGCAGTGGTGGGTTTCGACGTCGTCGGCGGGGCCATGGTGACGGGCGGCGCCGACGAGCTCGGCTCGACCGAGGGCGAAGACGTGCTTTCGGTCGACTCGGTCGCGGTCGCCTCGGACGTGCTCGACGGCGCGCTCGTCGATTCGCTCGACACCGTAGCAGGCTCGCTCGAGCGCGCGTCCGCGCTAGCCGCAGCAGGCTCGGAGCTCGTCGGGGCGGCGCCTGCGGCCCCCTCGCCTCCGATTCGGCAGTCGCACGATCGGAACAGCACCACCACGATGGCCGTCACCACCAGCAGGCCCGTCACGATCGGCAGCAAGTAGCCGGACTTGCGCATGGGCACCCGCTCCCACGGCTGCCGCTCCCACGGCGACTGCTGCGCCGCGGCCGCCTCATCTCCGTCGATGAGCTTGGCCGTCTTGCCGCCCAGCGTGCGGGGGCCGATCTCGGCATTCGCGCCGCCCAGCGCCATGCGGGCCTTTCGCGCCATGCTGAGCTCGGTAGGCACATTGCGGTTGGTGGGCCCGCTCTCCAGCTGCTGCAACGACTCGGATACGACGTCTTCGCTCGCCACCTCGGGCGCCGCCTCGTCGCCCTGCGGCGAGGGCGAGGCCTCGGCGGCCTGGGCCGAGAACACCACCTGCTCGGCGTGGGGTCTCACCCGCACCTCGCTGCTCTCGATCTCGGACACCCCCTCGCCGCTCTCGGGTCCGAACGGCCCCTCGTCGCCCCAAGACTCCGACGGCTCATCGTCGCCCCAAGGATCGGACGGGGCCCCGTTTTGCCGAAGCCCCGACGGTACCTCGCCGCTCTCGGGCCCGGCCGAGACCTCGCCGCTCTCGGGCCCGTTCAGCTCGTCGTCGACCTGCTCGGCGTCCGCGCCCTGCTCGGCCTGGTCCTCAAGCCGCAGCTCGGTGTCCACCTCCACGCTGGGTTGCGAGCTCGGCACGTCCTGGCGCAACGGCGCGGGCTTGGCCGCCTCGTGGTACTCCTGGCGCTCGCTCGGCTCGGCCTCGCGCCGCGGCTTCGGACCGCGCGGCTTGTGCTCGGCCACGCGCGATTGGTCGCGGGCCTCGACGAAGCGCGGATTTTCCAGAGCCTTCTCGACCCACTGGTCGCCCTCTTGCTCCACGGCCTGGCGATCGAGCAGCTTGTCCTTGGTCCCGGCCTTCCAGGCGAAGCCTCGAAGATCGCCGTGCGCGTCAGCGCCGTCCTTCGACTCGGGCTGGCCGTCCTTTGACGCGCCGTGGCTGTCTTCCGACTCGCCCTGGCCGCCATTCGACCCGCCTTGCGCATCGTCGCCGCTGTGTCGTTCCTCGTCGGCCATGGTCGCTACCTCTGGCTTGCTGCCGCGGTGGACGTGCCCACCGCGCCTGCCGACCCTACCGGTCTTCCGGCAGACGGGCCCAATGGCGTGAGAGCCGAGGCCGTGCCTGCCGCTGGCGCCTTGTGAGCCGAAGCGCCGCCGTCGGCAAGGGCCGCGGTGATGACCGCGATGAGCGCGGCCAGCACGGCTCCTACGATCGGCGCCGTCCACATCCATCGCATCCACGCCGTTTTGCTCGGCCGCGCCTGTGCTTGCGAGCCCGCGCCCAGCTCGCCGCCGGGCTGCGCGGCCGACCACGGCTCAGGCCCAGACACCACCTCGGCTGGAGGCACCGCGGGCACGGCCTCGGGCGGTGGCGGCCATACTCCCGGACGCAGGTACACCCGACGGCCCCGACCCGTGGTGGTGCGGCTGCGACGGCCGACCGAGCCAGCGGTCGCGCGCGCTCCCTCGATCGCACCCGCTTCCGCTGCTGGCTCGCCCTCGGGCAAGATCGCCGTGGGCGGAGCGCTCTCGAGCTCCGCACCGCCTGGCGGCTCCAGAAGCTGCGCGGCTTGCCCCAGAGCGCGGACGGCCAGCCGGGTGTGCGTGCCCGCGAGCGCGACCACGTCACCCGGATCCACCCGCCCGGCCACGGGCCGCTGACCGTCGGCGAGCTCCACGCCCTCGTCGTCGTCGTAGCGGAAGACCACCCAGCACCGCAGCGCAAAGGCGAAGCTGAACAGGGCGTGAAAGGGGCTGACCGAGGGATCGGCCAGGGAAAAGCTGGCGTCCTTGGACGAGCCCACGGTCATCCAGTCGTCGGTGATGGTGTAGGTGCGCCCCTGGTCCGGGCCAGAGACGACCTCGAGCTCGAGCTGATCCTCGGTCGGGATGGGCACGGGCGCGGACATGGATCCCTGGAGCACGGCCGGGATGGGACACGGATCCGGCACAGGCTCTGGCTCGTCGGTCCCGAGCGCACCAGGCTCTTGCAGGGCGGCAGGCGCAGACGTGGTCGGCTCCATCTCGCGAACGGCCACGCGCGCGTGCACCTCGGCAGACGGCGCAACCGGCTTTACCTGGCTGATGTCCTCGCCCGCGCGCACCGCAGCAGGCGACCTCGCGCTCGAGTCGGCCTCCGAAGCGACCTCGGCACGGCCCGCATCTTCGGCAGGGGCGGCATCGGCCCGACTCGCGGAAACGAGCTCGGGGACCGCCGAGTCCCAGAGTGGCTCGCGCGACATGAGCTCGGTCCCGCTCGGCGTGCGGATCACCTCGGACTTGGCCGCTGCCGCCAGCAGCTCGCGCAGCACCTCCATCGACTGGGTCGAGCCGCCAGCATCACCCCGAGCGGGCTCCTCAACGGCCGCGCTCGCCGCCACCTCGCCCGCGGATGAGCCGTGACTAGCGAGCACCGTGGCCAGCGCGTCCGCAAAGGCCTTGATGCTCTCGAAGCGCTCCTCCGGGTTCTTGGCAAGTGCGCGCTCGAGGGTGCCCCACAGCGCGGGCGGACAGACGCTCGGCTCGAGCGGCTCGGGCTCGGCGTTGACCTGCCAGACGCAAAAATCGATGGCCGAGGGGATCCCAGGGCAGTGCTGGCCGAAAGCGTGATGACCGCACAGTAGCTCGTAGACGATGAGCGCGAGCGAGTACTGGTCCGAGGCCTGGGTGATGCGGCCTTGCAGCACGTGCTCGGGCGACATGTAGCGGCTGGTGCCCACCACCATATTGAGCTCGGTCGTGCGGGCCTTGTACTTGGAGGCCTTGACCGTGCCCAGATCGAGACACTTGACCTGCTGGCCGCTGCCCTGTGAGCCGTCGGTGATGAAGATGTTCTCCGGCTTCAGATCGCGGTGGAAGATGCCCGCTCGGTGCAGCTGGTGAATGGCGTCGGCCACGGTGATGGTGATCATCAGCGCGTCCGAGAGCGGAAGCTTGCCCATCGAGTTGAGGATCTGCCGCAGATCCCTGCCGCAGAGCAGCTCCAGCACGATGTACAGCCCCACCTCGGGATCGTGGCCGGCCTGATAGAACTTGACGATGCTCGCGTGGTCGACCTCGGCCAGGGCGCGGGCCTCGTTGCGCATGCGGCGGATGATGTCCTCGTTGCGCCGATAGCGCGGCAGCAGCACCTTGAAGGCCACGTCCTGATGCGTGATCTCGTTGAAGGCGTGGTAGATCTGGCTCATGCCGCCTTCGCCCACCAGCCGCTTGATGAGGAAGGTGCCCTCGCCGTAGCGGCGGCCCGGCTGGCACACCAGCGGGCTGCGGTGGGCGACGCCCGAGCGGTCGCTCGCGGAGTCTGCCTCGGCCTGCTGCTGCGGCTCGGTCGGCGCCTGCGCGCTGGGGAGCTTGCGGGGGCTTGTGTCGGCGTCCATGGGGCGAGGTCGCAACGGGCGGCAGCTGGGCGCTATCCCTAGAATAACCCTGCAGTTCGCAACAATGCGAGCACGAAGGCGGCGCTGGCAGCCACCAGCAGAAAGTAGAGCGCAGCATCGATAGCAGCGCTGCGACGAACGTGGCCGTCAGGCGCAAGCGCCGCAGAGGCCGTTGGATCGGCTCCCTGCGGCGCGAGCGGCGCCGCCACAGATGGGTCGAAGCCCTGCGGCGCGGGGGGCGGCGCAGCAGACGGAGTAGCTCCTTGCGGCACGGGCGGAGGCGCTGGTGGGCTGGCACCCTGCGGCGCAGGAGGCGGCGCTGATGGGTTGACTCCCTGCGGCGCGGCGGCCGGAGGCGCTGACGGGTTGGCTCCCTGCGGCTCGGCCGCGAACCACGGATTGATCATGGCGGTCGGGCCGGGCGGCGCTTGCGGCGCGGGCGGGCTGTCGGGCTGGGCAGGCGCCTGTTCGTCTATCTTGCCCGCGCTCGGGCCGAGATCGATCTCGCGCAGCGCTTGCGCCATCTCGGCGGCGCTCTGAAAGCGCTCGGCCGGTTCCCTTGCCAGAGCCTTGACAATGGCGGCGTCGAGCGACGACGGGATGGGCTGCGAGGCAAAGCGCGACGGCGGCGGGGCAACCTCGGTGCGCTGGGCCCGCACGCGATCCATGAGGTCGGCCTGCTCGAAGGGACCGCGACCTGCCAGCAGCGTGTAGAGCACCAGCCCCACGCAGTAGATGTCGCTGCGAACGTCCACGGGCTCGCAGGCGAGCTGCTCGGGCGAGGCAAAGGTCGGCGTGCCCACCAGCGCGCCCTGGGCGGTCGGATACAACGGGGCGCGGCCGTCGCGGTCGTGCGGCACCTTGACCACGCCGAAGTCGATGACCTTGGCCACTCGCTTGCCACGGCGGTCGGGCTCGCACACGAAGATGTTGCTGGGCTTGATGTCGCGGTGGACCAGCCCGGCTTGGTGCGCCTCCTCCAGACCGTCCAGCGCCTGAACGATGTAGTCGACGGCTTGCTCGGCTGCCAGCGTGCCCTCGCGCTCGAGCAGGTCGCGCAAGCTCTGGCCGCGCAGCAGCTCGGTCACCAGAAAGGGTCGACCCGATCGGGTGCGCCCCAGATCCAGCACCTGCAGGATGTTCGCGCTCTCGAGCTGAGCCGTGACCTGGGCTTCGACGCGCAATCGATCGCCCAGGCCGGGATCGTCGGCGTAGCACGGCAGCAGGAGCTTCATGGCCTGGCGCTTGCCGAGCGCGACGTGCTCCACCTCGCAGATCTGGCCCATGCCCCCCTCGGCAATCTGGCGGACCAGGCGGTAGCCCGTGGGCTCGAGCTCGCTCTCGAGGCTGAGACGCTCGGAGCGGGATGGGTGGCCGTCTGCGTCGTGCATGCGTCTTTGGCGGGCTTTGGGGTGGGCTTCCGCTATGAGCGGTGGCGCGCGGGCGGCAGATGAGCTGCCGACGCGCCCTTCTGCAGATCAAAGTCGGGCTTAACGAGCTTGGTCCGACAGAAAAACCGCACGCGAGACCTCAAAAAAAGGGCGTGTACCCACGGCCCACGACCTGCCCAAAGGGATCGTCCCCTTGCCGTGGCACCGCCAGTTTACGCCAGTTTGAACAAGGATATCAACGCGTTGACAGAAGTTCGGCACGACCATGACGCCGCGCATGCAGGCGAAAAAAGTGCGCTCTGTAGTCGATTTCGCGTCGGCGAGGGCGCGTTCGCGACGACTACTATCCTGAGGACGGCCCAGAGTCGCGCGGGCCAGAAAGCAGCCATGTCGAGCCAACGAGAGCGAGACGCACGGATCGAGGTCCCGGCAGGGCGGCGTACCACTCGGCCGCCTCTTTCCACGGAGAGCGAGCGCAACCGACAGCAATGGGTCGACGACGTTCTACAGCAGGCTCTGAGGAGCTATGATGGGGTCGTGCCCCCCGAGGTGCTCGCCTTCATCCGCGATCTGCAGGGCATCGAGCTTATGTGCCACCCCGACGGCCGCGAGCTCGTGCGCCAGGGGCTCGGAGAGACCGAGCTCGGCCGCCTCGACGAGCCGTCGCAGGAGCACCGTCCGATAGGCGAAAAAGGGAAGGTCAAGGCCCGGTCGGGCCGCAGCAGGAGGTCGAGCTAGGGTGCGCAGGCTCGACGCCGACCAGCAGGCGCTCGTCGCTGGCGCGAGCGGGCTCGTCCATGCCCTCGCGGCGCAGGTCAGCCGGAGCTGGAAGCAGCTTTCCTTCGACGAGCTGGTGTCGGCCGGCTATGAGGCCCTGGTCCGCGCGGCCACCCGCTACGACCCAAGCCGCGGCACGCGCTTCGAGGTGTTCGCCTACCGCCACGTCCACGGCGAGATGGTGAACGCGGCGTACAAGGAGGCCCGCCACGGCCATTGGCGCCGAGCGGCCCTTGGCGCGCTGCGCAGAGCGGGCGCGCCCTCGCCCTTGCCCGTTCGCCTCGACGAAACCCCGCCGAGCGAGCAGGGGCCCGACAGCTCGCGCGAGCGGGCCCGGGCGCGCGCCGTCCAATGGTCGCGCAACACCGCCGCCTCGATGCTGGTCGCGGCGCTCTACAGCACTCTCGTGGCGGGCGCGCCCGAGGAAGAGCTGCTCGCCCGCGAGGCCTTTGCCACCCTGGAGCAGGCCATCGACTCGCTGCCCGAGGACCAGCGGCTGCTGCTTGATCTGCACTATCGCCGAGGCCTTTCGCTGGGTGACATCGCTCAGGCCTTCGGCCGTAGCCGCCGCACGGTGGAGCGCGCCCACCACCAGGTCAAGGAGGCCTTGGCCGAAAAGCTGCGCGCCCTGGGCATCACCCGTCCGCCCGCTTTGGAGGGCGTGCCCCCGCCCGATCAGTAGCGCGGCCGCACAGCCCGCCAGCACGGACAAGCGCGAGCAGCGCGCAGCCAGAAGGGGCAACGGCGCCATTCCATCACGAGCCGTGCCCAGCACGAGCCCGATAGCCGCACGAGCCCAATAGCAGCAGGAAATGACCATGGCTGATTCAGAGAACAACGCGGCGTCGAAGCGACGCGCTCGGGTGACCTCTCGGAGGTCCACGTGCTGACGCTGGAGCACTACGCGGCCGTCATGGCGCACCTTTCGCATTTCAAGGACGTGCGGGCGGAGATCGTGCTCGCCGAGCTGGATGTGGCCCCAGAGCTCTGGGATCGAACCCAAGAGCATTGGCAACAAGAGATCGTGGGCGAGCCCCCCGCGGCCGAGATGCCCATCGGGCAGACCTTCAGCCGGATCTTTGCCGCCACGCGCGACCGGCTGCGCGCCGAGCAGCCCGAGGTGCACGAGCTCGAGCCCGTCGTGGAGCCACCCAAGGTGGGGCAGGACTTCTCGCCGGTCGACGAGACCGCTCTGGGCGTGCCCGCAGTCGACGAGTCGGTGCCCTTTGTCGAGGAGAGCGACTCGCTGCCGCCGCCGCTCGTAGACCTCGCCAACTTGCCCCCGGCCGCGCAGGGGCTAACGCAGGGCGCTTCGGCCTTCAGCGCCAAAAACCGACCGGTCATGCCATTCCGCCACCCGCGGGGAGCGGGCCACGAGGAGCTGAGCGAACGCTTCACCATGGCGCAGTACGCGTCACTGCTGGCCGAGCTCCAGACCTATCCCGAGCGCGAGCCCGAGATCTTGGCCCGCTATGGGCTCAGCGACCGCGAGGCGCGCGCCCGTCTGGAGGCGCTGTGGGCCAGGCGCCTCGCCGAAGAGCCCGCATGCAAGACACAGCTCGAACAGATGGTGGCGACCTACCGCCAGTGGCTGCTCGGCGAGGGCCGCTCTCGCCGATCGCAGCGCAACAGCTAGGAGATATCATGCCGGAGCTACAGGATCTGAGACGCGGCGCCGAAGCGGACTACGCCCTTGGCACCATCCTCGGATGGCGGGCCTTCAGGGTCATACGCTGGCACGCGGTGGAGCGCTTGTCGCAGCCCTTCGAGTACGACATCGATCTGCTCCGCACCGCGGACGAAGGGCCCATCGACCTCGACGCCCTGGTCGATAGCGGGGCTAGCTTTCGCGTGGCCACCGAAGCGCGCTGGCGCCCCATTCACGGCGTGCTGGCCGAGGTGGAGCTGGTCGAGCGAACGGCCACCATCTTGATCTACCGGGTGCGGCTCGTGCCTCACCTTTGGTGCGCGCGCTATCAGGTTCACTGCCGAACCTTTGTCGAGCAGAGCCTGCAGGAGATCGTCGGCTCCGTGCTCGAGGGCCGCGCGGGTGGAGCGCCCGCGGGCACGCGAGGCCTTTCCCTGCTTTCTGGCGAGCCCACTGCTCCGGCCTCGACTCCCTCCTTTTCCGACTTCACCGAGCCGAGCGCGCACTACCGCTGGGCCCTGGTCGATGCCGCGCGCAGCCAGGTCAAGCTCCCCTTCGTGGTCCAGTACAACGAGTCGGACCTCGCGTTCGTCTCCAGGCTGCTGGAGGCTGAGGGGATCTCCTACATGTTCGAGCACACCGACGACGCGCTGGTGCTGACCCTGACCGACCATGTGGAGTACATGTCCGCGGTCGAGTTCCGTCACATCTTGGACGAACTGGCCGCGGAGGCTTCCGAAGAGATCGTCGTCCTGTACAGTGTGGAGTGGGCCAAGCATCCCGCCCATCACACCAACTTCCTCGCGCACGATCGCGACGTATTCGACCAGCTGCGGGCCATCATGTTGGTCGAATCGCACCTCACGAAGGTCTTCGCACGGATCAAGGCGGAGTTGCTCCCCGAGTCGGTGGCGGCGATCCGGCACTATCACGGCATGAACGGCGAACCCCACGGCGTGGACGGCACGAGGACGGTCGAAACCTACGACGGCGATGTCGAATGGGCGATGGAGGCCGTTCAGACCCGGGGCGACATGATGTTTCGGCCGCCGCTCTACTTCCCCGCGAATTTCATCGCCGCGGGTGCGAAGATCGGGCTGGTCGGAGGCAGCGACCATTCCCGAGGCGGACCGCTCAAGTTCTGCCTCACCGGATTCTGGGTGGAGGACGTGACCCCAGAGGCCGTATTCGCGTCCCTCCGGAGGCGACGCACCATCGCCTGCGCCTCCGGAAAGCTGGCGATGTGGGCCGAGCGTTTCGACAATGCAGCACAGGTACACGTCGCCTCCCCGACCCCATTGATGAGCGCTTCCCTGTGGTACGACGGCGCATGGCACGAGCCCGTCGAACTCTCCGGAGACACACGCGAGACCGCCGAACTGCCGTGCGAGACAAGGCATCTCGACACCCCTCTGGCGGTCCGAGTAGAGGCCCATCCGGCCCGTCCCGACTGGCCGTCGATCATCGGGTACGCTACACTGTAGAATGAACATGGCGGCACAGGACATTCCACCAAGAATGAGCTAGACTTCCCATTTGTCTTGATTTCAGGTGACAGAATAACACAATAGGTGGGTAGAGATGAATTTGGCTTCGAACATTGATGACCGTCTTGGCGGAATAGAGAAGAGCCTAAAATCTGTGCGTCAAGTGATTTCAGACAGTGAAGATTGGGAAGGGGTTATTTCACAACTTAGTGATGCCCTGTCTGAATTGGCGGGTGTATTGGATACCATTTCTACCTACTTCTCAGTAATGCAAATGGATACTTGTTTAGCGTGCAGCCAGGGCTTGCGTAGAGATCTCCTGTTCGAACAAGGGAAAGACGTAGCCTGGCAGCATGGAAGTGAATAGCGTTCGGGCCACTTCCAGAAAGGAGATACCTTGCTGTCGGACGATAGGTTGCCCTATGAGATTGAATATTCCCCCGACGCAGAAGAACATTTACGTACCCTTACTGCCCGACAGCGGGCTATCATCTTGGACACCGTAGACGAACAACTGGTTCATCAGCCCAAGGTTGAGACGAGGAATCGCAAGCCGATGCGACCCAACCCGCTCGCTCCTTGGGAACTACGTATTGGTGATCTACGTGTATACTATGATGTGGAGGAAGATCCTACACCTGTTGTTTACATCCGGGCTATAGGCATCAAGGAGCGCAATAGAGTCCGCATTGGAAAGAAGGAGATAGACCTATGAAACTCATCGAGATGGCAGAGGCGAAAGCCAGCTTGGCCGAGTATGCGGATCAGGTGGATAGAGAGCCTGTGATTGTCACTGTAAACGGCAAGCCCGTGGCTGCCCTGGTGGCGATTGAAAATGCTGATCCAGAGACCATTTCATTGAGTATGAATGCAGAGTTTATGGCACTGATCGCTCGGGCACGAGCACGTCAAGAAGCCGAGGGGGGGATATCCAGTGAGGAGATGCGACATCGGCTCGGGATGAGTCGGTAGGAGCGCACGATGGTGCCGGAGACCGTCTGGGGTCCGGGGGACGCCAACCTGGATATGCCGTAAAAGGAAAGCGAGACATCTAAGCGCAGCTTGGACACCCTGAGGAGAGGGATAGAAACGATGGATAAACGATACTTCCGCCTTTGGGCCAGCGGATGCTGCCACGTAGGCACCGACCTCCGGGTCTCCGGCCGGGAGAGCCTCGCGGAGGCCATCCGTCAGGCCGAGGAGGGCGGTGAGCAGGGAGGTCCGCCGTTCGAGTGGGACATCGCGGTGCACCTCGGCGACTTCTCCGGAAGCCAGACGCCGCCCCAGGATGAAGAGGGCGAGGAGGTGGTCCGCCAGTTCGGCGCCTCCCGAGAGCATCCGCGGGAGCACGTCTACTGCATCGTGGGCAACCATGACGCCAGCGGCCAGGACGAGCCCTGTCAGTGGTGGTTCCGGAAGTGGATCGATCCCACCGGAGAGCACACCGAGTACTCGGGCGTGGACCCGGGTCGGCGGCCCTATCCGGTCGAGGGGATCTGGGACCGGTACGCGTTTCGCGCGGGGAATCTCCTCTTCCTGATGATGGGGGACCGGAATGACGGAGGCCCTCCGGCCGGCCGCGGTCTCAAAGGCGGATACCCGGCGGGTGCGGTAACCGGCGAGACCTTCGAATGGTGGAAGCATATGGTGGAGGCCACCCCAGAGGCGATCATCCTCTCCGCGCACCACCACATGCTGAAGGAGACCACCGTCGCGTCTGGGGAGTGGGAAGGCGTGCGGAAGG
>CAYTYV010000179.1:0-12037 GCA_964441055.1 uncultured Polyangiaceae bacterium | reverse complement strand
CCCGCGTCCACGGCGCATCCCTGCTGAACATGCGCAGGGCCACGTTGGGGCGGGTCGTTCGGCACAGCGCTTCGACGAAGTCGGCCTCGGGCAGGCAGAACGAGCCCTGGTCGGTGGCGCAGGCGGTCGGGATGGGCACCCGCTCGGGGGGCTTTTCCTCGCGCTCGGCATCGGGGTCGACCGCGGCCTCTGCGGGCTCGGTCGCTGGTGCTTTGGCAGGCTCGATGGCGCTGCACGAGGCCGCCACCCCGAGCGCGACCAGCCCGAGGCTGGACAACCGAATGCGCGACATCGCTCGGCTCCTCAGCGGATGGGTCTCAGAGACCGGCCTGGAACTCGCAGTAGCCCGGGAAGTTGGGCGGCAGGCCGTCGTTGGCGTAGGGCGAGTCGACCGTGCCGAGCGGGTGGTCGGCGAAGAACTCGACCAGCTTGTCGGCGTAGATGCTCGAGGGCACGGTGTGGCCGCTTCCGTGGTCGCACAAGATGGCGTCGTGGCCCCGGCCGTTCAAGAAGGCCGTGTCGTTGACGGCGTACTGGTCGAAGTGGATGGTGTAGATGACCAAGGAGTAGGCGTCGTCCGTGCCGCCGTGCACGAACATCTGGGCGTACTGGTTGGTCGTGGTGTACTCGGGCCAGCTCACGACCGCGCTGATGGTGGGATCGAGGTTTTCCGGGTTGCTCCAGTAGCCGCCCGAGTAGGTGGCGATGGAGGCGAGCTGGTCGCCGCGAATGGTCCCCAGCATGTCGGTGACGATGCCGCCCAGCGAAAAGCCCAGCGAGTGTACGTGGCTCGTGTTCACGCCATAGAGCTGGTCGAGACAGGCCAGCACCTCGTCGAACAGCCGGGCCTCCTTGTTGTCAGCGGTGACCTGGAAGACGGCCCAGTCCGCCTGCATGCCCATGACCACCACGTTGGTGTCCTCCGGGGTCACGGCGATGAAGGGCATGACGGCGTTGTCGACCATGCCCGAGACCAAGCCGCTCATGTTCTGCGCGGTGTCGCCCAGGCCGTGCCAGTTGAAGATGACCGGCCAGGGACCGCCCGCATCGACGTTGCTGGGCAGGTTCAAGACGAACTCGCGCGGCTCGCCGTCCACCATGAAGCCCTCGTTGGTGCCTTCGTGCAGGGTGGCACAGGCTGACGAGGCGCCTCCGCTCGAGCTGCCGCCAGCGCCTTGTCCGCCCGCGGCAGCCTCGCCACCGCTGCCGCCGCCCTGCGCCGTGGGCGTGCCCGTGCCCGCTCCGCCATTGCCTCCGGAGCCGTCGTCGCTAGCATCGTCGCCGCCGCAGGCGGCGAGCCAAAGGCTCAGGGCTGTCGCCACCAACACCCCGCTGCGGACTAGGCTCGTGCTTGCAGGCTTCATGGTCGCACCTCTATCCTTCGGCCCCCTCCTAGTACAGTCGAATACAGTGGAACAACCATAGCCTGGATGCGGGCTCGGATCACCCGCGGCTTGGTGGTCGGCGTCGGGTAGCGCCCGAGCGCAGGGCGGCCCGAAGGCGCTGAAGCACCCCGAAGCGTTCCCAGCAAGGCGAGCTGTGCTACCGTTGGGCTTTGCTTCTGTCATGGCATCGACTCGCCATAGCCGTCCGCTGCCTGAGGCAGCGACCGAGGGCCGCGCCGCATGGCTCAGCCGCCGACCGCGGTGGCTGGTCGCGCTGGTGCTGGCGCTGCCGCCGCTTCTGGTAGTGCTGGTCGACTTCAGCTTGCGCGGCGAGCGTCTGCTCGGGCTCGGCGGCAAGCACATCGCCAGCTATGGCGCGGCCGTTGTGGAGAGCGCCGTGCTGTGGGGGCTGCTGCTCGCCAGCGCCTCGGCGCGTCAGGGGGTGTTCCGCTGGGTGGCCGCGGCCCTGTTCGTGCTGTTCGCCACCCTGGCCGTGGGCGGTCAGATCTACTTCCACAGCCAGTACGCCACCTACCTCAACCTCGACGCCACCCTGTTCGGCACGTCGTTCACGGACAGCATGCTCGGGCAGCTCAGCGCCGACAGCGTCCACTTCTTCGCCTCGGTGGGCCCGGCTTTTGCGATCGCCCTGGGGCTGGTCTGGGCGGGCCGACGGCTGGTGCGCACGCAGGGTCGGTCCGCGCGGGCGACGCGCTACCTCGCTCCCGTGGTGGTGGTGGCGGTCTTCCTCGTGCCCTGCTCCTACCGCTCGGTGCAGGCCTCCACCCCGGACGTCATCTACTTCCACTCCATCGGCGGGCTCTTTCGGCAGCTCGCGGGCGAGCGCCACGACGCTCAGGTGCGCCCGGGTCGCCGCAGCCCGCCCGCGTTGCCGCCCATCGAGGCTGCCCCGACAGCGGCGCGCAACGTGCTGTTCATCCTCACCGAAGGGATCCGCGCCGACGTCGGCTGCTCGGCGCCGAACGAGCCCTGCACGGTCATGCCCGCTACCGACGCGGCCGTGCCAGACCGCCTGCCCTTTTTGCAGCTTCGGTCGAACTCGTCGACCACCGCCGTACAGCTCTCGGTGCTGTGGTCGGGGCTCGAGCCGCGAACGGGACGCGAAGAGCTGCACACCGCGCCGCTCATCTTCGACTACGCCCACGCCGCAGGGATCGCGAGCGCCTATTGGACCAGCCACCACATGATGTTCGCCAACTCGCGGCTGTACGTGCAGGACCTGCCCACGCGCTTTCAATGCGGCGCCACCCATCTCGATCCGCTCGCGGACATCGATCTCGGCGCCGACGATCGCCTGCTGACCGCCCGCGTGAAGCAGGAGCTGCCCGAGCTCGGCGAGCCCTTTTACGCGGTGGTGCAGTACGGCAACACCCACGTGCCCTACCTCATCGATTCCGAGGACGCGCCCTTTTTGCCCGAGAGCCAAAGCCGCGGTCCCGACGACAACGAGGCCTATCGCAATCGCTATAAAAACGCCGTCTACTACCAGGACAAGACCATTGCGGATCTGCTGCGCTTCGTTCGGCAAGCGCCCTTTGGACCGCGCACGGTGGTGATCTTCACCTCGGACCACGGCGAGGCCTTTCGGGAGCACGGCCAGCTCGGCCACACCGCCTCGGTCTTCGACGTGGAGATCCGCGTGCCCGGTTGGATCGACGCTCCGCCAGGCACCTTGAGCGAGGCCGAGCGAGCCGCGCTTGTCGGCTACCGCGATGAGCCGGTCTTCCACAGCGATCTCTGCCCCACCGTGCTGGATCTAATGGGCCTGTGGAGCGCGCCCGCGCTCGAGCGCTATCGGGCGAGCATGATCGGGCACAGCCTGCTGCGCTCGGGCCGCCCCGCTGAGCTCGTGGCGCTCACCAACTGCACGGCCATCTGGGGCTGCGCCTTTCAGAACTGGGGCGTGATGCAAGGCTGGCGCAAGCTCTTGGCGCGGGAGTGGGAGACCTCCTGGCTGTGCTTCGACTTGCGCGAGGACCCCGAAGAAAAGAAGCCGCTCGCGCCCGAGGCCTGCGCCGATCTCGCCGAGCGAGCCGAGCAGATCTACGGCGGGCTTCCGGGGCGGATCTGAGCGATTTTGCCCGATGAGCCTCTGGTCGCCCGCTCGCGCCACCATCTCGGGCGCTGCTCGCCCGAGCAGGCGTGCCAAGCCTAGCCGGGCGGACCGATCGTCGCCGCGCTACCGCCGAAAGCGAAAGCGGCGCTACCGACGGCTGGCAGGCGCGCTGGTGCTCGCCAGTCCCGCGCTGTGGATCGTGCTGACCGACCTAATTCGCCGCCCGACGCACATCGGCACCTTCGACCGCTTGCACGCGCTCGGCTACGCGGCGACCGCGGTCGCCAGCCTGCTGTTCTGGGCGGTGCTGCTCTACGCCGCCGCGCGGCGGCGCGGGGTGTGGAGCACGCTTTCGGCGGGCCTGTTCGCGGTGCTGTTTACCCTGGCGGTGGGCGTCCAAGGCGGCTTCCACTCCTTTTACAACACCTACCTGTGCCTCGACAGCCAGGTCTACTCGCAGTCGCTGGTGGGAGCGCTGTTGGGTGAGGTGCCACTGTGGAAGCCGCTCGTGGCGCTGCATCTGGTGGGGGCGACAGCGCTGTCGCTGCTGCTGCTCGGGCTGGCTCGTCGGATCGTGAGGCCGCGCCCGTGGGGCCGCCGCTTGGGCGTGCTGCTGGTCCCGGTCGCGCTGGTGGGCGTGGGTCATATCGAGGCGAGCTTTCGGATATGGCAGGCGACCACGCCCGACATCATCTACTTCCACGGGTTTTTGGCGCTCGTTGAGGAGCGGCTGCGCCTGAAAGAGCACGCGCCGCATCTCCGCGTGCAGCGACGAAAGCCCGAGCCCGTTCCCGCCATGACGGCCGAGCCCGCCCGTCCGCGCAACGTGCTGCTCGTCGTGCAGGAGAGCGTGCGCGCCGACATGGCCTGCAGCGGCTATCTCGAGGACGACCAGGACTGCCCCACGCGCGCCTCCAATCGCGCCGCCCCGGGCCGCATGCCGCTTTTCCAGCTTCGCGCCAATGCTGCCACCACCGCCATCAGCATCTCGAACCTGTGGTCGGGCGTCCCCGCCTACGAGGGCTTCGAGCTATTGCACTCGGTTCCCCTGCTCTGGGACTACGCCCACGCCGCGGGCTGGTACGGGGCCTACTGGACCAGCCAAAACGTCATGTTCGGCAGCATGCGGCTCTACGTCCAGGACCTCCCGGTCTCGCTGCGGGCGGTCGGCACCGAGCTCGATTCGCGCGCGGACTTCGACGCGGGGGCCAACGATGCGCTGCTGACCGATCGGGCGATCGCCGATTGGGCCGAGCTGCGCGAGCCCTTCTTCGCCGTGGTGCAGTACTCCAACGGTCACTTCCCCTACGTGTACGACCCGAATCAGGCGCCCTTCCAACCGTCCGAGCTCACCAAGGCCCCGGACAAGAACGCGCGCTTCTTGAACTACTTTCGCAACGTGATCTACCTGTCTGACAAGGCCACAGGGCGCCTCATCGAGCACGTTCGCTCGACCGACAGCGGTAAGCGCACCATCATCATCTACACCTCGGACCACGGCGAGGCCTTCCGCGAGCACTGGCAGCTCGGCCACACGAGCTCGCTCTACGACGAGGAGATCCACGTGCCCGGCTGGATCGACGCGCCCGCGGGCACCTTGACCGCGGCCGAGGAGGCGGCCATCCGCGGCGCGGCCGAGCAGTACGTCTGGCACCTCGATATCGCGCCCACCGTGCTGGATCTGATGGGCCTGTGGGATCGACCCGAGCTGGGGCCCTTTCGCGCGCGCATGATCGGCCATCCGCTGACGCGACCCGAGCGCACGACCGGTCTCGTGCCGCTCACCAACTGCTCCTGGCTGTGGGAGTGCGCCTTTCGCAACTGGGGCTTGATGCAGGGGCCGCTGAAGGTCGAGGCGCGCGAATGGGACAACGAGTTTCACTGCTTCGACTTGAGCCGCGATCCAGCCGAGCGGCACAACCTGGGTGAGCGCGCCTGCGCGCCGCTGCCCCAGATCGCGCGCGCCACCTTCGGCGCCATGCCCAGACAGAAGCCTCCCAGCCGCAAGGACCTGCTCTGGGGCGCTCCCGCGCCGAGCGGCAGCGCGAAGCAGTGAGCCGGCCTTTCGCGGCGATGACAGCCGTTGGGAAATCGGGCAGCATGGCGCGCATGCGCTGCCATCGTCGACCACGCGCATGGCGGCTGCCCGCCTTGGTGAGAGGCCTTGCGCTGACGGGCCTCGTAGTCGCCTGCGCGCTCTGCGCCTCGTGTCGCGGCGGGCCTGCCGAGCCGCGCACGCCGTCTGGCCCAAGCGCCGATCTGCCCGACGCCTTTGTCGCGGCAGCCGGGGCCGAGGCCCGCGAGCCGAACGCGGCCGAGGGCTACCTGGACGCGATCGATCGCGCCCTCGCAAAGCCCGACGACCCGTGGGCGCTCGCCGTGGTGCTGGCCTCGCTGGACGCGCTGGCGAGTCGGCAGCAGGCCGACATGCCGCCAGGGCTAGCTCACGCGGTGGTGCACCGATCGCGGCCCGCGCTCAAACAGGCCGCCCGCCGCTTGCAGCTCGCCTGGCAGCGGGCGTCCAACGCGCAGGCCGACCCGCTGCTCGGAGGATTTGTCGCCACGGTGCTGCACGATCTCGCCTTGCGGGTGGGCGATGCGCCTGCGGCGGTGCGCTGGCGTGCCCGAGCGGGCTGCGTGCGATCGGCTCGCGTGGCCGGCCCGCTCGCCTGGCCGCCGCTGGGCGCCCTGGAAGAGCCGTCGCCCGTGTCTGCGCACGAGGCCTTGCCCGCGAGCTTGGCGGGCGTCGCTCCCTTTGCCCACCCGGCCGAGCTGCGCGCCGTGGTCGCTGACGGCTGCGACATCGACGTGGGTGGCACGAGCCCACTCCGCGGCCTACGGGCGGTGGTGGTGGACGTCGACAGCCCGCGCGCGCAGCTCGTCCGCGTGGCCTTTACCTCGTCCTCGGCCGCTCGCGTCGAGCTCGGCGGAGCGCCGCTCCTCCGTCGGCCCTACAGTGCGGGCGTGGGGCCGGTCACCGTACTGGCCACTGCCAGGGTCTCGAAGGGGCGGGTGCGGCTGGTGGCGCGGGTGGCGCAAAAAGGCGACGGCGACCGGATTCGCATCCAGCTCTGGGGCGAGGACGGCACGCCGCTCCGAAGCCGCGCCCCGCAGCCTGGACAAGCCGCGGCGGGCACCGCGAGCGAGGCGCGCGAGGTGCGTCTGGTTCCGGCCACCGAGCGCAACGAGGATCGCGTGCTCGGGGCGGCAGCCCTGCTGGCGCTGGGCCGCGCCCGAGAGGCCTCGCCCCTGTTCGACTCGCCAGCTGCCGCGGAGATCGCTACTAGCCCGGTCGCGGATCTGGTGCGCATGCGCGCCATCCAAGCCGCGCGCGAGATCCCCGAGACGCAGACCCTGCTGCGCGTCGAGGGCATCGCGCATCGGGTGCTGTCGGCCTGCCCGAGCTGCTGGGAAGCGCGCATTGCCAGCGCTGCCGCGACGCGCGCGCGAAAGGGCGCGGCCACTGGCACCATGGCCGCGCTAAGGGAGCTCGGCGCAACGCCTCAAGGGGGAGGTTGGTGGGCGGAGGCCGGGCCCGTGGAGCTCGCCTTCGCGGCCCATCGCGCCCATCGGGCCGGGCTGCTCGACCTGGCGCGGCAGAGCTATCTCGCCCTGGCGAAGCGGGCGGCGGGCGCGGCTCTGCTGGCCGATCTGGACGCGGCCATCCACCATCGCGTGGGCGCCGACCAGGTCCAGGCCGCTTGTGCTGGCGGCACCAGCCGCGCGGGCGCGCGCTGCCTCCAGGCCCGCATCGCCCACGGCGACTTTGAAAAGGCCCGCGCCGAGCTTCGCCGCCTGCGCGCTCTGCGCGGCAGCCCTGACGTGCATCGCAGCGTCGAGCTCGGCCTTTTGTTGATGCACGGCGAGCTGGGCCAGGCCTTGCGCGTGCTCGATGCCATGCCCCCAGGGCGTCGCTCGCTCATGGCTTTGGGCGTGGGCGTGGAGCCTTCCATGCTGGCCGCGGCGCGCGAGCGCTTTCAGCGCTATCGGCTTGAGGCCGCCGACGCCCCCTACGCCTACGAGCCGCTGGCGCGGCTGCTGGGCCTTGCCGAGGATCGCTCGCTGCGCTTTGCCGAAAAGGGGCGCGAGCTGGTCGCCCGCGATCGGGCCGAGGCCTTTTTGCCAGGTGCGGCCACCGCCGTGCTGCGGCGAGTGGAGCGCTACCGCCTGGAGCAGACCGGTCTGCTGCACGTCGTGCTCTACGACCTGCGGCGCGTCTCGGGCACCACCGATGTGGCCGCGGGAGCTTGGGGCGGCATGCCCACGGTGGAGGGACGCAGCAGCACGCGAACCCTGTGGCGGCGGATCCACAAGCGCGACGGGAGGGTGCTGGACCCGGATCCCCGCGCCCGCGGCCGACAGGCCCACACCGAGCTGTCGCAGCTCGAAACGGGCGACTACGTCGAGATGCTGGCCACGGGCTGGGCGCTACCGGGCGAGGGCGGCCAGCTGACCGTCGACACCCCGGATCTGTTGCCCGAGCGCACCAGCGTGCGGGAGGCACAGATCGAGCTCGAGCGCCCCGCCGCCATCGATCTGGCGATGTGGTCCCACGCCCTTTTGGGACAGGGGATCACCACGAGCCACGAGGGCACGGTGCGCACGCGCTGGCTCCTTCGCGACCAACCGCCCAGGCGCATGGAGAGCGGCGTGCCCGCGCTGGAGGCGCGCGTGGGCCTTAGCTTTGGCAGCAGCGGGAGCTGGGACCGCATCGCTCGAGCCCTCGGCGATCGCTTTCGCGCCCTGGACGAGCGCGATCCCTTCATGGGCCGATGGGTCCAAGAGGCGCTGGGCGGCGAGCCCCTTTCCGATCGCCAGAAAATCGCGCGCATCGTGGCGGCCGTGGGCAAGGCGGTGCGCAAGGCCGACCCGGGCGCGCTGTCGGACTTTTCCGCAACCTTGGGCGGAGGACCGCAGCGAGAGACCGCGCGCACCATCCTGGAGCAAGGCTCGGGCAGCCGCACCTGGGTGGTGTTCCGCGCCTTGCGAGAGATCGGCCTCACGGGCCAGATCGCCGTCTCCGAGACGGAGCCCTTCAGCGCGGCGCCCGGCTTCCCGCCTCATGTGGGGCGCTTCCGCCATCCGCTGGTGCGCGTCGAGTGCGAGGGCCAGACCCTCTGGATCGACGCCGACGTGGACGGCCCGCCGCTTCCGCCAGGGCGGGTGAGCCCCGAGCTGCGAGGCCGCGAGGCCCTGCTGCCGAGCGGCGAGCTGGTGCGCGTGGAGGGCGAGATCGGCGTTGAGCAGGACGAGATCGACATCCGGCTCGAGGTGGCGGAAAACGGCGATGCCCGCGGCAGCTTCTCCGCCCTCATCCACGGCCGCCCTGCCCAGAAGCTCGCCGAGGCCCTGGAGGTCACCGTGGGCTCGACCCGCGAGCGGCTGCTGCGCAACGTGGTGCTGGGCTGGATGCCCTGGGCTGACGTGCGCGAGCTGGAGCTGTCCTCGGACGCAGGCTCGTGGCAGCTATCGCTGCGGGCGCGCATCACCGTGGTCGGCTACGCCCAGCCCGAGGGCCGCGATCGGGCGCTCTGGTCGCTGCCTGGGATCGAAGCCGTGCACGCCGTCCACCCGCAGCCGCGCGCCAAGACCCTGAGCGCGCGCTACGCCGCCCACGCGGGCCGCACCACGGCCCTGGCCATCGACGAGCCGCTGCTATTCCACGTGCGCCGCCGCGTCGAGCTGCCCCAGGGCGCCCGGGTGCTGCGCGCGCCCGACCGGCTGCGGGTGCAGAGCGAGCGCATCCGGGCCGAGCGCTCGGTGGCGGTGGAGGGCACCGTGATCGAGGAGCACTTCCGTCTGAACCTCCCAGCGGGCACGGTGGCCGCGGAGCAGTTCGAGCCCTTTGCGGCCACCTTGCAGCGCATCGACGACGGGTTCTTGCACGCCACGCGGGTGAGCTTGGGGCGGTAGCCGATGGCACTGTGCCCCAGAGTGAGGCAACGGGCAGGGCGCGCGCGATGAAGACCCACCGAGTAGAAGAGAACCCGTACAGCTACGTGTACGTGGATCTGACTCACCAATGCAACATGCACTGCCATGTTTGCTATCACGCCGACCGCAGCCAGCCCGATCTGACGGTGGAGTACTTCAAGGAGGTCTGCCGCAGGCTACCCAGCAAGGTCTGTTTTCGGATCCTGGGCGGAGAGCCGACGCTGCATCCGCAGCTCACCGAATTCATCAGCATAGCGAACAAGCACCGACACGTTTTCACGCTGGGCACGAACGGAAAGAGGCTGGCGGATCGATCCTTCGCCAGCGATCTCCTGCAATGGCGCGATCCCAACTACGACGGCAAGTTCGGCAAGAACCCCTTTGCGATCTTCATCGACATCAGCGGCGGCCTGTCGAACGACGAGGTCTACGAGCAGATCCAAGGGGTCAGGTGCGCCGCGATGAAGAGCGACGCCTTGAGCAAACTGTTCGAGCTGGGCTTCGAGCGTTTGGCGATCACCGCGATCATCGTGCGAGGTCTCAACGAGATGGTGATCCCCGAGCTTCTGTCCCTCGCCGATAGGCAGCCGTCCATTCGGGCGGTGCACTTCCGAAACATGGCTCGCGTGGGCAGGTGGATCGACACCGAGCCCTATGGTCGCGAGGAGCTGACCGACATCGTCGAGGGGTACCTGACCGACGGGGGACGCTACGCACGGGTGATCGAGAGAGTCCCTCCCACGTCAGATGCGAAGTGCCGCGGTTGCTGCCATCAGCTCATGACGGACGGTCGGACCCGGATCGGCATCATCGAATTCGCCAGCGAGCGAGCCGCCAAGTGCTGGCGCAGGGGCCAGCTGATGCCCGAGTCCTTTGAGCTCAGACCCTGGTTCGAGCACATGCTCGCAAAGGGATAGGTCTCGACCATCTGCCGCAAGGCGAGAGAAGGAAACCAACCCATGAGCGACAGCTTCACCCACACCACCTTTGGCAAGCTCGGCACCGAGGTCTGCCGACTCGGGCTTTCGGCGTCGTACCGACCGGGGCGGGAGACCATCCACCGCGCCATCGATGCTGGGGTCAACGCCTTTTTCATGTACGGCTTCGACACGCAAATGGCGGCCGTGCTGCGCGAGGTGTTGCAGTCGAACCGCGAGCGCTACGTGGTGGCCACGGGGCCCTACAACCTGCTCTGGGGCTACACCAGCCCGCGGCGGACCCTGGAAAAGCGCCTGCGCAAGCTCAAGACCGACTACCTAGACGCCTTTCTCTTTCTCGGGGTCATGAAGGAGGAGCAGTTCCCGCCGCGGGTGCGCGACGAGATGCTGCAGCTCAAGGAGGAGGGCAAGGTGCGGGGCATCGGGCTTTCGAGCCATGACCGCAAGCTCGCGGGCAAGCTCGCGGCCGAAGGGGCGGTGGACGCCCTGATGATCCGCTACAACGCGGCCCATCGCGGCGCCGAGAGCGACATCTTTCCCCACCTTGCCGAGCACGATCCCGGGCTCATCAGCTACACGGCCACGCGCTGGCGCTACCTTATCCGCCGCTCGACCAAGAAGTGGCCCAAGGACCAGCCCGTGCCCACGCCCAGCCAGGCCTACCGCTTCGTGCTGTCCAATCCCCACGTGGACGTGTGCCTGACCGCACCGTCCAACGCGCGCCAGCTCGAGCAAAACCTCGCCGCGCTCGAGCAGGGGCCGCTATCCGACGAGGAGATGGACTTCATGCGGCGCTTCGGTGACGCGGTGCACCACACCAAGAAGTGGTTCATGTAAGGGGCCGCGACCCGGACGCGAGCGGCGCTAGTTCCACGCGACGCGCTCGGCGACGATGACGTCCGCGTCGAGCATCTGCCGTACCGCCGAGGCGACCGAGGACTGACCGCCATAGAGCTCGGAGCGCGCGTAGTTGTCGGTACGCGCCCCGCACGCCTCCAAAGCCACCACGACCTGCAGACCGCGGCGGCCGAAGCGCTGCTGGAGCTCAATGGCCGAGACGCGCACGCAGCTATTGAGCGTGCAGCCGCTCAGGACGAGGACGCGTCGTCGCTGAGCGAGCAAGCCCTCGACCCACTCGGCCACGCCGTTGGTGGGCGGCCACAGCGCGCTGTTGCCCGGCTTGATGAAGTAGATCTGGTCGGGCGCGAGCACCGCGCCCACCCGCTCGTCCCAATCGTAGGACGACGGCGGAAAGGGACAGCGGGTGAGCATGGCCCGGACGGTGGCGGGCAGCTCGCCCAACAGGCGTCCGCAGCGCTCGAAGGCCAGGGTGATGGGTGCCACGTCGAGCGCGCTCCCTGGGCCTGCGGAGCGAGCCCAGACGCCGCTCGTGAAGGAGCGCTGGGGATCGATGACGAGCAGCGCCGATTCCGTCGGGGCCAGCGTGGACACCGATCGGCAGCAGCGAGTCAGAAGCTCGCGAAGGTCGTCGGCGGCCTGACCATCCAAGGCCTGCTCGAGTACGCGCGCAAGCTCTTCGCTGCTGTCCGCTCGGTCTTCGGCAGAGCCGCTCGCTGGCGATGCAATGCGATCGCCTCCGCAGCTCGGCGCGCCATCGCTGGGACGGGGCGCCTGGCGCAGCACCTCGCCGTAGGGCCCGCGCGGATCGCCGACGATCTTCGTCATGGCCGCGACGAAGCGGC
>CAYTYV010000178.1:0-12092 GCA_964441055.1 uncultured Polyangiaceae bacterium | reverse complement strand
CTGGCACCGCGCCACCATCCCTGGCGACAAGCCCAAGCAGTCCAATACGCGCGGCATGATCACCTATGCCATGGGCGGCAGCCCGGACACGCGTTCGACCCAGCTGTTCATCAACTACAAGGACAACAGCCGCTTGGACAAGGATGGCTTCGCCCCGATCGGCAAGGTCGTCGCAGGCATGGACGTGGTCGACTCGTTCTACAAGGGGTACGGCGAACGAACGACGCGCGAGCAGGGCAACATCGTGCGTCGGGGCAACGAGTATCTGCGCAACAAGTACCCGAAGCTCGACTACATCGAGAGCGCGAAGCTCGTCGGCGATGCGAAGGCGGAGGCCGAGGCGACTGGCGACGACGTCAAGGCAGGCGACGTCGAGGTCAATGACAAGGGCGTGAAGGCCGGAAACACGACGGTGGATTCCAAGGGAGGCGTCAAGGCAGGCGGCGTCGAGGTCGACGACGACGGCGTCAAGGTGCCAGGACTCTGAGCTGAGGCGCGATAGCCCGCGAGCCCTTAACGCGAGTGGCTCGCGAAAAAGCTCCAGAGGTCGTCGTTCGACTGTCCATAGCCGGACTGGAACAACCAGGTGTGGCCTGCGCCTGACACGGACGTCCACGTGGTATCGAAGCCCGCCACGGACAACGCGTCGGCGCAGTCCTCGCCGTAGCTCGCTGGGACGACGGAATCGGCGCTACCGTGAATCACCCACACGGGGCGCTTGGCGTCGCTGAGCCCTGCATCGATCGATCCTTGGGTCGGATCGTAGCCTGCGTTGACCGCATAGGCCGCAAAGGGACTGTGAAAGGAGCCCGACGCAATCGGCATCTGCCCCGACGTGATCGCCAGCAGCACCGTGAACCCAGCACCCCGCGAGTGACCCGCGGCGTACTGTCGATAGGGATCGACGTAGTACGAAATCGCCGTCTCGGCGAAGATGTCCAGGAGAAACTGCGCATCGTTCTGCAGCGAGGTGTTGTTCCCATCTGTCCCGGGCCATCCCTCGTCCTGCTGGACGAACCACCCAGCGTTGTAGCCGTGGGGGCCGACCAAGACGAAACCATGCGCGCTCGCGGCGGCCGTAAGGCCCGTGGCGGCGATGAAGTTCGCGCCGTCGTCCCCCGCCCCGTGTAGAGCGAATAGGATCGGCACGGGTCCAAACGCCATCGCATCCACCGCCGACTGGGGCACGTCGAGGACGTAGGAGCGCGACACGTCGTCTACGTCCAGCTGCAGCTCGAACTGCCCCGCTGGCCCAATGGTATCCGGCGGCCCGAGCCCGCCCCCACCGCTACCGCCGCCATAGCCGCCACCGCCGCCCTGGCCTGTGCCCCCCGCACCTCCGATCGCGCCGCCCGTGCCACCCGTCGCGCTGCTGCCCCCACTGGCCCCATCGTCATCGTCGTCGTCATCGCTGGAGGTCTGGGCGCAGCTGACGGCCAGCAATGCGAAGACGATGACGGCGACGAGATGACCCCAGTGCCATCCCAGATATCGAGTTGCGCGCGCTCGCGGGGTCATGACTGCCACCTCTTGTCTCTTGGCTAGGGACTCGGCCGACGGGCCCGCGGCCATGATGCATGCGCTACGACCCTCCTGCCGCCGCTAACCGCGCTGAACCCTAAGAAAGACATGTCTTGTCGTCAATGCGCACGCAGGAAGGACGGGGTCCTCGTTGCGCATGCCCCTTCGCTATGACTGCAGCTTTGCAGTGCCAGCGGACCTCAACGGGCGAGGCGTTTTTCTAGCTGGCTCTCGTAGAGCGATGGTGGGTAGAGATCGGCCCCCTCGGTCAGCCCTTCGGTCCAGTCCTCGGGCTCCGTGCCCGTGCCCTGCGGGAAGACGAGCGAGGTCCTGACCGCGAGCTCGGGCGCGGTGCCCACCACGTAGCCCCAGCCCCACTGGCGCGAGATGAGCCGGCCCGTGCCCGCGGTGTTCCAGATGACGTTCTCCGTGCCCGTATGGCCCGCGCCGCTCGAGTACTGCTGGCGATTGACGATCGACCAGCCGTCCTCGAAGTGGCTCGAGTCGACCAGGTTGGCCGTGGCGAGCGAGTGGTGCATCTCGGAGTAGCCTACCTGGGGAAGCGGCAGGTCCTTGCTGAACCAGGCGCGGCCATCGGAGCTGTCGATCCTCAGCCACACGCAGCCGGTCACGCCAAAACCCCAGTTCTGAATGAAGTTGTGGCGGCCGTGGCGGCCCACGCAGTCGCGAAAGAGCACCTCGCTGCTCTGCCGCAGCTCGAACAGATAGCCATTGCCTCCGCCGCCCTTGTGCTCGGCGCGCTCCATCAGGCTGTCGGCCACGGTGACGCGCTTGGACAGCCGAACGACGATGCCGCCTGACTGCAGGTGGTCGTCGGCGCCGTCGCCGCTCGTCGGTCCGCTCGGCGGATCGAAGGACTCGACGTCTTGGATCCAGCTATCGACCACCCCGTCCAGCTCGAGCACGTGGACCTGGTTCTGCTCCCAGGCCGCATCCCAGTCGACGGCGTTTCCCAGGCCGAGCTGCTCCACCCCGCACTCGCGCAGGTAGCCCGACTGCACCCGCAGGCTCGCCTGATCGCGCGTGAGCGCGGGGTAGCGCGTGGGCACGTCGATGGTCACGGTGTGAGGCGTGGTGGCCGTGTCGATGGCGACGATCTCGCGCAAGAAAAAGGGCTGCCAGCTGCCGTTGAAGGCCTGCCACACGCCCGTCATGCCGTGGTCGGCCACGAACTCGTCGGTGATGACCCAGCCGATGGCCACGTCGTCGCCCACCGAAAACGCACCCGCGTCGTCCAGCCGCAGCTCGGTCGAGTGCGCAGGCGCGTCTTGGGCGAGCGGCTCTTCGCTCAGCGTGGACAGCACGCCGCGAAACTCGATGTGCGATTGATACGAAAGCCCCGCGCTGGTGGTGAAGTAGAGCCTGCTCTGGTCGGGCCCCTCGCCGCGCAGCACGGTATTGGAGGCCGTGATGAGCAGCTCGTCGTCGAAGCGGTACAGGCCCGCGGGGAATAGCACCACGCCGCCGCCGTTTTGCGCCGCGGCGTCAATGGCTGCCTGCACGTGCTCGGTAGTGTCGCTCGAGCCCGTCGGATCCGCGCCATAGCCCGCGACCACGTCGAATACATCGTCCACCACGGGCTCGCCAATGGGCGCCTCGCCATTGTGATATCCAGCGTAGGAAAAGTCGTGGATGCGATGGCCCCCCGGAGCGACGTAGCTCGGGGTCCAGTCGTCGGGGTAGAGCGCGCTTCGCCATCCTGGCGGAATGCCCCCGCCCTGACCGGCCGCGCCGCCCGAGCCGCCATCCCCGCTCCCGCCCGAGGACGAGCTGGTGGTGCTGGACCCGGCTTCGCCTCCGCTTCCGCCGCTCGAGCTGGTAGCGCCGCCAGCAGCCGCGCCTGCCGTGGGCTCGGAGCCACAGCCCGCCAGCCCGCTCGCCAGCGCCGCGGCGGTGAACGCAGCTGCACGTAGGGTAAGGGCGTTCATCGGCGGGATGGTGTTGTAGCACAGGGCTAGAGCGGTCGGTCGCTGCTGTGGCGTGAGCAGCACCATGCCCAGCCCGAGTGGTCGCACGCCTCAGCGAAAATGCTACCGTCAGCTCGATGCAGATCATCGATGCACCCGAGGCCTTTGGCCAGGCCTGCCAACAGGCGCGCGCTGCGGGGCGCCGCGTGGGGCTGGTGCCCACCATGGGGGCGCTTCACCGCGGGCACCTGTCGCTGGTCGACGAGGCGAAGCGGCGGGCGGACGCGGTGGCGGTGTCGATCTTCGTCAACCCGACCCAGTTCGGCCCGAACGAGGACCTCGAGCGCTATCCGCGCGACCTTGGCGGCGACTGCGACAAGTGCCGCGAAGCGGGCGTCGAGCTGGTCTTCGCCCCCGCGCCCAATGCCATGTACCCGCCTGGCGACGAGACCCGCGTCACGGTTGGGCCCACCGCGGCCGAGCTTTGCGGCAGGTGGCGGCCAGGGCACTTCCCGGGCGTGGCCACCGTGGTCACCAAGCTCTTGGCGCTCACCGGACCGTGCGTGGCCGTGTTCGGCCGCAAGGACTACCAGCAGCTTCGGGTGATCAAGCGGCTGGCCCGCGACCTTTTCCTGCCCGCCGAGATCGTGGGCGCGCCCACCGTGCGCGAGCCCGACGGTCTGGCCCTGTCATCGCGCAACGCCTATCTTTCGGCGGCCGAGCGCCAGCGCGCGCTGGCCATCCCGCGAGCGCTGTCCGAGGCCGTGGCCGCCTTTGCGGACGGAGAGCGCGGCGCCCGAGCTCTGCGCGAGCGGGCGCACGATCGCATCGCCGAAGCGGCAGACTCGGTGGACTACCTCGAGCTCGCCGATCCCGAGCGGGTCGAGCCTCTGCCGCCCGAGGCCCAGATCGACGAGCGCGCCCTGCTAGCCGTGGCCGCTCGAGTGGGCGCCACGCGGCTCATCGACAACGTGGTGCTGGGCGAAGATCCCGCACCCATCGCAGCCGCGGAGCCGCGACCATGACGCCGTCGCCTGCCTGCTCGGACGAGCGCGACTACGAGGGCCTGTTCATCGTCTTCGAGGGCATCGATGGCTCGGGCACCAGCACGCAGGTGCGCCTGCTGACCGAGTGGCTGCGGCGCGAGCGGCGGGTGGTCTACGCCAGCCGCGAGCCCTCGGACGGCCCCATCGGCTCGCTCATCCGCCAGGCGCTGTCGGGTCGGTTGCGCTGGGAAAGCTCGCTGCAAGCCCCGATCATGGCGCTATTGTTCGCGGCCGACCGGCTGGACCACGTGGGCGCAACCATCCTTCCCCAGGTGCGCGAGGGCGCCATCGCGCTGAGCGACCGCTACGACCTGTCGAGCATCACCTACCAAACCGCCACGGCCGATCCGCAGATCGTGGGCGCCGACTTCGAGGCCTGGGTGCGCGGGCTGAACCGCCACGCCATGCGGCCCGATCTCACCATCGTGCTCGACGTCTCGGCCGAGCGGGCCGAGCAGCGCCGCTGCGAGCGAGACGGCGCGCCCGAGCTCTACGAAACAGGCGAGCTACAGCAGCGGCTGGCCGAGTGGTACCGCAAGGCCGAGCAGCTCGTGCCCGGCGATCGCCTCGTCCACCTCGACGGTGAAGCCTCGGTAGAGGAGGTGGCCGCGGCCGTGCGCGCGGCAGTCCAGCCACTGTTGGTTGAGGAGCAGTAGCGCCAGCATTTCGCACCAGCAGGCCACGCTGCGGGCTGGTCAACGCGGGCCAGATGCGGCAAAAGGCCCTGGCGAGGAGCATCCCATGTACGAGCACATCTTGCTGGACAAGGAGCCGCCCCTGGCGCGGCTCACGCTCAACCAGCCCGACAAGCGCAACGCCATGACCCCCGCGATGGGCGACGAGGTCCTTCGGGCGGTAGACGACATCAACGCCGACCCGGCCATCCGCGCCGTCATCATCACGGGCGCGGGCAAGGTCTTCTCGGCAGGCGGCGACCTCAGCATGATCCTGAAGCTGAGCGAGGTCGAGCCCGAGAAGTGCCGCACCCACATGCTGACCTACTACCGCAAGTACCTCGCCGTGCAGGACATCGCGGTTCCCACCATCGCCATGCTCAACGGGCACGCCATCGGCGCGGGCCTTTGCCTGGCGATGGCCTGCGATCTGCGCACCATGGCCCGCGGTGCCAAAGCGGGCCTGACCTTTGCGCGCGTGGGCCTGAGCGCGGGCATGGGCTCTAGCTACTTGCTCCCTCGGCTCGTGGGGCTGGGACCCGCTGCCGAGATGGTCTTCACAGGAGAGCTCATCACGGCCGAGCAGGCCCAGCACATCGGGCTGGTCAATCGGGTGTGCCCGGCCGAGGAGCTAGCGCCACAGACCCTCAGGCTCGCGCAGAGCATCGCGGCAAACGCGCCGCTCGCGCTGCGCCATACCAAGCGGTGCCTGTTGGTAGGCGCGTCTGGCGATCTCGACCACGTGCTCGACTGCGAGGCCGAAGGCCAGGCGCTCTGCTACCAGACCAAGGACATCCACGAGGGCGTGGACGCCGTACGACAGCGGCGACGGCCCGCGTTTCGCGGCGAGTGAAGCGTCGGCTACGGCGGCGCCGCCCTCAGGCTCTCAGTGGGCAAGGAGGCAACCAGCATGGATCGCTGGTTGCCCACGCCATCGTCGAAAAACTCTCACCCTGTCCTACATTTACGGACGTTTGCAGACTTGCACCCCCATGGCACGATTGGCCTGATTCCTGCAAGCAACGGTTGCGCCCACCAGACTTCTGGGGACAAGCTGGCCGGGCCAGAGCAGTAGGGAGACAGAATCATGGAGCTTCGCACCACTAACGCAGGCCTCGGGTTTCGCTGGCCGGCAGTTCTGTTCATCGCCACCGTGGTGGCCGCCGCCCCGGGCTTGAGCGCCTGCGGCGGGGCAGACGACGAGCTCCCGCCCCCGAACGAGTACGGCATCGAGGGGACCTTCGAGCCTGGCGACCCCTTGGGCAAAGCCGACAGCGCCCAGGTCCCTGGCCCGTGGGTCAACACCGACACGCGCGCCACCCAGGTCTGGACCGCCCGCAACAAGTGGGAGGACACCGACACCGCAGCCGCCCAAGCAGCAGGCATCGCCTGGGACGCCAACAGCGGCCTCGACTGGAACCAGAAGTTCCAGCGCTGGCTCGAGAGCATGCCGCGGCAGGGCTCGACCAGCTACTACGACACCTTCACGCTCACGACGCCGTGGGGCAAGACCGTGCCCGCTCCCAAGCTCGAGTGCGCCGAGGTCGCTTACTTCCTGCGCATCGCCTTTGCCTCCTGGTACGAGCTGCCCTTTTTCGTGACGGCCACCGACTCGCAGGGCACGCGGGTCTACTTCGGCCACTTTGGCGCGCGCACCAAGAACGCGCGCTACAAAAACACGCCCAAGTACGGCTACTGGTACAAGGACTACTCGGACCGCAGCGCCGAACAGGTACTGGCCAACTGGCCGCGCGACGAGAAGCTGCGCGGGAAGGGGCTGTACGGCGGCGGCGACGACATGGACTTCATCGCGCCAGGCGCGAAAGCCGGGGCTTACTTCGACGAGGTCTTCCTCAACAAGCGCGTGGGCCACTTCCTATTGCTCAGCCTGGCTTACTTCGGCTCGATGCACCTGGCGGACGCGCGCAACGCCTACAACCTCAAGCCCGAAGCCATTCAAGAGGGCGACATCCTGATCGAGCGCTGGCAGCGCCGCGGCATCGGCCACGTGCTCAACATCAAGCAGGTCGACGAGATCGGCGGCGGCCAGCTCTCGGCCGAGCTGATGAGCGGATCCATGCCGCGGCGGCAGCCAGCCTGGGAGAGCCCCACCGCGTCCAAGCACTACTTCACCTTGGCCGAGACTGGTGGCGAGGGCACCAACCGCGACGGCGACGAGTACGTCAAGCTGGGCGGCGGCATCAAGCGCTGGCGCGTGACCAAGAACATCGGCGGCTACTGGACCAACACCTGGATGGGCGCCGACGAGGCCTCGTGGATCTCGGACAGCGACTGGGACGCCCTCAAGGCCAGGCCCGGCCGCTTCGAGACGCTGCTCGGGCAGGCCGATCCCGCGGTGATGCGCGACGCGCTGCTGCAGATGATCGAGGACAAGCGCAACCACCTGCGCCAGTACCCGGCCTCGTGCTCGGCCCGCACTGGACGCGAGGAGGCCTTCCACGAGCTGTACGAGCTCATGGCCGAGGAGTTCAACATGTCGGCCGCCGAGGTGGACGCCAACTACCGCATCCTCGAGGACTACGTGTTCGCCGAGCTCGAGTACACCGAGTCCAAGACCTGCTGCTGGAACAGCAGCACCGCGGCCATGCACCAGATCGTCATGGACTACAACCAGAGCCAGATGGAGGACGGCTGCGTGGCGCCGACCATCTTCATGAACGACAATGGCTATGGCGCCTTCGAGCAGTATGCCGAGCAGACCGGTCGCGGTCACCTGTGGAAGCCCTGGGCGGCGGACGAGTCCTGCCCGCAGCAGAACGTGGCGAGCGACACCCCCAAGGAGTCGCAGGCCGTGCCGTGGTGCGAGATCGCCGACGGCGGCGGACAGGAGCAGCCCTCGGGTTGCAGCGACGACGGTTACGAGCCCAATGACCAGCCGACCGAGGCCAATGGCATGAACGGCGGCAACCACAGCGGGCTGATGGTCTGCTCGGGCAACGACGACTACTACAGCTTCACCGCCTCGAGCAGCCTGACCGTGGCCATCGACTTCGACCACAGCGAGGGCGATCTGGACCTGGCCGTCTATCAGGGCGCCGACCAGGTCGGCCAGAGCCAGGGCACCACCGACCACGAAGAGGTCTCGGTCTCGGGCGGTGGCACCTACACCGTGCGCGTTTACGGCTACCAGGGCGCCGAGGCCGGCTATGCGCTTAGCGCCACGGTGAACTAGCCGCTAGAGAGGTTGGCAGCGATCCAACGCGGATTGGCCGCATTACGCGGATTGGCCGCATTACGCGGATTGGCCGTTTGAGGAGGGAACGAGATCATGGCGAAGAAGGTAACTATCGCTCGCAAGGCAAAGGCCACGACGACCGCCAAGGCAAAGCGCGTAGCGCGCAAGCCCGCGCGGAAGAAGAAGGTCACGCCCATCCCGAAGGAATATCCCGCCATCTCGGCCTATCTGGTGGTGGAGGACGTCAAGAAGGCGGCGGATCTGTACCAGAAGGCCTTCGGCTTCAAGATGATGGGCAAGCCCATGGAGTTCGGCGGGCGGGTCGTCCATGCGAATCTCAAGTATCGGGACTCGGTCTTCATGCTGGGATGTCCGCAGCCCGACGGCTCGCACGCCTCCCCCAAGGCTCAGGGGGTGAAGCAGCAGGGCTTTGGCCTCTTCGCCTACGTCGCGAACGTGGACGCCCACTACAGCAAGGTCAAGCGCTACAAGGGCCTTTCCACGACCAAGCCCGAGACCATGTTCTGGGGCGACCGCGTCTACGACGTGGTGGACCGCGACGGGCACCGCTGGTCCTTTGCCAGCCGGGTCGAGAAGAAGACCCCGAAGCAGATGGCGGACTCGCTCAAGCAGATGATGGCGGCAGCAGCGCCGAAGTAGGAGCGTCGGGCTAGTAGGCCCGCTCGTCGGTGGGCGGGGATCGGCCGACGCAGATGCGCGAGGCGCGGCGGAGCTCGGGCGCACGGGTATGCGCGGCCAAAATTCCCTTGCGGATTGTCGATAGAATCGTCATTCTGCAAGGGAAAATGCCCCACGGTACTTCTGTACCCTTTGTGCAGCCGCCCTCGATGAACCGCTATCGTACCCGCCATGCCGAGCCGAAACTGCGCGAAATGGCTCGGTTTTTCAAGGTGATGCTCGTGCTTGGCGCGCGTCAGGTGGGCAAGAGCACGCTGATCTCGCGCGTGTTCCCGTCGTACCAGACCGTCGTGTTCGACCCGAACCAGGATCTGTATGGCGCAAGGGAAGATCCCGATCTGTTTCTGGACAGCTTCCCACCCCCGCTGATCCTCGACGAGGTCCAGTACGCCCCTGAGCTACTCGCGGCCATCAAGCGCAGGGTCGACCTTCGCGACGAGCCAGGGCAGTACCTGCTCACGGGCTCGCAAAACCCCGCCATTTTGCGCGCCGTGGGGGAGAGTTTGGCTGGTCGGGTCGGGATCCTGGATCTCGAGGGCATGACCGCGGCGGAGTGGGCAGACCGAGGAGACGCGGCGGTCTGGCTGTCGAGCTATCTGGACGATCCGTGGTCGCTCTTGGACCACGCACCGACGCTCTCTTCGTCAGGCGCGCCGCTCGTGGACACCCTCTGGCGGGGAACCCTGCCCGGCCTGCTCGATGCCCCTGACGGGATGGTGGACGACTACTTCCGGTCCTATGTGAAGACCTACTTGGAGCGGGATGTCCGCAGGCTGGAGAACATCCGGGACCTGAGCGCATTCGGACGGTTCCTCGGGCTCGTGGCTGCGCTGTCGTCCCAGGAGCTCAATGCCTCCCAGCTGGGAAGGGACGTGGGCATCGCGCCGTCCACGGCTCGCCGATGGACCGATCTGCTGCTCCACACCTTCCAGTGGCTCGAGCTTCCGCCTTATCATGGCAACGCGGTCAAGCGTCTTAGCGGAAAGAGAAAAGGGTATCTGCGAGATACCGGCTTGGCCTGTCATCTTCAGCGCATCTCGTCTCCAGCGGCCCTCGCCGTGAGTCCCCTGCGAGGACCGCTATTCGAAACCTGGGCGGTCAACGAGCTTCATCGCCAAGGGCTGGCCGTTGGCACTCCACCCAGGCTCTGGCACTGGAGGACGGCCGCGGGAGCCGAGGTCGATCTCGTCCTGGAGCGGGACGGCAAGCTCTACCCCATCGAGGTCAAGTGCAAGAGCCACTTAGGTGGACACGACACTCGAGGGCTCAAGGCATTCCGAGCCACCTACCCCAGCGCATCGATCATGCCAGCACTGATCCTGTACGCTGGTTCGCGCTGCTATCGGGTCGACGGCGATACCATGGCGATCCCCTGGTCGAGCCCGCCAGGACAACGGGGCTAGCTTCTACTCGCTTGCGGCCCGCCAGACCTGGCCGTGGTCGGTGCCGTAGAACAGCTGTCCGCGCCAGTAGGCCAGGCTGCGCGGGGGCACGGCGGTGTGAAAGCTCACGAGCTCGACGAAGTCCGCGAAGGTCGAGGTGACCCAAATGCGCACCTGCCACTCGGTGAGCTCGAAGCTCTGTTCGTAGTCGTCGCCGTCGCACAGCAATAGCAGGGTCTCGCCCGTGGGCTCGTGCTCGACCACGTCGAGCAGCGTCATGCCGTCGAGGGCCGTGAGGAGCTCGACCTGACCGGCTGCGCCGAGCGTCCACGTTGCATAGCGGAGCGGGTCCTCGGTGAGGTCGATGCCGCGCACGATGCCGAGCGCCTCGACGCTTTCGGGAGGGCCGATGACGTCGGTCTCGGTCACGAACACCCAGCGCAGTGGGTGGTCGTCGGCAAACAGCTGGACGCTTCGCTTGCAGCTCCCGCACGTCGCCTCGCCATAGGTGGCGCCGATGAGGTTGTCGATCCTGCCCAGCGAGTTAGACGTGTAGCCGAATAGATACAGCGCGTTCGCGCTCGGCAGCAAGCGGACCCAGCGCGCATCGCCCGTGCCGCCGTTGTGCACGCGCCAGGTGATATCGAACGAGGCGCCGCCATCGCGCGAGCGCCACAGGTGGGCATAGATGTCGCCATTGCCCCATTCCTCTTCGGACGAGCCCGAGCCCACGGCGTAGTGCTGGCCCCGGAAGCCCACGATGTCGTGCACGTGGACGCCCTCGTCCAGGGTGCGGCTCTTGACCCAGCCGCTCTGCGGGCCTCGGTAGTAGACGTTGCCCAGCCAGGCGTCCTCGGTGGCATCGACCCCTGCCATGAACAGATCGCCATCGATGACGCGATAGCGCTCGAGCTGCTCCTCGTCGGAGTCGAACTCGTTTTCGGCGGTGGGATCGTCGTCCGAGGCGAAGTACCGAAAGCCGATGGGAATGACGCGACCCAGGTTCACGTTGGCATCGCCGTGGCCGAGGTACAGCCGATCGTCGTAGACGGCGAGATCGTGGATGCCGCGGAAAAAGTCCCAGTCGCCCACATGCTCGTAGCCCGCCGCGAGGTAGTCCTCGATGGGATCGGCCCAGGGCGTGGGCACCGCAAAGCTCATCTCGGCGATGCTGCTCGGGGCCCCGCCGCCGCCTGCCCCACCGCCGCCCGCTCCCCCCGTGCCCGCGGCGCCCGCTCCAACGGGATCGCACTCCGCGCTGCAGCACCCCAACACGAGCCCGACTAGCCCACCTGCCAAGCCAACCCACACCGATCGCGGTCCGGTCATCGCTTCCTCATGCTCACCCCACCGACGCGCTGCTCGCAACACCTTATCCCATCCGCGCGCATCGCGCCTGCCCGTCTCGTGCACTGCCAGCGCACCCGGACTTCTTGCGCTCGGCCTTGGAGGTGGTGCTGAGTCGGCTATCCGTCCTCCAGCACCATCAGGTAGTGGTCGATACCGGCCTCTTCGAAGCGCTCGCCCCGCGCTTCGAAGCCGAAAGACTCGTAGAAGGCCTGTAGGTGCGCTTGGGCGTGCATCTTGTGGCGGCGGTAGCCAGCGGCCCGCGCCGTGTCGATCATCCGCTGGACCAGCGCGCGGCC
>CAYTYV010000177.1:0-12184 GCA_964441055.1 uncultured Polyangiaceae bacterium | reverse complement strand
CGTGAGCGGCAACGACACCAGCAATGCCATCTGCAACTTCGTCGAGAAGATCGATGGCAGCCGCTCGTACACGGTAAGCGGCAACCAGACCACCATCTGCAACGGCGTTCGCTTCAATATCACGGGCGATCTGTCCAAGACCATCGGTTCGCTCCAGCTCAACGGATCGATCGCCTCGATCCAGGAAAGCGTCACGGGCAGCTACACCCACAACACGGGGGCGGTGACGGTACACCTGGTCAATGGCAGCCACGGCGAGAATGTCACCGCGTCCAAGATGCTCACATCTCTGGCGGCCGAGCTACACCTGACCAAGGCGAACCTGGAACAGAGCTGCGATGCCGCGGTGACCAACCTGGTCGGCGGGCTGCATTACGAAAAGCTCGACGGCGATCTGGTCATCAAAGCCCCACTGGTGACGATGCTCGGCGCGGTGGGCATCTTCAAGGGCGGTAGCTCGACGCTCAAGCTGGGCGGCGGGCCCATCGTGGCCAAGGGATCGAAGATCGCCATCAAGTCCGCGATGATCGTCAAAATGGGTACCTCTCTCAAGATGGGCTAGCGGAGGAGCGCACGATGGCCGACGTGGTCGTTCGAGTACAACCGACGATGGACATCGAGGGCACCGCCTTCCGGGTGCTGCGCTACGAGCTCACTGAAGCGCTGTCCGAGCCGAGCAGCCTGTCGTGCGAGGTGATGGAGGACGACGCCGAGCCACGCCATCCGCGCGATCTGCTGGGCAAGACCGCCGTGCTGGAGCTAGGCCGCAGCGACGGCTCGCAGCAGCGCCAGTTCGTCGGGCGGGTAGTCCGCGCCGAGCGGGCTCCCAACGAGGACGACACCCGCACGCTGCACCTGCGGGTGGCTCCCGTGCCCTGGGCGCTCGGCAAGCGGGCCGACTGCCGCGTGTTCCAGAAAAAGACCGTGGTCGACATCGCCACCGAGGTGCTCGAGACCGCGGGGGTGCCCTCGGACCAGCAGGAGTGGAACACGACGGGCGAGCATCCCGAGCGCGAGTACCTGGTCCAGTACCGCGAGACCGACCTCGACTTCGTCCAGCGCATCCTGTCCGAGGAAGGCATCTACTATGCGGCGCACTTCCGCGATGGCAAGGACGTCTTGGTCTTGGGCGACGACCCGGACGGTCTGGGCGAGGTCGAAGGCACCACCAGCCTGCCCTTCCACCACGCCATGGGCAGCGAGGAGGCCTTCGATCGGGTGATGCGCGTCCGTCAGGTGCTGCGCGTCACCTCCGACAAGGTGATGCTGCGCGACTACAACCCGGACAAGCCCAAGCTGGAGATCGAGGCCACGGTCGAGAGCGAGGACGAGGGCGAGCACGCGCTCGAGGTCTACGACTACCCCGCGCGTAGCGCCCTGCCCGCCGACGCCAAGCGGCTGGCCCAGGTGCTGCTCGAGCAGCTGGGCTTTGGGCGCGACGTGGTCGAGGGCGAGACGGGCGCGCTCACCTTGTTCCCCGGCTTGCGCTTCAGCATCGAGGGGCACCCCTATGCTCCGCTCAACCAGGAGTACATCACCACGGCGATAAGCATCGTCGGCAGCACGCCGCGACTAGGCGCGGGATCCCAAGCGCCCCAGAGCCCCGAGTATCGCTGTCGCTTTTCCGCCGTGCCCAAGACCACCGCCTGCCGTCCGCGGCGCCAAGCGCGCGCGGCCGATATGGTGGGGCTGCAGACCACCACCACCACGGGTCCGTCGGGCGAGGAGATCAACGTCGGCGAGGGGGGGCAGGTCAGGGTCCGCTACCATTGGGACAGGCTCGGCCCCGAGGACGACGGCTCGAGCCTGTGGGTGCGGACCAGCCAGGCGGCGCTCGGCGGCTCGATGCTGCTGCCGCGCATGGGCTGGGAGGTGTCGACCGTGCACCTCGAGGGCGATCCCGACCGCCCGCTCGTCATGGGACGGATGTACAACGCCACCGCCCCGCCGCCCTACTCGCTGCCCGACGAGGCCGCCTCGAGCGCGCTGCAAACGGCCACCACCCCAGGCGGGGGCAGCATCAACGAGTTTCGCATGGGCGACTCCAAGGGGGCCGAGGGCATGGCCTTTACCGCCTCCAAGGACATGTCCGTCGACGTCAAGAACAACACCACCGAATCGGTCGGCGCCAATATGACGCGCTCGATCGGCTCGAACCAGAAGAAGAACGTCACCAACAGCGTGACGGCCTCGGTCGGCGGCAGCCAGTCGGTCAGCGTGGGCGGCAACCAGGCCATCAACGCCGAGACCCTGCTGCAAGACGAGGTGGGCGGCGACCACAGCCTGGACATCGGCGGCAACCGCGACATGAAGGTGGGCGGCGATCACAAGCGCGACGTGGGCGCCGATAGCAAGCTGGACGTGAGCGGCAGGCAGATCGACTTGGTGGTGGGCTCGGTGACCGACGAGACCCTCGGCTCGTACACCCACGATGTCTCGGCCGCGCTCATCGACATCACCGTGGCCAATCGCTCGCTGCAGGTGAAGGGCTCGATCTCGGAGACCGCTGGGGCGGCCAAGATCATCGCCGTCAAGGGCGGCCGTGGCCTGGAGGTGGGCGGCACCATGACGCAGCAGGTGGCCGGGGCCATCATCAACATCGCCAGCGGCGACCGCGCCGAGTCCTCCGGGGCGACCTACACCGAGATCGCCGCGGGCGCCCACGTGGTCAAGGCCAACAACATCACCATCGAGGCCGACAACGTGCTGGCGCTGGTCATGGGCGCCTCGACCCTGACGCTGCTACCCGCGATGGTGGCGGTGGCAGGGCTGAAGGTCAAGCTCGACGGAAACGTCTCCGATACCGGGGCGCTGGTGGTCGATAACTGAGCCGGACGGAGCAGAGGATGACGCGATCGCTCAGCAAGTCCTTCGACATCGACGGCGCCGCTGCGACCCGGGTGGTTCGCTTTCGCGAGCGGCACCGTCTGGGTCTGCCGCCCGTGCTCGACGTGGAGGTACGCTACACGACCTACGTGCCGATTGACGACATGGTGGGGCGCCTCGCTCGGCTCCAATGTGGCTTTGACGGCGAGGCGCCCCACGTGTTCGTGGGCGTGGTGGAGCAGGCGACCGTGGTCGGCTCGTCGCAAACGGCGGACTCCGCCCACGCCTACCAGCTCCGCGTTGTGCCGCACATTGCCACGCTCGCGCGCAACGTCGACTCGCGCATCTTCCAAGAGCTGGACGTCCAAGAGATCGCCGATGCCATCTTCGCCGACTTCGGTGTCGGGGCGGTCGAGTGGCGCTTGGTCGGCTCCTACCCCAAACGCGAGTACTGCGTGCAGTACCAGGAGAGCGCGCTCGCCTTCATCTCGCGCCTGCTCGAGCAGGAGGGGATCTACTACTTCATCGAGCCGGGCGACGACGGCGACACGGTGATCTTGACCGACGACAGCAGCTCGGCTGCGCCCATCGAGGGCGATGCGGAGCTGCCCGTGCGCGGGCTCACCAGCATGGACATCGACCGCGACTACTGCCGCATCCCTGCCGACCAGCAGCGCATTCGCTCGGGCAAGTTCACCCTGCGCGATTACAACTTCGAAAAACCGGCGCTCGATCTCACCGCCAGCGCCGAGGGCGAGAGCGACACGGATCTCGAGGTCTACGACTACCCGGGCGAGCACGCCGAGCCGGACGAGGGCAAGCGGCTGGCCCAGGTGCGCCTCGAGGCCGAGCGAGCCTGGTGCAGCACCCTGACGGTGACGGCGCTATGCCCGCGGCTTTGCGTAGGGCGCAAGCTCCAGCTTACCGATGCGGGAGAGCTCGACGGCGAGTACTTCGTGGTCGGCGCGGTGCACGAGTATGCCGAGCCGGGCCGCGAGGCCAACGCGTCGCCGAGCGACTACCAGGTCACCGCCACGCTCATCCCCGCGGATGTGCCGTATCGCAGTAAGCAACGCACGCCCAAGCCGCTCATCCACGGCCCACAAACGGCGCGCATCGTCGCGCCCGAAGGCTCTGAGCCCGAGACGATCCACACCGACGAGCACGGTCGCTGCAAGGTCAAGTTCCCCTGGGACCGCAGCGAGCACCAGGACGACAAGGCTTCGTGCTGGATGCGCGTGGCACAGCTACAGACCTCGGGCTCGCTAGTGCTGCCGCGCATCCGCTGGGAGGTGATCGTGGAGTTTCTCGAGGGAAACCCCGATCGGCCGGTCATCACCGGGCGCGTCTACAACGGGACGTTCATGCCGCCCTACGCCCTGCCCGAAGGCAAGACGCGGACCAGCCTGCAGAGCGCCAGCACGCCAGGCGGCGGTGGGATGAACGAGATCCGCCTCGAAGACAAAGCCGGCTCCGAGGAGATCATGGTCTTCGCCCAGCACGACATGTCGCTGGACACGGCCAACAACAAGACCAAGAAGGTCGGCAATAACGAGACCACCGTCGTCGGGGTCAACAGCTCGCTGTCGGTGGGCGCCGATCAGGACATCAAGATCACCAAGGGCAACCAGAACACCGTAAGCGGCGACCAGAGCATCACCGTCAGCGGCAACCGCAACGTCGAGGTCAATGCCGTCACTGGTCTGACCGTGCACGGCTCGGCGACCACCACCGTGGGCGGTGACCAGTTCGAAATGGACGGCAACCCGCTCGAGGCGCTCTTGGCCCTAGCGGCCCGCGAGGCGCAGGAGTTCCTGCAGGCCAAAGCGGGCGAGGCCATCGCCGCGGTGCAGGCCCAGGTGCAGGGCGCCGTCGATCAGGCGCTTGGGCCGATCAACGACCTGACCTCGCAGGCACAAGCGCTGGGCGACAACATGCAGGCGGTCGCCGACGGCGACATGGGCGCCATCGGCGGGCTGGTGGGCGACGCCAGCGGCATCCCGGGGGCGGGCGATTTCGGCCGCTCGCTGGGCGGGGGCGGCGATGGCGGTGGTGGGCCAGCAGGCGGCCCGTTGAGCTCAGTGGTCGAGGGCGGCAACATGATCACCTCGGTGGCCAACAACGCCGTGTCCCAGGGGGGCACGATGGCTACCTCGGCCGCCAATCAGGCCATCGCGGGCGGGGTCGGCGCTGCCCATTCGGCCCTGGCCAACGCGCTCGGCGTGGGCAGCGGTGGCGGCGGCGGCTCGTCCGTGGCCAACGTGGGCGGCGCCGAGGGCAACGTGAGCGGCCAGGACGAGACCAACCGCGAAAAGGGGCCCGGACACTCCATCGCGGTGGTGGCCTCCACGCACGCTGAGACCGTCGGCAGTATGAAAATCACGGGCGTGCTCGACGGGATCAACACCAACGTAGCCGGCTCGATGACGCAGAACGCGGGCGCCGCTCACCTCGAGGTGGTGGTCGGCGATCGCGCCGAGTCGACCGAGTCCTCGAAAACCGAGAAGGCTCTCGGCCTGGTGGTGCTCAGCAAGGGCGGCGAGAGCGAGCAGGTCAAGGGCGCCCGCACCACCATGGTCGGCGGCGCCATCGTCGACAAGCACAAGGGCAGCCACCAGGTTCAGGCGGGCGCGCCCGCGACCTTCATCGGCGCCTTCCACAAGCTGGAGGCCAAAGGCAAGATCACCTTCAAGTGCGGCGCCAGCGAAGTCGTCATCGACGGCAGCGGCATCACCATCACCTCGCCGATGACGACCATCCTGGCGGCCAAGATCCAGCTGCCGAAGAAAGTGAGTGAGGTGTAGGCTGCGGGCTTTTCTAAGATGCTCGGTAGCCCCGCGTAGAGCGCGATCATGACCTTGGACACCGTCGACAATCCATCGGGTGACGACTACGCGAAGGCTGCGCGCGAAGCACTCGATCAAGCTCATCTGCGCGAGGGCATCATCTGCGTCGCCGCGGCTCTGGCCTTCGACCCGAATCGGGAAGCTTGGCTCGAGCTGATGGATGCCATCCTCGAACGCGCGGACGACCCTCTTGCCTTGGTCGAAGTCGATCGCGAGCGACCCTTTTTCGGGCTGGTCGCCGTGCGCGCCTGGGCGCTTGCGAGGGTCGGCCGGGTCGACGATGCGTTGGCGTTGATCTTGGAAGTTGCGACCTATCGACCCGCTATCCCCTACTTGCGCTGGGCAAAGCAATGGGTCCAGCGACACGCCAAGCGGAAGGTGGATCTCAATCGGGTGGGCGCCCCGCTATCGCGCTTCGTCCAAGAGCTCGGACGAGGAGACGACGACGAACGACGGCGCACCAACGTCGAGGCCGCCGTGGAGCTCACGCGCACGCTGCGTACGCAGCATCCCGACCGGGGTGAGATCACCTTCCTGGAAACGACGATGCTACGATGGCTAGGTCGATCCGAAGACGCGCTAGCCATTGCGCTGCAAGAAGACGATCGACGCCCCTCGTATTTCGGCGCGGTAGAAATTGCCTGTGCGCATCGCGATCTCGGCAACATCGATGGCGCAATCGCGTTTTTTAGAAAGGCGCTCGAGCACGATTCGTCACAGCTGGCACCCCACCTCGACATCGGTGACATGCTGCTCAACGAAGGGCGCTTCAGCGAAGCGGCTGAGGCGTATCAGCGTGCGCTCGAGCAGCAACCGACGCATCCGTGGGCGCATCCGTCGAGCTTGTACGCTCGTCACCTGACATCGTCGCATCCGGGCGCCCTGGCCGAGCTCGAAGCATTGGCCTCCCAGGAGGCCGAGCCCGGTCGGGCGACGGCGTTGCTGCGCGATCTGATGCTGCTCGAGTCCGTGCTGCCGAGGCCCCAGGATCTCAGCGCCGACGCGGTCGAGAGCGCCATCGGGCAGATCGAGGCCAGTCCCAGCCGAGGCCCTGGCATCACGCACCAGGTCAACGTCACCGTGACCCATCCCGAGTCGCCATCGGTCGGGCTGGCCTTCGCTCAGGCGATGACCGAGCTCGGCGAGCAGGCGAAGCTGCACATCGAGGTCGAGCGCATCCCCAATCCCGACCCGCGCGAGCCGCGAGGCGAGGTCGACTTCGTGCTGTGGCGTTATCGGGACGACGTTTCAGCTGTCGCGCTGCCCCCCCCTGAATCTTCCATCGTCGCGGCAGTAGCCGATCTGGCCACCACCGATTTCGACGAAGCCCGTTGGTATGAAGCGGCCCGTGAGGCGGCAGCCCCGCTCGCCGACGAGTCGGCAAGCGCCATCGCCGCCGCGATGGTGCACCCGCCTGCGAAGCGGCCATCGCACATTCCCCCGCTCGACTGGGTCTACCGCGTGCAGGTCGCCACCGCCTTCGTCCTCGCTCGGCTCGACGACGGCTGGCAAGCTGCGAGGCGACGGCGGGCGTTGTTGACCGTTGCCCGAGGGCCTGCCGACTGGTCCGTCGCCGCCGCTTTGGTCGCCCTTAGCGCCGTGGCACAGCGAAGCCGCGAGGCCGCCGAGGAGCTCGCCAACGTGTTCGCGGAGCTGGACCAGGGCATACCCGATGACAGCTTCAGCCCCTACGCATACACCCTGACATTGGCGCGGTTGCGATTGCCCCAGCATCGCGGTGCGCCGCCGCAACCGCTCTGGCAACGCAAACGCCGTCTCGAGAACGCCAGACGACGTTCTGCGTTCCGGTTGCGTCAGATCGACAGCTGAGACAACGAGGATCTCGCCATGGCTCGGACTGCCCCCGTACCGAATATCCCCGCGATTCCAGGCATGAACCCCGGCGTTTTCGTGATGGGCGGCGGCGGCGCTGGCGGCGGCAAGGGCGGCAAGGGCGGCAAGGGAAAGGGAAAGGGCCAGGGCGCCAACGGCGAGGGAGGGGGCGACGGCGCGGAGGGCGGCGGCGCGGGAGCGGGAAACTGCGGGCAGGGCGGTGCGGGAGGGTGCACCAGCTGCAGCTCCAGCACATCCGCGGGCGATCCCGTGGACGTGCTCTCCGGCGAGGTGTTCACCTTGCCGCAGACGGATCTATCCCTACCGGGTCCCGTTCGCTTGACCGTCCTGCGCTCCTATAGCGTGCAAAACCGGGAATCCGACGTGGGGCTAGGCTACGGCTGGTCCCACACGCTCGCGTGGCGGCTCACCTTGACGCGCCGCGAGGTCATCGCCCACGGCCCCTTCGGGCCACCTTGCGCGTTCGACCGCAAGGAAGCCGAGCTCGGCGCTTTCGGCGACGGCGCCTGGATCCTGGCGAAGCAGCCGGATGGCGGCTACCGCCTCGACACGAACGACGATTTCTACCACTTCTTCGAGCCCGTCGACGCCGATGGCACGCGCTTTCGCTTCAAGAGCCTACAGCACGCTGGCCGCACTCGGGCAACGCTGGAGTACGACGAGCGCGGGCGTCTCGAGAAGGTGGTCGACTTCGCCGGGCGGTCCGTCCGCGTTGCCACCGATGCCCAGGGCCGCATCACGTCGTTGTCGATCAGTGAGCCCACCACTGGGTACACCATCACCTACGCGCGCTACCAATACGATCAGCACGGCAACCTCATCAGTTACACCGACGCCGACGGCGCCACCACCCAGTATTGGTACGACGACGACCACAAGCTGACGCGGTACGCCTATCCGAACGGTCTCACGTTCTACTTCCAATACGACGACCAGAGCCGCTGCCTCGAGACGTGGGGGGAGTACACCCACGACAAGGATCCCGCGCTCGACGACGACCCCCCCGAGCCCTTGGCCGACGGCACCACCAAAGCCCGCGGGATCTACCACACCAAATTCGAATGGGGTGAGGACTACTCCGAGGTCATCGACTCGGTCCGGCTGCTGCGCTTCTTCCGCGACCCCGAAACCAACCAAATCGTCAAGGCGATCGGTGCAGACGGCGGCGTCACGACCCGAACCTTCGACACGGTCGGCAACACGATCAGCCACACCAACGCCGAAGGCGCCACGACGAGCCACGAGTGGAATATTCGCGGAAGGCTTCTCAAAGAGGTCGACGCGGAGGGCAACGTATGGTCGTTCTTTCGTGACGACAAGGGCCGTATCATCCAGCAGATCGATCCTCTCGGTGGCGTCGCCAACTGCTATCGCGACGAATGCGGCAACGTCACGAGCGTCGTCGACCAGCGCGGCGCGGTGACCTCGTACAAGTTCGACGACCGCAGTCTCATCACCGAGAAGGTCGATCCCAACGGCGGGCGCACGACCTACCGGTCCGACGCGCATGGCAACATGTCCGAGCTCACTTTCCCAGACGGCACCACGTGGAGGTGGCAGTGGGACTACTTCGGCCGCGTCGTGAGCCGTACCGATCCGCGCGGGCGAACCGAGCGACTCGAGTACAGCCCCGGAGGCAACGTCGTGGCATGTCAACTGGTGGACGGCCGCGTCATTCGCTACGACTACGATTCCATGGGCAACTGCGTGGCGGAGATCCGCCCGGAGGGAACGACGCGGTTCCATTGGGGAGGGTTGCGCTGGCCGAGCGGTATGACCTACCCCAACGGCGAGGAGTTCCAAGTCCGCTGGAACCGCGAGGGCTGGCCGACCAAGCTCGTCAACGAGCGCGGCGAGGTCTGCGAGTGGGTATACACCCCCGCTGGCTACGTCTGCGAGGAGCGCATGTTCGACGGCTCGGTCATCCGCGTCGGCTACGACCTCATGGGTCGCCACATCCTGTGGGAGCGGGGCGGCGAGCGCATCGAATACACTCGAGACGCCCTCGGTCGCGTCGTCGAGGTCGCGTGGCCCGACGACTCCACCGAGACCTTCGAATACAATGCCTGCAGCGAGCTCGTCGCGGCAACTGGGCCGGATTGTACCGTACAGTTCGACCGCGATCCCTGCGGGAATTGCGTCAAAGAGACGCAGGCCGGCCACGGACAATCGCACTGGGTCGGGCTCGAGTACGACAACATGAATCGACTCGTGCAACGCGAGACTTCGCTGGGCCACGTGGAAAGAATCGAGCGCGACGTGATGGGCCGACGCTCGCGCGTGGAGCTGGGCGAAGCGGTCTCGGTCAAGATTCTCCGCGACGTCATGGGCTCGGTGACCAAACGCCAACTACCCGGCGGCGCCAGCATCGACTATGAATGGGATGATCGCTTCCGCTTGACGCGCATGCGGCTCGTGTCGCCGTCGGCGGCCCTGCCCAAGGCGACGCGGCACGAGCCCGACTGGATCGGCAAGAGCCGGGCGCCAGCCATCATCGACAAGGCATTCCAATACAACCCTTGCAGCGACCTCACGAAGGCTTGGGACAGCGAATCGGGTACCGTCACGTACGACTACGACATGCGCAAGCGCTTGCTGGAGCGGGCACCTGAGCATGGCGACGTCGAGCGCTTCACGGTCGATTCCACGGGCAACCACTGCGAAGTGCCCGTCGGGGTCCCAGCGGCGGAGCTTTTTCGCGAGTACGGGCCTGGCAACCGCCTACTGCGACGCGGGGACGCGCGCTATGTTTGGGACGAGGCCGGCTTCTTGCAGGAAAAACACGTCCCCGACGACGACGATGGCGAGTCGATCTGGCGTTATCAGTGGAACGGCCAAGGGCAACTCGCTTCGGCGTCCAAGGGCGACGATCTGGTGGTGGAGTTCTTCTATGACCCGTTCGGAAGGCGCCTCGGCAAGCGCGTTCTGCGGCGCGACGAAACGGGCAACATGATGGTGGAGGCGTCGCGCACGCGTTTCGTCTGGAGCGGGGACCACATCATCCACGATATCGATGAACGACTCGGCCGCGACGGAACCCATGAGCGAACCTACCTCTACGATGATCACCTCGCCTATCCGGTAGCGCACGAAGCCGCCCGTCGGACGAACGGCGAGAAAGTGTCGAGCGAGTGGCTCTACTACGTTGGCGATATCATCGGGACGCCGGAGCAGCTCGTCACAGGCGATGGCGATGTCGCAGGCACGCTGAAGCACAACGCCTACGGCATTACCGAAACGGTCGACGGTAGTCGAGCCACCACGCCGATGCGCTTCGCAGGCCAGTACGCCGACGAGGAAACCGGGCTGCACTACAACCGGTATCGCTACTACGACCCAGAGGCGGGTCGCTACATCAGCATCGATCCATTCGGCCCCGAGGCTGGGCTGAACGCCTTTTGCTATGGGCTCAACCCCGTAGGCTTCGTCGATCCGCTTGGGCTGGCGCGACATCGCGCTACGGTCTCCGTCACGACGACGCAAGGGGACAACCCGGGGACCTACACGCCTGACAGCAGCAGCGGTCAGCGGCAAGGTGGCCCGTACGGAGGCGGCGACCAGATCCCGGGTATGCGCTCAACGATGGGACACAACGTCCCGGGCGCGAACCGCTCTGGAGGCGGTACCGGGGATGCAGGCGGCGGGCTTACCCAGAATCGATCGTCATCTTACGGACACACCGAGCAGAACGCCATCGAGTGGGCGGAGCGTACTCTCGGGCCCGATCGCTTGCGGGGATCGCGCATGAATCTGGGGGGCGAATTCCCGCCGTGTCCCCGCTGCCACCGGGCCATGCAGGAGTTCGCTGCTCGCAACCGCTCGACGGTCGACTACAACTACCCCGTCGGCAACCGCGTACGTTACGACGGCCGAAACGGTCCCGGCCCGCCTGGACGGGCGCCCGCGACCGCCAGCGGACAGCAGTACAACAGGGATCTCATCGATCGTTACAACGCTGCCGAGCAACGAGGCGCTCAGTTCGGAGACAGCCCCGTGATGGCGAACCTTCGCGGACAGGAGCGCGAGGTAGGCCACCCCGAGGGATACCGCGGCGGCAACACCTCGACGCCGATGGGCGCGTACCGCGACGCGAGCCAGCAGCAGCGCAATCAGGGGCATACCGGCTACCGCGCGCGCCAGGATCACGTCGCCCAAGGAGGTGATCCAAACGAGCCTCCGCCCGCCGCGCCTCACTGATCCACTCCACGGCGCCGAGTACTACGGACGAGGAGACTACGATGACCGACGCCATCGCATCGATCAACTGGACGAAGCTCAAGCACGCCCACGGACACGCCGACGACACGGGCGACATGCTGCGCTCGCTCGGCTCCGAGGACGAAGCGGAGCGCCGCTCGGCCATGGCGGCCATCAACGACTCGCTCTACGAGATCGGCAAGTTCTACTCGGCGGCCGCCAAAGCCACCCCCATTCTGCTCGAGCGTGCCCTGGACCCAACGGCGTACGAGCGACACCGCATCCTGGCGGCGGTCGCCAATATCCTCACCGCGGAGCACACTAGCCGCCTTGCGACCGGCCTCGACCTCAAGGAGGCATCCCTCCGCAAGGCCTATGGTCGCGGGACGGCCGCTCAGATCTACAAGGCGGTGCGAGCACGCGCCGCGGAGCTTGCCGAGCTGCTCGACGACGAGGCCCCC
>CAYTYV010000176.1:2323-12186 GCA_964441055.1 uncultured Polyangiaceae bacterium | reverse complement strand
GCTAGAGCGCGCCAAAAAGCGCCGCTCCACCGCGACATCGACGATCTTCCCCGCGCTGGTAGCCGCCCGAATGGACCCCTCGTCGACCCAGCCGGGCAGCCTCGTGAAGCGGTGCACGGTGGGCGCGTCGCTCAGCTCGACGGTGGCCTCGCGCGTCACCAGGGCGCGATCGGAGTAGACGGTGACCCGGGTGATGCGCGAGGCGACCCCGGGCTCCTCGGGCCGGTCCTGCATCTCGGCCGCGAGCTCGAACACGGCAGGCGGCTTAGAGGCCGCGGCCGATGCGCTCGCGGCCGTCTGCGGCGTGGTTGTGGCAGCGCCGCCACAGCCGAGCAGCGCAACGGAGACGGACAGCGCAATGAGATGGCAAGGGAAGTGTGGATGAGCCATGGCGAATCTTCTGACGTCTCAGGTGTGCCTACGGTCTATCATGGGCGCGCTTCGGCGCGCTGTGCCTGGAGCTGACGCTGTCGGCACGAGCAACCGGGCGCGCTCGGCCTCGCCCTCCCCGCACAGCTCGCCCCTTGGGGCCCGTCGGCTGGTCCTTACCACCGGTCCTGGGGACCGGCCGACGGGCCCCAAGGCGCTGGCGAACGCCGCTAGTACCGGCCCGAGTAGGGGCCCGTGTCCTGGAGTAGCTCCTCCATCTTGCGCCACATCTCGGAGACGTCGTTGGTCATCACCATGATGTTCCGCCGTCGGTCCGTTCGATCGGTGGCTCGGCCGCGCAGCACCGTCTCCACCTGGAAGCCCAGCGCCTCCAGGGCTCTCTGCGCGCCGTGCTGACCCTCGAGCACGTGCGCCTCGAGGATCTCGATCCCTCGCTCGTGAGCTCGACCGACCAGCTCGTCGATCAGTGCTCCTCCCACCCCCTTGCGCTGCCATTTCTGGGCGATGACCACGCGGATCTCAGCCACGTGCCTGGACCAGCCAAAGGGGTTGCAGTGCAGGGTGGCGTCGCCGACGACCTGGTCGCCCGACAGGGCCAGCAGCGGCAGGATCCGATCGAAGTCGATGTTGTCGATCCACCGCTGGATGACCTGCGCGTCGGTGACGTCCTCCTTGAGGTAGCGCCTGTCCTCCTCGGAGACCTGGGAGAAGAAGCTCACCAGCGCCGCGTGGTCGGTCTTTTCCAGCGGCCGTATGGTGATCTCGTCGCCGCCGCTCAAGCGGGCCGTCTTGGGGTACTTCGCCATGCTCACCTCCAGCTCGAAAAACGGTGCGGATGGGAGGCGCCTGACCGGGCAGCTGGCCTCCTCGATCGAGTCTGTCCCATCGCTTAGTGCGTACGTATAGCTTACCAGAATTCGGCGTCGGCCGGCCGCGAGATCTAGCTGGTCGCTCGGCAGCGGCGGCGCTAGGACTGAAGCGTGCGCTCGCTGTTCTTCGGTTCCCCCGACATCGCCGTGGCCTCCTTGGAGGCCCTCCATGACATCTCCGAGGTCGCCGCCGTGATCTGCCAGCCCGATCGGCCCGCGGGCCGAGGCCTGGAGCTTCGACCTCCGGCCATCAAGCGCCGAGCGCTGGAGCTCGGCCTCGAGGTGGCGCAGCCGACCAAGATCAAGACCCGCAAATTCGCCGAGTGGATCCGCTCGCACGGGGCAGACGTGGCCCTGGTGATGGCCTACGGCCGGATCCTGCCCGAGGCCGTGCTGGAAGGCCCTCGCCATGGCTGCATCAACGTGCACGCCTCGCTTTTGCCTCGCTATCGCGGGGCGGCGCCGATCAACTGGGCCATCGTCCGCGGCGAGACCGAGACGGGCATCTCGCTCATGCAGATGGACAAGGGCTGCGATACCGGTCCCGTCTACGAGATGCGACCCCTGCCCATCGGGCCCGAGCTCACCGCGGGACAGCTAGCAGCGGAGCTCAGCGAGCTGGCGGCGGCGGTGGTGCGGGTGACCCTGCGGGGGGTGGTGGCTGGCGAGAGCGAGGCCGTGGCTCAAGACGACGTTGCCGCCACCCTGGCGCCGCTCATCCGCTAGGAGGACGGTCAGGTGGACTGGACCCGCTCCGCCGCGCAGGCTCACGACCACGTCCGCGGCATGACCCCCTGGCCGGGCGCGCACACCTGGGTCGATGGCAAGCGCTTCAAGCTCGTCCGCACCGCGGTGTGCGAGCCCGAGGGCGAGCACGGCCCGTCGGGGACCATTCTGACGATCGACCGACGCGGCGCCGAGATCGCCTGCGGCCGAGGCACCCTGCGCCTGCTCGAAGGCCAGCTCGAGGGCCGCAAGTGCTGCAGCGCCGACCAGCTCGCCTCGGGCAGGTGCATCGCCGTGGGGCAGCGGCTCGGGGCCGCCGATGCCGACGGGTAGCGCGGCTCGCCAAGCCGCAGGACCGCAGCCGGCCGAAGGGGCGCGTTCTCGGCAATGCCTGGCGGAGATCCAGCGCGAGTTCCCGCGCTTCCGCATCGTGCCCAAGGCTCAGAGCAGGCTCTCGCGCGCCATCGACGTGGCGCTGCGGATCATCACCTTGGGCCGTCAGTCGAGCTACCTGAGCCGCTACCACACCGTCATCGGCGACACCCTGTACGTGCCGCCTAGCTGGGAAGGGGCCTCGGACGTCGACCGCGCGATCACCCTGCGCCACGAGCGCATCCACCTCCGCCAGCGGCGGCGCTACGGCACGGTCGGGATGGCGCTCCTGTACTTGCTGCCCATCCTTCCACTGGGACTGGCCTATGGCCGGGCACGGCTGGAATGGGAGGCCTACGAGGAGACCCTGCGGGCGACGGCCGAGCTCTGCGGCCTGAGCGCCGCCAAGGACGAGCGGCTGCGCGAGCGCATCGTCGAGCAGTTCACAGGTCCGGCCTACGGCTGGATGTGGCCGTTCCGACGAGCCGTGCTGCGCTGGTACGCTCAGGCGATCGAGCGGCTCAACGACGCCGAGCGCGAGCGCGGACGGTCTGGCTTGGGGGCGGACGGCTGAGCTCGCAGTCCCTCAGAGGCTGTGAGACCCCCTCTCAACGCGCCAGCGCAGCTGGTACCGCCAGCTCGATCGGGCCGCGGGGGGCCGCGCCCTCGAACAGGGCCCCGCGACGGTCGGCCACCCCGAGTCGGAGCGTTCCGTCCGCAAGCGCCAGCGCGTAGGGAGCCCGCGGGCCAGGCTCGTAGCGGCCGTGGGGCACCACGAAGACCACGATGCCCTGGCTGCTGCTGCCCGCTTGCGGCGGGTGGCTTGCGGCGCAGCTCGCCGCCACGGTCGCGTTTCGATCCTCTCTCGCGCAGCGCTCGAGCGCGCGGCGATCGGGCGCGACCTCGGCCTCGGCCCCAGCCGCGGGCAGGCCGCGCAACAGCTGGGCGGCGGACACGCGCACGCGCCACGACCGATCGCCGAGCAGCAGTCGCCGCACCAGGCCCGCGCGGCAGCGCCGACCGAGCAGTCGCAAGCCGCTCAAGGCGTTGGCGCGCACGTACGAGCGGTAGTCGGAAAGCGCCGCGCAAAGCTTGGGAGCCGCCTCGGCCTCGGCGCTGGTGCGGTGAGCGACGGCAGCGAGCGCGATGGCTGCGTTTCCCGCGACGGCCACGTCGAGATCCCGCAGGCTCGCCTCGATGCGCGACAGCGACGAGCGGTCGCCCACGCGGCGAAGCGACCAAAGGGCCTGGGCGCGCACCGAGGGGTCGGGGTCCCGCGCCAGGACTACGAGGGTGCTCGCCTGCTCGGGGTGCCCGGCCAGGGACTCGGCGACCTTGCGGCGATCGTCGGGGTCGGTGCGGTGGGCCATGCGCTCGAGCGCCCGGGCCGCAGCCTGAGTGGGCATGCGACCCAGAGCCTCGATCAGCGCATCGCGCAGCGGGCCCGAGGCCACTGCAAAGGACGCCTCGACCGGCTCGACCAAGCTCGGCTCGGAGCTGCGCTCGAGCACGCCCGACAGGGCCAAGCCCATGGCGCTGCGGTCTTGCTCGGCCGAGACGCCCAGCCGATGCAGCAGCGCGCGCGCTGCGTGCTCCGTTCCCACGCGTGCCAGGCTGACGGCCGCAGCCTGGCGAAGCTCGAGCGCGTCGTCGTCCAGCGCATCGAGCAGCGTCTGGTCGACCTTCCGCGAGGGCAGCCCCATGATCCCAAGCGCATCGACCACCGCCACGCGCAAGGCGAGCGGCTCGGCGTCCGCCAAGGCGAGCAGCACCTTGCGGGCGCGCTCCGAGCCCGTCCTGCCCAGCAGCCGTACGAGCGCGATCCGCTCGCCCAGCCCGGTCCGCGGATCGAGCAGCCTCGGCTTGACGGGATCGAGCGGCCGACCATCGGGCTGGCTGGGGTCGAGCAGCTGACAGGCCACGGCGATCACCTGCTGCCGCGTCCGTGCGTCGGGATGATCGATGTACTCGAGCACGAAGGGCAGCGCCGCGTCGTCCTCCAAGTCCGCCAGCGCCTCGAGGCCGGAGGACAGCGAAACCGTACCCCGCTCGATGGCCCGCACGATACTCGGTAGGGCCTGACGAGCCCCCAGCTCGCCCAAGGCCAAGGCGGCACCCGAGGCGGTGCGCGTGGAGCTCGAAGTGCGCACCGCGCGCGTGAGCGCGTCCACCGCTGCTGGACCGGTCAGCACCAGGGCCTGCCGCACCGTCGTGGGCGCCGCTTCAGGAGCGCGACCGGATGAAGCAGCGCTGAGCTCCGGGCCCACGCGCTCGAGCTGCTCGATCAAGATCTGGACTGCCGCTGCCGTGGCCATGCGCCCCAGCGCTCTTAGCGCGGCATCCCGCACGGAGTGGGAGGACCGCGGCGCCGCGGTGCTCGCCGCAGCCTCGTCGGCTAGCAGCGCGGCGATGGCGGTGGTGGCCTCTTCGGCGCGAAGGCGGCCGAGCGCCTCCAGCGCGTCCACGCGCACCGCGTCGGACGAGTCGCGCAGCGCCAGCATCAGCGTGGCCACCGCGCGTTGGTCGCCCAGGGCGCCGAGGGCCTGCGCGGCGGCCTGGCGCACCTCCACCTCGGAGTCCTGAAGCTTGTTGATGAGCGGAACGACGGCGCGCCCGTCGCCCAGCCGCCCCAGCGCTCGCACCACCTCCAGACGCACGGCGGTGGAGCTGTCGTCCAGGTGGCCCAACAGCGGCGGCACCACCTCGCCCGAGCCACTAGAGCCCATGGCGCTGGCCGCTGCCTGGCGCACCTCGGCCTTGGCATCGCCCAGCACGCGGCCCAGCGCCGCCACCGCGCGGGGGGTGGGCGAGGCCTCGATGAGCTCGCACGCGGCCCGCCGCAGACGAGCGTCCCGCGCGCTCAGCCACTCGATCACCTCGTCGCCAGCATCGGCCGCCCCGAGCTCCACGGCCGCCTGCGCCGCGAGCAGGCGCACTTCGACGTCGGGATCGCCGAGCGCCCGCCGAGCCAGCTTCCGGGCCATCGCTGGCGGCAGCGACGGCAAGTCCCGCGCCGCACCGCGCCGCTGGGCAACATCATCCGAGCCGAGCGCGCGAGCCACCCGCTGGTGGCTCGAGGGCCACACGTTGGCCTGCGCGGGGAGCGAGGCCGATGCGACGACCCCAAAAGCCACTGCCCACAACGCCGCACCGCGGGCCATCCAATCGGGAACGAGCTTGCCCACGCGCGGATCGTAGCAGGACCGAGCACGTTGGACAGACTCTAGCGGCGTTCGACCTTGGCGGCGCTGCCAGGGGGCCCAGAGCTGCGCAGCCGACTCAGTGCGTTCGCAACAGCTGTAGCCCGGCGGCGGCGGCCCCGGGTTGAGACGCCCTGCGCTGCCGCGCCGTGGCCGCGAAGACGACCTCGCTCAGCGCCGTCACGCAGCGCCTGTTCTGCTCGGCGTCGCCCACCGTCACGCGCACCAGGCTGTCGCCCGCGCGGTGCGAGCGCAGCGAGCGGATGAACACGCCACGGGCAAGCACCTGCTCCACGATGGCGTCGGCGCCAAGCCCGGTGCCCGCGGCATTGACGAGCACGAAGTTGCCTTCGCTGGGCGTGACCTCGACACCGGGCAAGGCGCCGAGCTCGCGCTCCAGATAGGCTCGCCCGGCGCGCAGCCCGGCCAGGCGGCGCTCCTGCTCGGCCATGTCGTCCAGCGCCGCACAAGCGGCCGCCAGGGCCAGCGACGAGACGTTCCACGGCACCTTGACCCGAGCGAGCAAACGGATCTGCGCGGGATGGCCCAGCGCGCAGCCCACCCGCAGCCCGGCCAGCCCGAAGGCCTTGGAGAAGGTGCGCAAGATGAGCGCATTGGGAAACTCGGCGGCCAGATGCCGCATCGAAGCCCCATCGGAGGAGAACTCGTAGTAGGCCTCGTCCACCACCGTGGGCAGCCCCAGCCGGAGAACGCGTCGGAGCTGCTCTTCGTGCAGCGGACGACCGGTCGGGTTGTTCGGCGTGCACAGGAAGATGAGCTTGGTGCGCTCGGTGACCGCGGCGATCAGCGCGGGCACGTCAAAGGGACCGTCCACGCCCATGGGCACCATCACGGGAATGCCCCCCACCACGCGGGCGCGCGCCTCGTACATGGAGAAGGTGGGAACGCTGATGAGAACCTCCTCGCCAGGCGCCACGTAGGTGCGAATGGCGAGATCGATGAGCTCGGTCGAGCCCGCTCCCAAGAGCACGCTGTCCGGGGTTAGCCCCTCGCGGGCCGCCAGCTTCTCTCGCAGCTCCGCGGCCTGGGCCGGATACTCGTTGCCCGCCAGGGCGGCCCGCACGATGGCCTCGACCACCCGTTGACTCGGCCGATAGGGGCTCTCGTTGGACATCAGCCGCGCCACGTTCTCGCGCTGGGCCGCTACCTCGAAGTGGTCCTCGTTGTAGGGCTCGGCAGCCCGAACCCACGAGGGCGCAAACAGCTCCATGGCCTCGGGGTTCAAGTGGCCGCCGCCAGCAGGCTCGTCGCCCAGGGCGTCGCCGAAGACGTGCAGCATGGCCTCTGCTCGCTGCGCCGCCTCGGGCGTGTCAACGTCGATCCAACGCGCATCGCCGATACCGCAGGCGCACATGCGCCGCTGCGCCGCCAGCGCTGCCACGCCCTCGGAAAGCGAGCAGTCCCCCGTTCGCGCCAGCACCCGCTCAAGCTCCTCGACCAGCGCGGGGCCGACGCGGAAGACGCCCGTGTCGATGGCGTTGTAGCGCTGGATCTCCTTGCCGATGTCGACGATCCGCCCCTGGTCGAGCCACACCTTGGTGGCGTCGTCGATGTCGAAGCAGCGCTCTGGCTCGTGGTCCACCGCCAGCACGGCCGAGCCCTGCGGCAGGTTGAACGAGCGAAGCCGACGCACCACCTCGGGCGAGTACAGGTGGTCGGCCATGGTCAGCAGGCAGCCCTCGGTGACGTAGCGCTTGGCCGCCACCAGCGAGACGCCGTTTTTCTTCTCGTACTCGGTGTTCTCGACGAACTCGAGCTCGAGCGCCAAGGACGGCTCGTGCAGCAGCGCCTCGCGCAGCAGGGCCCCTCGATGGCCCAGCACCACCACGGCCTCGCGAATGCCCTCGGATTGCAGGGTGCGCAAGACCCGCACGAGCAGGGGTACGGACGCAATCGGCCTGAGCGGTTTCGGAACGCCGTTACCCGCCGCCAGTCTCGAGCCGGTCCCCGCCGCCAAGATGATTGCACGCTGTGTCAAGGTAGGCATGAGATCCATCGGGAAGTGATGCGCCGGTGTCTAGCACGCCGCGCCCAAAAACCACAAATTTCTTTTCCTTCTCGGCAGGTTAGAGCGCAACCAGGTGTGCCGCTGGTTCACAGTTGTTGCAAGAAATTCACACACGCTGCCCGGGATTGGGCCGCCCGTCACGACGTTGCGACTGGTTGTGCACCTCAGCGCTATCCAGACAGCAAAACCCATACCAACTTACAATGTAAGCCGACATCCTACTCGTTGCGCATCGCCTCCCGCGGCGGACTGGTGCGAGCTGCGCCTGGGCAAGCTGACGGACGTCGTCGGCGGCGACCGTGCCCGCGGCACCAACCTTGCCTTGTGGGACGAGCTGACCTCGCCTACGACCGCGTCCACAGCAACATCACCTAGGGAGAGCTCATGAAGCAGCCGACCGCAATCCACCCCCCCCCGGCCAAGCTCGGCGTGCTCCTGCCCGGCCTGGGAGCCGTGGCCACCACCACCATCGCGGGCATCCTGATGGCCCGCCGCGGCCTGGGCGAGCCGATCGGCTCGCTGACCCAGCTCGGCACCATTCGGCTGGGCAAGCGGACCGACAATCGGAGCCCGCTCATCCGGGAGTTCCTCCCGCTGGCCTCGCTGGACCAGCTGGTGCTGGGCGGCTGGGACATTTTCCCAGACGATGCCTACGAGGCCGCCAAGAATGCCCAGGTGCTCGACCACGCCCATCTAGAGGTGATTCGCGACGAGCTCTGCCTCATCAAGCCCTATCGGGGCGCGTTCTACCCGGAGTACGTCAAGCGCCTCGACGGACCGCACAAGAAGACGGCCGCCAACAAGGCCGAGATGGTCGAGCAGCTTCGCCAGGATATCCGCGACTTCATCGAGCGCAGCGGCTGCGAGCGGACGGTCGCCGTCTGGTGCGGCTCCACCGAGGTGTTCATCGCGCCCTCCGAGGTCCACCAATCCATCGAGTCGTTCGAAAAGGGGCTACGCGAGAACCACCCGGATATCGGCAACTCGCAGCTCTACGCCTGGGCCTTTCTCCAGGAGGGGGTGCCCTTTGCCAATGGCGCCCCCAACCTGACGATCGACTTCCCCGCGGCCCGCGAGCTCGCCCAGAAAAACCAGGTACCCATAGCCGGAAAGGACTTCAAGACCGGTCAGACGCTGATGAAGACCATCATCGCTCCGGGCATGAAGGCCCGCATGCTCGGCGTGCGCGGGTGGTTCTCCACCAACATCCTCGGCAACCGCGACGGCGAGGTGCTCGACGACCCGGCGTCGTTCAAGACCAAAGAGGTCTCCAAGCTGGGCGCGCTGGACTACATCTTCCAGCCCAAGCTCTACCCGGGACTCTACGGCGATCTCTACCACAAGGTGCGCATCAACTACTATCCGCCGCGCGGCGACGCCAAGGAGGGATGGGACAACATCGATCTGTTCGGCTGGCTGGGCTACCCGATGCAGATCAAAGTCGACTTCCTGTGCCGCGACTCCATCCTGGCCGCGCCCATCGTGCTCGACCTCGCCCTGCTGCTCGACTTGGCCGGGCGGGCGGGTCTTTGCGGGATCCAGGAGTGGCTCAGCTTCTACTTCAAGTCGCCGATGACCGCGCCCGACCTCTACCCCGAGCACGACTTGTTCATCCAGCTGATGAAGCTCAAGAACTTCATGCGCTGGCTCATGGGCGAGGAGTCGATCACTCACCTCGGCCACGAGTACTACGATTGACCGCGCGAGGCGTCATTCGCAGGCGGCAAGCGCGGCTTTCTTTGTGGTCGGCACGGGGGTTTCTTGCTACGCCTATAGTGCATCCGCTTGCGTTGCACGACGGTCGGCAAGGCCGGGATATACGCGTGTTTTTTGCCTGCGCCCGGCCATCCGATTCCTTGGACGGGACGTGACCTCGGTGCCTGCTGCAAGCCATCGAAACCGCAAAAGCCCAAACGCGAAGCCCAGGTCGGGCTCGCGTCGCGGCAAGCCATCGGGGGCCAAGCGTCAGGCGAGTCGGACTGCAGCGCCCAAGGGAACAAAAGCGCGGGACAAGGCGGGCGGTACGTCGCGCTCGACCTCGAAGAAGAAGCCGGCCACGGCAAGGGCCGCCGCGAAGAAGGCCTCCCCGAAGAGAGCCGCTGCGAACAAGCCTGCCGCAAAGAAGCCTGCCTCGAAAAAACCTGCCTCGAAAAAACCTGCCTCGAAAAAACCTGCCGCAAAGAAGTCTGTCGCGAGGAAAGCCTCTGCGAAATCCGCATCCAGCCGAGCCCAGAGGCTGGAGCCCACTGCCCCGGTGCCGACGTCGGATGCCAGCGT
>CAYTYV010000176.1:0-2223 GCA_964441055.1 uncultured Polyangiaceae bacterium | reverse complement strand
GCAGACAGACCTCGGGGCTTCGGCCTCCGAGGGGCAGCGCCCTGGGTGGCGCGGCATGCTGCCAAGTACGCGGCCGAGCTGCGCAAGCGCAACGCCCAGCCGCCCCGACCTGGCAGCGCTCGGGCGACCTTGCGGGTCCCTCCAGAGGCCGAGTCCATCAAGGCCAAGGTGGCCGAGCTGCACCGACTGACCCGCAACATCCGGACGATGTGTCGGCGCCTGGACCGAAGCTTCTTCGAGGTCGGCGAGCTTCTGGCGACCATCCAGCGGCACGAGCTGCACCTGGCCAAGGGCTACAGCTCCTTCGAGGCATTCCTCGACCGCGAGATCGACGTCGGGCGCCCCACGGCGCTCAAGCTGATTCGCATCGTGCACACCTTCGTGCGCGAGACGGCGTACGACTACGGCCTGGAGCGGCTGAGCGTGGCGCTGGCCGCGCTGGACGGCCAGCTCACCCGCGGCTCTCCCTCGCAGCCCTCGAGCCGCAGCTTCTCCTCGCCCTCGCTGCCCACCAAGCCTCCCATTCGCCACGGCTAGGACGGCCAACGCGCTCAGGCGGCTGTATGCGCTTCGTCGATGAGGTTCAGATCCGAGTGGCTGCGGGCGACGGCGGCAACGGCTGCGTCGCCTTCCGACGCGAGAAATACGTGCCCTTCGGCGGACCGGCTGGCGGCGACGGAGGCCGAGGCGGCAACGTGGTGCTGGTGGGCGACGAGGGGCTGTCCACCCTGCTGGAACAGACCTACACGCCGCTCATCCGAGCCGAGCGCGGACGCGACGGCAGCGGCAAGGACCAGGACGGCAGAGCCGGAAAAAGCCGCTCGATCCTCGTTCCCGTGGGCACCCAGGTCTACGACCTCGAGACGGGCGAGCTACTGGGCGATCTGACCTGCGATGGCCAACAGCTGGTGGTGGCCCGCGGCGGGGCGGGAGGACGAGGCAACAGGCGCTTCGCGACCTCGGTGGACCGCGCCCCTCGCAAGGCCACGAGCGGCCAGCCCGGCCAGTGCCGCGAGCTTCGCCTCGAGCTCAAGCTGCTCGCCGACGTGGGGGTGGTGGGCTTTCCCAACGTCGGCAAGAGCACCCTCGTGGCGGCGGTCTCGGCAGCGCGGCCCAAGATCGCCGACTACCCCTTCACGACCTTGACGCCTAGCCTGGGGGTGGTGGAGGTGGGCGGCGGACCCCGCCGCGGCGGCAGCACCTTTGTCATCGCCGACATCCCTGGGCTGATTGAAGGCGCCAGCGAGGGCGTGGGCCTGGGGCACCGCTTCCTGCGGCACGTCGAGCGCACGGGCGCCCTGCTCCATCTGGTCACGCTCGGGCCAGAGGCCGACCGCGACCCGCTCGACGACTATCTCACGCTGCGGCGGGAGCTGGTCGAGTTCGACCCTGCGCTCGGCCGACGTCCCGAGCTGGTCGCCCTGTCCCAGGCGGATCGGACCGAGGTGCGCGCGGCCCACCCCGAGCTCGCCCAGCGCTTCCGGCAACAGCTCGGCGTGGAGCTCGAGCTCGTCAGCGCGGTCAGCGGTCTCGGTCTCCGTCCGCTGGTCGACCGGCTCGCGGCCCTGGGGGCTCAGGGTTTTTGAGATGGGCTCTAGCTCGGGGGCGCCTTTTCGCCTCCGCTGTTCTTCGCTTCGCTCGGGGTGGTAGACTGACAACGTGGCGCTCAAGATCGACCAGGACCACGCGCGATTCCGACACATCGTCCGGGGACGCATTCGCGAAAACCTGCGCAAGTACATCACCAAGGGAGAGCTGCTCGGGCGCAAGGGCAAGGACCGGATCTCCATTCCGATCCCCCACATCGACATCCCGCGCTTCCGCTTCGCTGACCAGCAGAAGGGGGGCGTCGGCCAGGGCGACGGCGAAGAAGGCGACCCCATCGGCGAAGGCGACGAGTCTCCGGGCGCGGGCAAGGCGGGCGACCAGGAGGGCGAGCACGCCCTCGAGGTGGAGGTCTCCATCGAGGAGCTAGCCGAGATCCTGGGCGAGGAGCTGGAGCTGCCCGACATCCAGCCCAAGGGCCAGAGCCGCCTGCACGAGACCTACGAGCGCATCACGGGCATCCGCCGCGCTGGCCCCGAGTCGCTGCGCCACTTCAAGCGGACCTACCGCAAGGCGCTCAAGCGGATGATCATGAGCGGCAGCTTTCAGGCCAATCAGCCGGTTGTCATCCCCACGCCCGAGGACAAGCGCTACCGCTCGTGGAAAACCGTGAACCTG
>CAYTYV010000175.1:6795-12254 GCA_964441055.1 uncultured Polyangiaceae bacterium | reverse complement strand
ACCAAGCTGAGCCGCGCCAGGCTGACGGGAGCCAAGCTCGTCGGCTGCAATCTCCGCGGCGCGGTCCTCGACCGGACCGATCTCGAGCAGGCCGATCTGTCGGACGCCAGCCTCGTCCAAACCCATCTGTTCAAGACCCGGCTGAACGGCGCCGCGCTCGGCCGCACCGATTTGCGCGGCGCCAGCTTGGACAAAGCGGTGATGATGAACGTGGATCTGAGCCACACCGCCGTGGTGGGCGCTGCGTTCCACCAGGTGTTGCTCGAGGGAAGCCGGGCGCCCGGGGTGGATTTCTCTGGCTGCGATCTGAGCCTGTCGGTTTTGGCGTACTGCGATCTCAGCGGGGCGCGCCTCAGCGGCGTGGCCGCCCAGCAGACCTCTTTTCACGGAGCCGACCTTCGTGGCGCCAAGCTGGTGCGGGCTCAGGCGAAGCTGGCGAGCTTTGCGGGAGCCGCGCTGGACGATGCGGATCTGACCGGCCTCGTCGCCCCGGAGGCCTGCTTTGACGGCGCGAGCTTGAACCGGACCCGTCTGGACGGAGCCAGCCTGGACCGCGCGGGCCTGGTGGGCGCCAAGGGAGTCATGACGACGATGAGACGCGGAACCCTCGGCTATGCCGATCTGTCCCATGCCGCGCTCATCGGAGCCGTGCTCCGCGAGGCCGATCTGCGCGGCGCCAAGATGCATCGGACGGCCCTCGATGGGGCCGATCTGTCGGGCGCCAAGACCGACGGCGTGCAGGGGACCGACGGCCGCTGGGCCCAAGGCGAGGACTTCCAGCGCGGGGCTTGACGCGAGGCGGGCAGAACCGAGACGGGAGCGAGCAGCATGGCGGCAACAACAACCCGGGTCCGAATCGAATGCGACGCGCTTTCCGCGAAGCTCGAGGTGGCCGAGCTCGAGGGACGCGAAGCGCTCTCCCAGGGCTTCGAGTTCGATGTCTTGGTGGTGACCCACGAGGCCGCGGGCCCGCCCTCGGAGGACATCGTTGCCGCAACGGCGACCTTGGTCTTCGAGACCAACACGCCCGGGGAGGGAAGGCCGAGCGTGCAGCAGGAGGGCGAGGACTGGGTCGAGCTACGACGCGTGTACGGCTTTGTGTGCGAATGCGACGAGATGCTGCTCGGCGACGAGTACACCAGCTATCGGCTGCGCATCGTGCCGAGCTTCTGGCAGAGCACCCTCATCGAGACCCTCGACATCTTCATGGAGCTGAGCATCCCGGACATCATCCGGGAGAAGCTCACCGCGGTGAGCATGGTCGATGGCAGCGACTTCGAGCTGCGCCTCGACGGCTCGAGCTACCCTGCCCGCGAGTTCGTGGTGCAATACAAGGAGACGGACCACGCGTTCATCTCGCGGCTCTGCGAGCACCACGGCATCTTCTACTTCTTCGAGCACCAAGGCGATCGAGACATGCTCGTCTTTGCCGACCACAATGGTGCCTGCCTGCCCATCGCCGATCCGGAGGAGGTGCCCTTTGTGGGACGCGGCGAAAAGCAGGGCGTCTACGAGCTCGGGTCCAAGACCCGCCTGGTGCCCAAGACCTTCGTCCAGCGGGACTACAACTACCGAAACCCGCAAGCGGATCTCACGGCCGTCTCGGACAACGACGGGGGCTTTGCCGGAGGGATCGTCGAGTACGGCGGGCACTTCAAGGACGCTGACGAGGGGGAGCGGCTCGCCGAGATCCGCGCCCAGGAGCGCAAGTGCGAGTGCCAGGTGCTCCGCGGCAAGAGCGCGGCCGGGAGCTTCGGCGCAGGCTCGACCTTTCATCTGGTCGATCACCCGCGGGGGGATCGCCATCTGCTGCTCACCGAGGTGTTGCACCACGCGCGGCAGACCACCTTTGTCGAGGACGCCAAGGGAGACGTGGAAGGCTACTACAACGAGTTCCTCGCCATCCCACAAGACGTCTCCTTCCGACCTCCGCGGCTCACGCCCAGGCCGCGGGTCAGCGGCGTGCTGACGGGCATCATCGACGGCGCGGCCGAAGGTCAGTACGCCGAGCTCGACGAGGAGGGGCGCTATCGGGTCAAGTTCATGTTCGACACCGCCGAAAAAGGCGAGGGCAAGGCCTCGCGGGTGGTGCGCATGATGCAACCGCACTCGGGTGCGGGCTATGGCATGCACTTTCCCTTGCGCGTCGGCACCGAGGTGCTCATCGCCTTCCTCGACGGCGATCCGGACCGCCCCATCATCGCGGGCACTGTGCCCAACCCGCTGACGGCCAGCCCGGTCAAGGCCGACAACGCCAAGCGCAACGTCATCCGCACGGGCGGCGGCAACGAGATCAACATCGACGACGACGACGGCAACCAGCGGGTGAAGATCACCAGCCCCTACGGCTCCTCGGTGGTGCAGATCGGGCAGGCAAACGAGTCGGAAAACGGCATCGCCCTCGGCACGATGAACAACGTCTCCACCACGGCCGACGGCTCGGTCAACGCCTTGACCACCGTGCAGACCAACTGGAACAACTTCAACGACTCCTGGAGCTGCCACATCACCGACTACGCGGGCCCCACGACTCCCCTGGCGCGCCTTCAGTGGGGCATCGACGCCTTCAAGGGCGTGGCCGTGATGGTGGGCGACATCTACGGGGGGATCCTGGCCATCCGCAACGGCCTCGTCACGCAGAAGAAGTACGACCTCGAGAAGACCTTGGACGATCTCGACGAGCAGACCGGCCCGCGCGACAAGAAGCGGGATACGTTGGAGGACTGCCTCAAGGCGGCGAAAGACTCCGAGGAATACTCCAAGCTGAGCAAAGCGAACCAGAACAAGATCGCCGACCTGCAAGACGCCATCACCGAGTACGACGAAGCTGTCGAGACGCTCAAGTCGAATGTGCAGGATCTCACCGAGCTCAAGGCGGAGAAGGCCGAGCTCGAGACCGAGAAAGCCGACCTCGAGGCAGCGCGGACCTGGGCCGACACCCTGAAGGACGAGATCGGGGCCAAGCAAGGCGAGATCGACGCCAAGCAAGACGAGATCGATGCCAAGCAGAAGGAGATCGACGGCGACCCAGACGAGGAGAGCGACGGCGACCGAAAGGCCATCGAGTCATGCAAGGACGATCTCGATAGCGCCCTCGAAGACGTCTACGGCGATGACGACCTGGCCGCCCTGTCCTGCAAGAGCGGCACGCTGGGGGCGAAGGCCGAGAGCTTCAAGGAGAGCAACGACGAGTACGAGCAAACCCGGGACAAGGCCGATAAGCTCGGCGAGGACATCGCCGACGCCGAGGCCGCCCTCGACGGCGCGCAGGAGACCAAGGACTGGGCCGGTGGCCTGGCCACGGTCACCGACAGCCTGACCGCACCGCTATTCAGCCTGGTGACCACCATCTGGGGCACGGGCATGCAGGGCCTGGCCCGCAACGTGGCCGACTTCATGCTCCAGGAGGCCTTGGCGCAGGACACTGGCCCTGTGGAGCTTGCCAAGAAGGCCTACATCCCCACCCCGAAGATGGAGTTCGACCTCAAGAGCCCGCCGTTGTTCATGAAGCTGGTCGACCCGGAGTTGGAGCAACGTCCCGACGAGAAGTACGGACCGATTTCTCGTCTCGAATGGGCCAGACCGCTGAAAACGAACACCAAGATGGTGCCGGGCGGCGGCGCAGGCATGCTGGGCGCGGGCAAGACGGCGCTCTTGGCGCTGATCCCCATCGTCGGGCCGTTCTTGGCCTATCGCTACAGCAGCAAGCAGCAGGGGGCGTTTGAGGAGGCCCGCAACATCCAGGGCTCGGAGGCGCACTCGGTGCTCTTCGGCCAGACGAGCGTCTTCGTCTCGGGGCAGGAGCACGCCGCTCTAACCTCGGCAAAGAAGGTGGTGGTGACGGCCAACGACCAGGTGGAGGTGCACTCGCGGGGCAAGACCGAGGTGGCGGGCGGCGAGGCGGTCTACCTCACCTCTGCCAGGGCGGCAGAGATGGTCAGTCGCGGCACAGTGACCATCAAGGCCACTGGGCCGATTGACGCGAGCTCGGCCGACGGCGAAGCCGACCGCTACCAGTTCCCCGTCGTGATGGACAAGGACCGCGCGGTGCTGGAGATGCATCGCGGCAATGCGTCGCTAACCGCCAAGGACAAGGCGGCGACCAAGGAGCTCGCCAAGGTGGCGCTCAGCGTGGATGACAACACCAGTCTGGGCACCTTGGCGCTGGAGAACGGCGAGGCCAAGCAGTCCATCAAGATGGTCCAGAACGCCTCGGACGACGCCAACGCCATCACCGTCGACACTACGGGCACCTTTACCCTGACGGCGGCCAAGGGCGTGACGGCCGAGAACGACAAGTGGACGTTTTTGATGGATGACTCAAGGGCGGCCCTGGGTAACGACCGGACCTACGTGGACATGCACAACAGCCAGATATCCATCGGCTTCGACGACGACAACTACGCCGAGTTCACGGTAGGCGGTGCCAAGCTCCTGGGGGCCAATATCGATCTGTCCACCGATGGCAACGCCACGGTGAACGGCAGCAAGATCCTGCTGGGCTGAAGCGGCGGGGACCCCGAGCCGCGCGCGCTTCGGTTTTCGTGATCCGGCGGCAGTCTGGCGGCCATTGCCTAGTGGACGGCAGCGCTGAGGCCACGGGCTGCAGCAGCTTCGCCGCCCGTGATATTCCTTGGATCCGCTCGGTACTCTGTCATGAACGACGCCTTTGCTTGCTCCCCATCTCGCAGCGCTTCCCCGATCGCCTGGCCGCGTGCAGCCGCGTGGTTGCGCCTTGGCGCGGTGCTGCTGTTGTGCGCGGCGCTGGGCGGCTGTGGCGGCTCGACCGATGTGCTCGACCCAGCGCCTGCGAACGAGGGTGCCGATCCGCTGGCCGAGTGCGTGGCCCTGGGGAGCGCGCCTGGCAGCTTGGCGAGCCCGCTTTTTATCAACGTGGCAGGCTCGGGCGAGGAGGACGACGACCGCGAGCAGGAGCAGGCCGAGCAAGGCGAGCCCTGCGAGGGCGAGGACTGCCCGCCCGAGACGCCTTTTGTGGCGGACGGTCCGTACGACGCGGTTCGTGGCTTTGGCTGGCTGGGCGCGGCCGAGCACGGCGGCAAGGCGGCTTGGATGGCCAGCGTCTTTCCGCTGGGCACTCACAGCCTGGTCAATCCTTGGTCGGACGAGTCGGCCTACGGCGCGCTCGTGCATCCCTATTTGAGCTGGGTCGAGGGGCTGAGCGGCTACCGACTGGACCTGCCCGATGGGGCCTACAGCGTCACCTTGCTGCTGGTCGAGCCGAGCTATCCCGAGCCCGGGCTGCGGAGCTTTGACGTGGCCTCGGGCGGCCAGGTGCTGGTCCGCGATCTGGATCTGGCCGCTAGGGCGGGCCAGGACGAGATCGCGGCGGTGAGCATCCAGGTCGAGGCCTCAGGCGGCGCGCTCGAGCTGGAGATGACTGGCGATGCCATCCTCTCGGGGCTGGTGGTGCAGCCTGCCCAAGCTGGAGCGCCTGCCGC
>CAYTYV010000175.1:0-6695 GCA_964441055.1 uncultured Polyangiaceae bacterium | reverse complement strand
GCCTGCCGCCGAGGTCGGCCCCGTCAGCCCGCTCGAGCCGAGCGAGCTCGGCCTGCCGATCGTGGACGTGACCGTGGAGCCCGAAGACCTCGCGACCATACACCTCGATCCGGCTGCCCGGGTGGAGGTGCCCGCACGAGTCGAGTCGGGCGGCGAGGTGGCCACGGGCACCATCCGGCTGCGCGGGCAATCGACCCGCTACCTCTCCAAGCGGAGCTTCCGCATCCACTTCGACAGCGGCACCATCGACGGCCGCGACCGGCTGAAGCTCCTGGCCGAGGCAAACGAGCCCACCCGGCTGGCGCAGCTTCTGGCCTACGATCTGTTCGAGCGCATGGGCGGGCTGGGCTCGCATGCGCGCGCCGTCTTGCTGCGCATCAACGGCAAGGTCTACGGCGTGTACGACGACATCGAGCACGTGGGCGACGACTTCCTATCCACCCGTGGCTACGGCGTGGGCGACCGCTACCGGATCCGCACGGCCAACCTGTGCGAGGGCTTTGGCGCGCCCGCTGAGCTGGAGCTATCCGGCTACGAGAAGAAAGAGAAGAAGCAGGAGCCAGACCTGGCGCTCGAGACGCTGCTGTCGTGGCTCGGCAGCGCGGCCGAGCACGAGCTCGATGCCGGGCTTTCGAGCCGCGTGGACGTGGATGTGCTGCAGATCTACCTCGCCGCTCAGCAGCTCTTTTCCAACTGGGAGGTCGCCGACGGGGGCCACTACCTGGCCCACGATCCGGACAGCGGACGCTTTGTCCTGGCGCCCTGGGATCTGAACAACGGCACCTGGGGCCAGAGCTGGCACTCGCTCGGCTACAACACCCTGTACGAGGCAGGCGCCGAGCCCGGCTGGTGGTCGTACAACTGCCTTTGGACGCGCGCCCTTTCCGCGCCGAGCTTCCGACAGGCCTACCTCCAGCGCCTCGACCAGGCGCTCGCGAGCGAGTTCGGCCAGGCCATGGACGATGCCATCGACCAGGCCCACGCGGCCATCGCGCCCGCGGTGGCGGCCGAGCCGTGGCAGCACCGTCGCCGCTACGAAGCGTGGTTTGCGGACGCCCCGAGTGCGCTCCACGCCTTTGTCGAGGCGCGCCGCGAGAACCTACTCGAGCAGCTCAGCGCATTTTCCGGGCTCGGCGAGACCGGGCTGGTCATCGCCGAGGTCGCGCCCGGTCCGGATGGCTTCGTCGAGCTCGAAAACCGCGGCTCGACCTCGGTGGATGCCTCGTCGTGCTGGCTCAGCGCCGATCCGCAGCAGCCCATGGCCATGCTGCTCGACGACGCGGGCATCATGGACCCGGGCGCGCGCATCGCCATCGGGCCAGGCGCGGTGGCCCCGAGCAGCGGAGGCGGCTTCGTGGGCCTTTCGTGTGAGAGTGGCGAGCAGGGCGAAGAGCAGGAAGAAGAGGAGGTGTGGCTCAAGCGGCGCTCCTTCCTGTTCTACCCGGCCATGAGCACGGGCGAGGCCTATGTGCGCAGCGGCGCGAGCTGGGCCGTGGGCACGCCCACCCCTGGCGCGCCACCGATGTGAGGCTACGGCACGGTGCGGCAGATGCGGAAGCCGGTGTGGCAGCCGGGGCCGTTATCGGGGTCGCAGGTGCAGTCATTGCCGTCGCGAGCAGCCGAGCGCGCCTCGATGGTCTGGTTCAGCCACGAGCCGCCGCGCGCCACGTGGTAGCCGTAGTGGTTGCCCATGGGCCCCACTGGATCGACGACCGGCCCGTCGGGATACTCGCCGAAGAAATCCCAGACGAACTCCCAGACGTTGCCGCTGGTGTCGTATAGCCCCCAGGCGTTGGCGAGCTTCTGGCCGACCGGATGCGTCCCCGAGGGGGGAATGTTGCCAGCTCCCGAGCGGCAGTTGTCCTCGTAGCAGGCGGCGTACGAGCACTGCGAGTTGGGGCCGTACCAGGCAGCCTGAGCGATGTTCTCGTGGGTCGCGGGGCCGAGGAAGTGCGCCGTGGTGGTGCCCGCCCTAGCGGCGTACTCCCATTCGGACTCGGTGGGCAGGCGATAGCCCGTGCAGGCTACGCCCTCAGGCCAGCTCGGCCACCGTCGGGCGGCCGCGTCGGCCGCGTCGTAGGCGCTGCCGTCGTCGGGGTCGCGATAGCAGACGGGCAGCCCTTGCTGCTGGGACAAGAGGTTGCAGAACAGGATGGTCTGCGCCCAGGTGACGTTCTCGACTGGGCAGTCGGGACCGCACTCGTGGAACACCGCGGGGTTGCTGCCGGTCACCGCTTGCCACTCGGCCTGGCTGACCTCGGTCGCGGACATCCAGATGTCGTGGCTGAAGCTCACCTGGTGCTGCTTTTCCACGGCAAAGCCGTTCCACCAGTGATGGCCGGGCTCGTCTGGCGGGCTGCCCATCACGTAGCTGCCAGCCGGCACCAGCACGAAACCTTCTGGCGGCTCAGGCTCGGGCGGAAGCTCGGCCCCGCCGCCCCCTGCGGAGCCGCCCGTGCCGCCTGCGGCCGAGCCCATACCCTGGCCGCCGCTTCCGCCAAGGCCAGGCGCCCCGCCGTCGGCTCCCGCGCCAGGGTCGGTGCCATCAGCCGAGCGGCCGATCGAGCCTGAACTGCAGCCCACCAGCGCCACCCCCGCAGCCAAGGCGAGACCCGCCGCCAACGCCAAGCCCAGGGCTCGGCGCGCGCCCGGCTGCCCATCGACGACGCCACGTGCCACGAAGATCCTAGGATTGCTGCAGCGACCGGGCGATGCAATCCCTACCAGGGAAGCCGCTCGCCGTTGGCGTGCCAGAAGCCGCCCGTCGTTGCCAGGCTGAGCTCGTCGATGCGGGCGAGCAGGCCGCGGGCGGACTCATCGGCGTCGATCAGGCCCCGGCCGCCCGTCATGCCCGTGCGCACGAAGCCCGGGTGCAGGATGGCCACGGCCACGCCCCGCGACCCCAGATCGTGGCTGAGCGACTTTCCCGCTATGTTCACCGCCGCCTTGGACATGCGGTAGCCGTAGCGTCCCCCCGAGGTGTTGTCCTCGATGGAGCCCATGCGGCTGGTGATGATGATCACTTTGCCGCCCTTTTCGAGGCTATCGAGCAGCGCGGTCGTGACCCGCAGCGGGCCCAGGGCGTTGACCTCGAACTGCCGCGTGGCCATCTCGTAGTCGATCTCGCCGAGCGCGTCGCCGTGGGTCAGGATGCCCGCGTTGTGGATGAGCAGGTCGATGGGCTCGGAGCGCAGCCGGGTGGCCAACTCGTCCACCGAGCCCTGGTCGGTGACCTCCACCCCCGTCTCGATGCGAAGGGCCGCGCCGCTTTTCGCCGCCAGCTCGTCGAGCTCGGGCGAGCTCTTGCGGCAAGCCGCGATGACGGCCTTTCCGCGCTCGCATAGCTGTCGACACAGCTCCAAGCCGATGCCTCGGTTCGCTCCGGTCACCAACGCCTTTGCCATGAGCCCTCCTCGACGCGCTCAGCGCGCGATCCGCTCCAAGATAGCGAAGTCCTGGCTCTGGTTGAACCGCTCGATGGGCTCGACCAGGTGCGCTTCGGCATCGCGCAGAAACGAGCCCCCTCGGACGGCCAGGCCCTCGTCGTAGAGGCCGACGAAAACCGACAGGGCCGTGTCGCGCGCAGGCAGTACCGCGCGACACGTGTCGACCAAGGTAGGCGGCTGGTAGCAACCCTGGGCGAAGTGCTCGGCGAGCTCGGTGCCCTTGCCCACGTAGGTGGGGTTCAGGTGCAGGTTGATGGGCAACGACTGCTGGCGGGCGATGCGGTCGAGGTAGGCGATGGCCTGGTGGATGTCGGCGATCGCGTCCTCGTCGCTCATCTCGGGCACGGGCTTCAACATGAAGTAGCACTTGAGCCGGAAGCCGTGGGACGCGACCATGGCGGCCAGCTCCTCGAAGCGCCCGAGCGACAAGCCCTTGTGGAAAACCTCGTTGCGGAGCCTTGAGTCGAAGACCTCGAAGCCGATGGCGACCTCGAGGTCGGTGGCCGTCTTGCCCTCTTTGACCGCGCGTTCCAGCACCAACAGCTCGTTCAGCTCCACGTGCTCGGCCCGCGTCTCCAGACTTAGCACCTGGATGTTCGGGCAGTGCAGGTTCATCTGCGCGACGAAGTACAAAAGCGCCGTGGTCGACAGGGTCTGCTCGTCGAACACGCTGCCGTTGTTGCTCAGGATGATCTTGGTCAGCGCGGCCTTTTGCTCGGCCGAGAGCAGGAACTGGAAGACGTAGTCGATCTGCTGGAACAGGTCGGCGAAGCCCACCGACTGCTCCAGGCCCAGCTGCGGCAAGGAGCAGCCGATGCAGCGGGCCCACTGGCAGCGCTTGGTGAGCAGCACCAGAAACAGCGTCAGCCCCTCGGGCGGATGCTGAAACCAGTGCATCGCGGGCAGTCGCGTATTCGGCGTGGAGCTGGCCGGGTCCGTCATGACGAGCCTTCCTGTACCACTTCGGGCGTGGCCAGGGCCAGCAGCGTGCCGAGCGCGAGCGCGAGTTGGAAGTGCTGGTCATCGTTCCCCTTGGCGGCGCCCGCGGATGGCGCTACGCCCGAGGCTGAGCCGGCCCGGGTGGTCGGCTGATCGGCTGTTTCGGTGCCACGAGGCGGGGGCTCGGCTTCGCTTCGCGGGCCGCGCTTCTGGAGAAGACACCATGAAAGACGCCTCCCGACGCTCGCTGCTAACCGGGCTCGTCGCCCTTGCTGCCGTCGCCTTGGGCTTTGCTGCCTGCGACGACAAGCCCAAGCCCACCGACCCGGCGGCCACGACCGCGCCCACCACGGCCAAGACTGCTGGGCCGACCACGCCGCCCGTCTCGGGCAAGGAGTACAAGATCGGCTGGTCGGTGTGGACCGGCTGGATGCCCTTCAAGTTGATGGAGGAAAAGGGCCTGCTCGAAAAGCGCGCCAAGGAGCACGGCGTCAAGATCAAGCTGGTCGAGTTCAAGGGCTACATGGACTCGGTGCAGGCCTACGCGGCCAAGAAGCTCGACGGCTGCGCCATGACCTCGATGGAGTCGCTGCAACCGGCCTCGAACGGCGTCGACTCGATCGGCATCCTCATCAACGACGTGTCCAACGGCGGCGACGGCGTGCTGCTGCGCGGCCAGGCCGAGCTCAAGGCCATCAAGGGACAGACCGTGCTGCTCGAGGAGTTCAGCGTGAGCCACTACCTGCTCGGCCGAGCGCTCGAGTCGGTGGGGCTCACCGAAAAGGACGTCAAGGTCAAGAACATCCCGGGCGACGAGGCGGGCAAGGCCTTCTTGACCGATCCCTCGGTCACGGCAGTGGCCACCTGGAACCCGCACCTGTTCCACGCCGTCGAGGCGGGCAAGGGCAAGGTGGTCTTCAGCAGCCGCGACATCCCCAACGAGATCATGGACTTTCTCATCGTGAGCGGCGATGCGCTCAAGGAATCGCCCGCGCTCGGCAAGGCCCTGGCCGATGCCTGGTTCGACGCCATGGCGCTCATCACCGATGAGGCCACCCGCAAGGAGGCCATCGAGATCATGGCCAAGGGAGCCGGCTCCTCGGTGGAGGAGTTCAACAAGATGCTCGCGGACACCACGCTCTACACCGACCGGGCCAAGGCCGCGGCCTTCCTCGAGGGCGACACGATCCGAGCCACCATGGAGAAGGTCAAGAAGTTCAGCTTTGACCACGACCTCATCAAGGACGCGAGCTTCACCATCGGCTACGGCTCGAGCGCGCCTGACAAGCTTCGCTTCGCCAACACCTACGTCGCTCAGGGCAAGTGAGCTCCAGGCGCCGCAAGCTGGTCGGCACGCCGCTGGCGACGCCCTGGCGGCTGCTGCTCGGCGCGCTGCCCATCGTGGTGCTGGTGGGGGTGTACGCTTACTACTCCCACCAGCGCCATATCGACAATCCGCTCGATCGGCTGATGCCGAACCTCGAGCAGCTCCAGCAGGGGCTGCGCGAGATCGCCACGCCCAACAAGCGCACGGGCGAGGTGTGGATCATCGCCGATACCCTGAAAAGCCTCGAAAGGCTGGCTTGGGGCATGGGCGCGGGCCTGGGCATTGCCATCGTGCTGGGCCTCGGCATGGGGATCTTCTCCTCGGTGCGCGCCCTGCTCGCGCCGCTCATGACCGCGCTGGCCAAGGTGCCGCCGCTGGCGCTGTTGCCCATCATCTTCATCTTCCTGGGCGTGGACGAGAGCTCCAAGGTGGTGCTGATCGCCCTCGGCATCGCGCCCACGCTGACCAACGACATCTCCCTGGCCGGGCAGGCCATTCCCCGCAACACGGTGGTCAAGGCCTACACCCTGGGGGCGAGCACGAGCGAGGTCGCGCTCAAGGTCATCCTGCCGCAGATCCTGCCGCGCATGCTCGACTCGATCCGGCTGACCATCGGACCGGCGTGGATCTTCCTCATCGCCTCCGAGGCCATCAGCGCTGACAGCGGCCTGGGCTACCGCATCTACGTGGTGCAGCGCCAGCTCGCCATGAACGTGATCCTGCCCTACGTCGTGTGGATCGCGATCATCGGCGTGGCCATGGACTACGCCATCCTGGGCCTAGCCAAGTGGCGCTTCCCCTGGGCGCAAGCGGCCAAGGGGCACTAGTGTCATGGACCAGAAGTTCGTTGCAGAGCCCCTCGTCCCAGTTTTGATGAGGACGAGGATCTCTGCGACGAGCTTCTGGTCTGTCCAGCCCGATGATGAGCTCACGATGGGGGCTCCGGTCGTCGCTACGCTCCTTCCTCTGCCCCCAAACCCCCG
>CAYTYV010000174.1:0-12272 GCA_964441055.1 uncultured Polyangiaceae bacterium | reverse complement strand
GATTTGACGATGGGGGCGCCGGTCGTCGCTTTGCTCCTCCCTCTGCCCCCAAACCCCCGCGGGGGTGCCGAACGCGGAGGTTATCGGGGTTCGCCGAGCGTCTCTGGGGGTACTCGCCCGGCCCCAGACGGGGTGAGGGCAGGGCGATGGGCGCACGGGGCGCACTCTGCTGGCCGCTAGGATCGATGTGGCGTTGCCCGAGGCCCCAACCGTGTGGTGATGAATGCGAGGAGGGAAGGCGCTATGATGCAGAAATGGAGCCTCTTGGCGCCAGTGTTGCCCGTTTGACGAGGTTCGCCCGTGCCATGAGCGATGGCGTTACAGCTGTAGACCAAGCGCTGCCCGCCGTGCGGCAACTGCTGGCCGCCGCCAAGGCGACCTACCGCATCGTCGGTGGGCTGGCGGTGATCCACCATGGGTACCATCGAGCCACGGTGGACATCGACCTGCTGATCGATAGGTCCACCCTGGAGGAGCTGGATCGGGAGGCGCTGGGCTTTGTCCGCACGAGCGCCCGTCGGCTTCGACACGAGGCCACGGGGGTAGGCGTGGACCTGCTCGTTGCCGGGGAGGCCATGCCTCGATCCAGCGGACACTGCTACCCCGCTCCCGCCTCGATGGCAGCGAGCGCCACGGCCCCTGACGTCATTGCGCTGCCGGGCCTGCTCGAGCTCAAGCTCTGCGCCGGGCGGTACCAGGATAAGGCGGATGTCGTCGAGCTCCTCAAGCTGCTCGAGGAGGGCGAGTACCTCGTCGTGGAATCCGAGCTCCCTGCCGATCTCCGCCCGGAGCTCGCTCGCCTGCGCGACGACGCCCTCGAGGAGAAGCGCTTCGAGCGTTGAGGCCGAGCTCGACCGCTCGGTCGGCGTCTAGTCGCCACTGCGGCGGCGGCCGTTGGCCTACCAGCAGAACAGGCTTCCGCCGTAGCCGCAATCCGGCTCTTGCAGCAGCGCGTAGGTCAGTCCCACGACCGCCCCAGATACCAGTCCGGGAATCGCCCCGGCGAACACCTGCCCCGTGCTTTCCGGTCCGATGCCGCTGCCATCGGCGCTGCGCGCCACCGAGGCCAGCATGGCCGCGGCAAAGGGCACGGCGATGTCGCCGATGATGGGTCCGGCGTGGACCTCGCCGTCCGAGTACTTGAAGGTGTCCACCAGGAAGATGCCCAGCCCCGCGCCCATGGCGCTCCAAGCGGCAAAGGCGTGGGTGGAGGGGCTGCCGAATTTCTCGCAGCCGGAGCCGTCGATCTGCGCGCGGGTCTCGTCCAGCGTGCAGCCGTCACGCGGGGATTCGATGGCGTCCGAGATGGGCTGGTCGACCAGCCAGGTCAGCGCGGTCATGGTCATGGCGGGCGCCAGGACCGAGACGTGCCAGCGCGCCTTCCAGCCCACGGTCGCGTCCGGGCTCGAGTAGTAGACCCGCGGCATGAGCGTCACCGTCGAGACGCCGACGACCATGGAGATCGTCGAGACGGCGTCCCAGTTTGAGTCGCGCTCCGCGAAGGGGGGGACCTGGGCTTGGGCTTGTCCCGCCGTGAGCGTCAGGCACAGGGCGCCGGTCAACACTCCCGTTGCTCGCAAACTTGCATTCCACTGCATGAATCGCGTCCCTCGGGACTGGGGCAGCGTCGCCGCGCTACCACGTTGCCGCTATCCGCTATCGTCGAGTCTGGTTGGCGGATACGGTGAAGCGGCCGAGCCGGTTGCCTGCCGCCTCACCCGAGGTCTGATAGGCCTCGCCGGTGGTCTTAGCGTACGTGCTCGCGAACTGTGGGCCAAAAATAACAAGGAAAGTTTCGGTGTCCTCGCCTGAGTAGTCGCCGTGCACGCGCTCGTACATCTCCCACAGGCCTTCGTATTTGTTCGAGAACAGTCCCCCCTTCTTTCCCTTCTTCTCGTACTCGCGCTCGATGGCCTTGGGCGAGAGCGTTTCCAGCAGCTGTTTGACGCCCTCCATGACGCCATTCATGAGCGCGACCTGATGGGTCATCACCTCGACGAAGACCTCGTGCAGGTGATGGGAGGCCTCGGGGTTGGCGTCGGCTCCGAGCAGGGCCAGCCCTAGCTCGTTGTCGTCGCGGGCTACGCCCACGCGGTTGTCCTGCTCGTCGTAGCGCTCGCGTCGCAGCACCTCCGTCTCGAACTCCTGGTAGCCGTCTCGCAAGCTGATGAAGCAGCGGAGAAACACCTCCATGGATTCGCGCAACCGTCGAGCGAAGCTGATGAGCTGGGGCACGTCGTTCGGCAGCGAGGCGCCCGGGGTGAGCGTGCGAACCAGCTCCATCAAGGCCGCCCACGCCGCCAGGGGAGACTCGAGCTCGCCGTACTCGTAGGCGGGCACTCCGTAGTACTGGGCGATCTTCTGGAAGTCGGCCTCCTGCGCCAGCGGCGCATGCTCGACCATGATGCGCTTGAGGTAGTCGGCTCGGATTTCGGGCGTGAGCCGCGTCAGGTGCTCGTAGACCAGCCGGTAGACGTTGTTCCACGCCGAGCGGTAGGCCTCGATGTAGGGCACGAGCTGCTGGATGAAGGGATCTTCCTGGCCCGGGCCGACCCGCTCGCAGCGCTGATCCATGAGCTGCGCGCCTGCGGGCGTGCCGAGGTCCAGGACCGAGGCCTTCTGAGGTAGCTCGGGCTCGCGGGGCGCCACGTCCTTGAGGTCGAGCCGGATCAAGATCGGACCGACCTGCAGCTCCGGGTTGCCCGTGATGTCGACAAGCTGATCTCGGACCAGCTTCTGGCCCTGGTAGACCGTGCCGTTGGTCGAGCCCAGGTCCTTGACCAGGATCTGCTGGCCGTGGACCTCGATGGCCGCGTGGAACTGCGAGATGTACGGCCGGTCGACGTGCAGGTCGTTGAGCTGGTTGCGGCCGAGGCGCACCGGAAAGCGCTCGAACGATGCCTCGAAGCTCTCGTTGCTCTGGGTGTCGATCACCCGCGCTGTGAGCGCCATGGACATACTGCCCGCAGGGTAGCAGAGACCGCCGTAGAAGGGGCACTCGCTGTTGTGTGGCGGCTTTCTTGCCCCCTTTGACTACATGGTGCCACGTTTCCCCACATCATGCCGTGGCTCGAGAGGATCCCCCCAATGATCTCCGCGCTGGCCGTAGGGTACGGCGTTGGGATGGCGACTCCAGACTCCACCATTACCTCGGTGCGCACTGCGGTGGCTGCCTATCGTCCAGGCTCGCCGCACGCCGCACCAGCGGTGGGGCTGAATCCCGCGCACGCCTGGGCTGGTCGCGGCCCGACCGGCGCGGCGGTCCCGCCGATGGGCTATGCGCAGGCCTACCCGCAGCCCTATCCTCCGGCGTACCTGCTGCCACCGGGCTATCCGGGGGCCGCGGCCGGCTACCCCGCCCAGGTCGCGCCCGGCCAGGCGCAGCTAACCGGCGGGCTGGAGACGCCCGAGCTTTCCCGCCTGCGGTCGCTCGCCGACCACAGCGGCCGCTCCTGTCCGCTGCACCGCCCGCGCTACTCCGTGCCCCCGAGCTACGCCTCGGAGCCGGATGCGACCCTCGAGGACGTCGACGATCTGGATCCAGCCGGCCAGGAGGCGCTCACCCGGCTGCAACTTCCGGACTTCCGCTGCGCGGTCAGCCGCCGCGCCATCAAGTACGTCCGCTTCCTGACGCGGTCCGACCGAGGCCGCGGCCTGTTCGAGAGCTGGCTCAAGCGCGGCGGCCGCTACCAGGAGATGGTCCAGCAGCAGCTTCGCGAGTGGGGCATGCCCGAGGACCTCATCTGGGTGGCGATGATCGAGAGCGGCTTCGACCCCAGGGCCAAGTCGCCCGCCGGGGCCGTGGGTATGTGGCAGTTCATGCGCAGCACGGGCGGGGTCTACGGCCTGACGGTCGACCGCTACGTCGACGAGCGCATGAATCCCTACCGGGCCACCCAGGCAGCCGCGCATCACCTGCGGGATCTGCACCAGCGCTTCGGCGACTGGGAGCTCGCCCTGGCGGCCTACAACATGGGCTACGAGCAGCTGCTTATGGCCATCGATCTGTACGGCACCACGGACTTCTCCGAGCTGGCGCGCCAAAAGGCCATCCCTTCGGAGACGGCCGCCTACGTGCCGAAGATCGTGGCTGCCGCGCTGGTGGCGAACAACCTCGAGCGCTACGGCTTTGGCGACGTCAAGCCCTACGCGCCGCTGCACGTGGCCGAGCTGAGCGTGCCTGGCGGCACCAAGCTCGCCACCATCGCCAAGGCCGCGGGGATCTCCAAGAGCACCTTGCGCCGCCACAATCCCCAGTTCTTGACCGGCCACGTACCGCCCGACCGGCGCGAGTACACCGTGAGGGTGCCCTCCGACACCATCTCGCGAGCGCGCGCCGCGCTGCCCGCCATGTTGGACAGGCGGGTGGCGCTGACCGACGGCGACGTGCTCGATCCGGTCGATCTGCTGGGCGGCGGCGCCAAGGCCAAGCAGCGCACGGGCGGCGGCTGGGAGCAGGAGCAGAACTTGCTCCAGCTCTTGCCCAAGCCCAAACGCCGGTCGCTGCGCACCATGCTCGGTCGCGATAAGGCCGAACCGGCGGCTCGGGACGAGGCCCTGGCAGCGCTCGCCGACGAGTTCACCCACCGCAGAAGCGACCGCGAGACGGTGATGTACCGGGTGGGATCGGGCGATACGCTCATCGGCGTGGCTCGCCAGTTCGCCGTGGACATCGAGGATCTGGCTCGGGACAACGGGATGGACGTCGATGCCAAGCTGCGCGAGGGCGCCCTGCTCAAGGTCATGGTCAAGCGCGCGGTGCTCGACCGCTGGCAGCGCGGCGGTTCGAAGCCCAGCCAGGGAGGCGCCGCCGAGGACGACGGGGCCGAGCCCGGATCGGCACAGGGCGGTCAGAAGAAGTCGGCGAAGAAGGGCAAGGGCGACGAGCCGGCCTGACCGACCCCGAAAAAATGGGGTCCCATTCGGCGGCGAGCCGCGGTAGCGTCTGTGCGGGCTGTAGCGCGCCCTAGCCGGCCAGCGTTCCCGCGCTCGGCCGCATCCTGCGCTCGGGAGGAGAGAAGCAGATGACGCTCGTCGCACCGAAACCCATCATCAAACGGCTCACCCGCACGTGCACGGCCGCTCTGGAATCGGCCGTGGTCCAGTGCGTCAACGCACGGCACTACGAAGTGACGGTCGACCACGTGATGTACGCGTTGCTCGACAATCCCGATTCGGACGTGGCCTTTCTCGCCATGCACTACGACCTCGAGCCGTCGCAGCTGCGCACCACCTTGCAGCGCGCCATCGAGGATCTGCGGACGGGCAACTCCGGCAAGCCGACCTTTTCGCCGACCATGCTCGACTGGTTCCAGGACGCCTTCGTCATCGGCTCGCTCGAGTTCGGCTACCAGAAGATCCGCAGCGGCGTGCTGTTCGCCCGCCTCGCCCAGCAGCCGATGAAGTACACCATGAGCGGCATCGGCGCTCAGCTCGAAGGCGTGCCCAAGGACGAGCTGCAGGACAAGCTCCCCGAGATCATCGCCGACTCCAAGGAGGAGTCCGAGTCGGTTGCTGCGGCCGCTGGCGAAGGCCTCGGCGCGGGCCAGCTGCCCGCGGGCATGGCCAGCGCCAGCGCGGACAGCGCCCTCGGCAAGTTCTGCGTCGACTTCACCGGCAAAGCCCGTGCGGGCGAGATCGATCCCATCTTCGGCCGCGAGCGCGAGATCCGCCAGATGATCGACATCCTGGCTCGCCGCCGCAAGAACAACCCCTTCATTGTAGGCGAGGCAGGCGTGGGCAAGACCGCCCTGGTCGAGGGCCTGGCCCTGAACATCGCCAACGACGAGGTGCCGCCGTTGCTGCAAGGCGTCGAGATCCTCGGCTTGGACCTCGGCCTGCTGCAAGCCGGGGCCAGCGTGAAGGGCGAGTTCGAGAACCGGCTCAAGCAGGTCATCTCCGAGGTCAAGGCCTCGCCCAAGCCCATCATCATCTTCATCGACGAGGCCCACAACCTGATCGGCGCGGGTGGCGCGGCTGGCGGTACCGACGCGGCCGGGCTGCTCAAACCGGCCCTGGCGCGCGGCGAGCTGCGCACCATCGGGGCCACTACCTGGAGCGAGTACAAGAAGTACATCGAGAAGGACGCCGCCCTGGAGCGCCGCTTCCAGCCCGTCAAGGTGGACGAGCCCACCGAGGAGTCGGCCACCACCATGCTGCGCGGCCTGCGGCACAAGTTCGAAGAGGCCCACGACGTCATCATCCAAGACGAGGCCGTGATGGCGGCGGTCAAGCTGAGCGCCCGCTACCTGACCGGTCGGCAGCTTCCCGACAAGGCTGTGGACCTGCTCGACACCTGCTCGGCCCGCGTGAAGGTGGCCCTGCAGCAGAAGCCCGCGGCCGTAGAGGACGCGGAAGTCAAGATCGCCAACCTGGAGCGGGAGATCCAGGGTCTGGAGCGCGACCGCAGTGCTGGCCACGAGGTGGAGGAGGAGCGCGTTGAGGAGCTGCAGGCCGAGCTCGCCGCCACCCAGGACGAGCACGCCACCCTCAAGGCCGCCTACGAAAGCGAGCTCGAGGGCGTACAGAAGATCGCCGAGGCCCGCAAACGAATGGCCGAGGCCAAGGACGACGAGGAGAAGGAGACCATCCGCAAGGAGGTCGCCGCCGCCATCACCGAGCTCTACGAGAGCCAGGGCGAGCTACCGCTTCTGCGCCCCGACGTTGACGAGGCCATGGTGGCCCAGGTCGTCGGCGCCTGGACCGGCATCCCGGTCGGCAAGATGGTCTCCGACACGGTGGGAGCCCTGCTCAAGATGGAAGAGCGCTTGACGGAGCGCATCAAGGGCCAGGACTGGGCCATCAAGATGATCGCCAAGGAGCTGCGCAGCGCTCGGGCTGGGCTCAAGCCGGCCAACACGCCCATGGGCGTGTTCCTGCTGGTGGGCCCCTCTGGCGTGGGCAAGACCGAGACGGCGCTGACCATCGCCGACCAGCTCTACGGCGGCGAACGCATGATGGTGACCATCAACATGTCCGAGTTCCAGGAGAAGCACACCGTCTCCCGGCTCATCGGCTCGCCACCGGGCTACGTGGGCTTCGGCGAGGGCGGCATGCTGACCGAGGCGGTGCGCCAGCGGCCCTACACGGTGGTGCTGCTCGACGAGACCGAGAAGGCCGATCCGGACGTGATGAACCTGTTCTACCAGGTCTTCGACAAGGGCATGCTGTCCGACGGCGAGGGCCGCCTGGTCGACTTCAAGAACACGGTGGTGATCCTGACCAGCAACCTGGCCACCGACAAGATCACCAACATGACCGTGGCGGCCTGGGAGGATGACGAAGAGGTCGACATGGACGAGATGTACGCAGCGGTCAAGCCCACCTGCGTATCCCACTTCAAGCCCGCGCTGCTCGCCCGCATGACCATGCTGCCCTACCTGCCCATCTCGCCCGAGGCGCTGGCCATGATCACCCGTCTCAAGATGGACAAGCTGGTCAAGCGGCTCGATGTCTCCCAGGGCATCGAGGCCACCTACAGCGACAAGATGGTGGAGGTCATCGCCAGTCGCTGCACCGAGGTGGACACGGGCGCCCGTAACATCGACCACATCCTGCGGGCCACCCTCATCCCGCAGCTGTCCAACCTGGTTCTTGCCCAGATGGCCGAAGGCGACGTACCTCCCTACATGCACATCGACGTGGACGAGAACAACGAGTTTACCGCGACCTTCTCCCAGGAGGCGCCCGTATGACCCCGGGGCGCCCCGGGCTCGCTCGCCGGGCCGGTGACCCACCAGCCCCGGCCTGCGAGCCTTCTGGGGCGCCTGCACGCCCGGGTGCGCCGGGACGGCCGGCTGCCTCGCCACGGTTCGCGGCACACTCGGGAGGGCCATGAGCATGACGAGCAATCGGTTTCGACGACTCCTCGCGGCCTCGGCAGTCGGCCTGGCCGCCGTGGCCACGGGCGTGGGTAGCGCAGGCCTGCTGGGGGCCTGCTCCTATCCCCCGCCCGAGACGCCCGATCCGTGCGACAAGCAGGTCGTCACCCTGAACATCTACGCGGCGGAGAACATCAACCCGAGCGAGCAGGGGCGGCCCCGTCCCGTGGTGGTGCGCCTCTACCAGCTCGCCACCGACATGCGCATGTTGAACGCCAAGTACGATCCCATCCTATTCAAGGATGCCGACCTTCTCGGGGAAGACCTGATGCAGGTCAACGAGGTAGAGGTGTTCCCGAACGACCTCGTGGAGGTCAAGTTCGAGCGAATTCCCGAGGCCACCGTGCTGGCGGGCGTGGCGCTATTCCGCGACCCGCAGGGGCATAGCTGGAAGACCTACTACGCGTTCCCGCCCATGCCCAACACGCCTGCCGCCTGCGGCGCCCAGGCCAAGGAGCAGGATCCAGAAGAGCCACAGGCCGCTCCTCGGACCGCGTTTTTCATCAAGGGCATCAAGATCGACAACGGCAGTCAGTTCGACGAGTCGATGTTCACCCAATCGGTGCCGATGCGACAAATCAACCTGCCGAAGCGGTCCGCCGCTGGCGACCAGCCTGCCGGGGCCGACAAAGGCGCTGGCCCATCCCGTCCCTGACCCACCCGCCGACATGATTCATCCGCGCAAGCCGGTATGGACCGAGGGGTTGTTCATGACCCCTCAACACCTGCAGCAGGCCGATCAGTACTACGAGGCGCTGCTGCACACCCGGGTACACGCCCTCGAGCGCTACGATTGGGGCATCACCGACGTCAAGTTCGATGACCGCGCGCTCAACGCTGGGCAGCTCAAGCTCATCAAGGCGCACGGCGTCTTCCCCGACGGCACGCCCTTTCTGGTGGGCGACCAGGGCGAGGACGAGGTCGAGCCGCGGCCCATCGAGGGCCATTTCCCGACCGCCCTCGAGACGCTGGACGTGTTCCTGGCCGTCCCCCACCAGCGGGACAACGCGGCCAACACCGCGCTCGACCCTAGCAAGGCCGGCCCGGCCATCCGCTTTTTGGCCCAGCAGGTTCTGGCGCCGGATCTCAACACCGGTCGCAACGAGCAGTCGCTGAACTGGGCGCGCAACAACATGCGCCTGCTGTTCGGCACCGAGGAGCGAGACGCCTTCCACACCATCCGCCTGGCCCAGCTCGAGCGGGACAAGACCGGCTCGGTGGTGCCTCGGGAGCGTTTCGTGCCCTCGCTGCTGCGAATCGGCGCCTCGCCGTTTCTGGTGACCGGCTGTCGGCGGCTGCTCTCGGCCATGGTGGGAAAGCAGAAGGACTTGGCCCAGGGAAGGCGCATGCGCTCGGCCGCCTCGGTCGACTTCCAGGCCTCGGATGCCGCCAAGTTCTGGATGCTCCACACCATGAACTCGTTCATTCCGACCATCTCGCACCTGGTCGACCACGGCGACTCCCACCCCGAGGAGCTGTTCCTGGTGCTCGGCTCGATCATCGGCGAGCTGTGCACCTTCTCGCCGGACGGCGATCCCACCGATATCCCCAAATTCAACTACTTGGAGCTTGGGGAGGTGCTGGCGCCGATGTTCGACCAGGCCATGGACATGCTCGAGCGGGTGTTGGCCGAGCGGTACATCATCGTGCCTTTGGAAAAGCGCGAGGACGGCATGTACCTGGGCAAGTTCGACGACCCGTCCACTCCCCGCAAGCACGACTTCTTCCTCGAGGCCCAGGGGTCGGACGAGGCTGCCCTGCGCGAACGGCTGCCCAAGCTGCTCAAGATGGCGTCGTGGAACCAGATTGGCTACACGCTCAACGCCGCCGTGCCAGGGGTGGGCGTCGAGGTGGAGTACCGGCCCCCAGGCGCCATCCCGATCAAGCCCGGCCTGGTCTACCTGCGGGTCGACCAAAATGGCGATTATTGGAACGATGTCGTGTCTTCTGGCACGATAGCGATCTACCAACCGATCGATCCCCAGAAGGTGGGCCTACGGCTCATCGGGGTGAAGACCGGCAACTGAGCGGCGGATCGGCCACCGGCCGGTCCCATCGTCGGGGCGCCGACGCGAAAGGACAGGGGCCATGAGCCTTGCGCAAACCATGTACTGGGTCTGCTCGGATGTGCTCTCGCTCATCCTCCAACTGCGCAACTCCCAAGATCTGCCCGCCCCCGACATCCTGCAGCGGCGGGTGCTGGGGCTGTTCGACACGATGATGAAGAACGGTAGCGAGGCGCGCATCGCCGAGCAGGACATGATCGACGTCAAATACGCGCTGGCCGCTTTTGCCGATGAGGTCATCTACCACTCGAACTGGCCCGGCCGCACCCAGTGGCTCAACAACCCCCTGCAGCTGCAGTTCTTCCAGGAGAACACCGCGGGCGACGGCTTCTTCGAACGGCTCGACGAGCTGCACGGCCAGCGCGGCCGCGACCACGTCACGCAGATCTATTTCTTGTGCCTGGCGCTGGGTTTCCAGGGCAAATTCCGACTGAGCCAGGGCCAGGGGCTGGTGCCCGTGGTCGAGGGGGTGGGCAACTACGTGGCGCTCAGCATCGGCGGGCCCGACGTCCTCGCCCCCAACGTCGAGCGCAAGGACGGCGGGGCTGGACAGGTGCGCCGAGAGCTGCCCTTTCTCGCCATTGCACTCGGTTTCTTTGTCCTAGCGCTCCTAGTTGTGATCATCTTGCGTTTGGTGGTGGGCAGTAGTGCGGACAGCGTGGCCGAGCAGATCATGAAGCTTGTGGGCAAGTAGGCCCACGGGCCGAAGGTCTCGCTATCGGAAACGCCACTGCCAAACGTTGCTCCCCGTCAGTGATCACCTAACTGTCGAAAAATGAGCCGTTTTTCGTTTCCCTAGGGAGACCTGTTCATGTGGCTGTGGATTCTCTGCGCCCTGTTCCTCGTGCTGCTCTGGGTGGCCTGGGCCTTTTTCTGGTTGCAGACGCCCATTGACGCGCCCGATCAGAACCCCTTTCCGCTCTGGCTGGCCGTCACCATCACGGCCGTGGTGGTGGTTGCCCTCATCGCCTTGGTCATCTACCGGCGGATCCGCGCGGCGCGAGCGGCCCGCGCGCTTGAAAAGGCGATTGCACAGCAGGCCCAAGAGCAGGTCTTGGCCAGCAAACCGGAGAACCGCGCCGAGATCCAAGAGCTGCAGCGTCAGGTGCTGGAGGGCATCCGCGCGCTCAAGGCCTCGCGGCTGGGCGCGGCCGGCCAGAACGCGCTGTACTCGCTGCCCTGGTACGCCATCGTCGGTCCCCCCGGGGCGGGCAAGACCACGGCCCTGCGCTCCTCCGGGCTGAACTTCCCCTACCTGGACGCTACTGGCGGCGGCGTGCGCGGCGTGGGCGGCACCCGAAACTGCGATTGGTGGTTCACCAACGACGCCATCCTGCTCGATACCGCGGGCCGCTACACCACGGAGGAGGCCGACCACGACGAGTGGATGGCCTTCCTCGAGCTTCTGCGCGATCACCGCAAGCACAAGCCGCTTAACGGCGTGGTCGTGGCGGTGAGCATCAGCGACCTCATCGACGCGAGCGAGGACGAGATCGCCCAGACGGCCGAGCGCGTGCGGGACCGCATCGACGAGATGCAGGAAACGCTCCAGATGGTGCTGCCGATCTACGTGATGTTCACCAAGTGCGACTTGGTAGCCGGCTTCGTCGAGTACTTCTCCGACATGAAGAAGAGCGAGCGCGGCCAGGCCTGGGGCGCGACCTTCATGCTCAAGGCCGACATGAGCACGCCGGGCAAGCTGTTCGAGGAGGAGTTCGACACCCTGGTCGAGCACCTTCATCGCCGCGCCGTCTTGCGGATGACCGGGGGCAGGGGCGGACGTCGCCAGCGGGAGAGGGTCTACCAGTTCCCCTTGGAGTTCGCGGCCATCAAGCAGAACCTGGCGGACTTCGTGGCGGCCGCCTTCAGGCCCGCGCCGCCGCCAGCTGACCCCAAGGCCCAGGTGCAGCCGGAGCCGATCCTGCGCGGCTTCTACTTCACCAGCGGCACTCAGGAGGGCAAGCCGCTCGACCGCGTGGTCGGCGCCATGGGCCGCGCCTTCGGGCTGCGGGCGACCGAGTCCGCCGAGGAGCCCACCAAGGAGGCCAAGAGCTACTTCCTCAAAGAGGTCTTCACCGGAATCATCTTCCCGGACCGCGAGGTGGCTCAGCGCACCAAGGAGGCGCTGCGCCGCGTGCTGTGGAGGCGGATCCTGCTGGCGGGCGTGCTGGCCATCATCGCGCTGGCGCTGGTGGTTCCGTCGTGCATCTCCTTCAGCAAGAACCGGGATCTGGTGGCCCAAACCGAGCGCGTCTCCCAGGCGGCGAACATCAACTGGGCCAGCGAGGAGGAGCCGGCCGCGATCAAGATCGACAAGCTCGACAGC
>CAYTYV010000173.1:0-12362 GCA_964441055.1 uncultured Polyangiaceae bacterium | reverse complement strand
CGCTCGCGTCCGTGCTGGTGCGCGACTACGTGCGGGCGGCGGCGGCGCGTGGCGGCGGCGCGTGGCGGGTGGTGTTCGTCCACGCTCTGCGCGGCGCGCTGATGCCGCTACTGACCCGGGCCACGCTGGAGGTCCCCATGGCGTGTACGGCCGCGTTCGTGGTCGAGCACCTGCTGCAGCTCCAAGGTCTCGGTTCGGCGACCATCGAGGCGGTTCGCACGGGGGATGCCCCCTGGCTCATGGCCCTGACCGTAGCCGCCTCGGTCTGGGCCGTGGTGGCCTTGGTGTTGACCGACGTCGCCTATGCCCTGGCCGATCCGCGGCTTCGTCAGGTCGTCATGCGTCTGCGACGGAGGCGAGCGTGACCCACGGCGGTCGAGTTCGACGTCGTCTGGCGCGCAGCCTGCGGGTGCGGCTCGGCCTGTTGATGCTCGCCCTGGCCGTGTTTCCAGCGGTGTTTGCCGAGCTTTTGGCGGCCGACCAGCCCATCGTGGCATACGGCCCGAGCGGTTGGACGGTTCTTCCGGCCATCGTGGGGCCCGCGGCGGCCGCGGAGGGCGCACCGAGCCGCGTCGCCGAGCGCTACCAGGACGACTTGACGCTGTGGCCCCTGGTTCGCGCGGGTCCGGGCACGGTTTGCGCGGAGGGGCCGAACCGCCCGCCGTCGTGGCGGCACCCGCTGGGAACGGACAGCCGCGGGCGCGATGTCACCGCCCGGCTGATCTACGGCGCGCGCTCGGCCTTGGGCGTAGCGGCTTTGGTGCTCTGTCTCTCGCTGCTGCTCGGTGGGCTGCTGGGGGCGGCGGCCGGCTACTTCGGCGGATTCTGGGACGAGCTGCTCGGCCGTCCCGTCGAGCTCATCCAGGCCTTTCCCGCCGTGGTCGTGGTGGCCGTGGCGCGCGCCATCGAGCCCGAGGCCACGCAGTGGTCGCTGGCCTTGGCCTTGGCGGCGGCGCGCTGGGCCGAGGTCGCCCGCTTGGTGCGAGCCGAGGTCATGCGGGTGTGCGCCGAGGACTTCGTGGTCGCGGCGCGGGCGCTGGGCTGCAGCCGTCGGCGCCTGCTGGGGCGGCACATCCTGCCTCACGCCGCGGGGCCCGTGGCGGTCAGCCTGGTGTTCGGCGTGGCCGCCGTGGTGGGCTTGGAGACGGCGGTCTCCTTTGTGGGGCTGGGCAGCGACGGCTCGTGGGGCGTGCTCATCGCCGACGGGATCGCGCAGCAGGCCCCGCCCGCGGCCCTGCTGGCGGCCTTGGTCGCGGGGGCCGCCACGGTGGGCGCCGCGGCGCTGTTGGCCGACGCCATGGCCGAGGCACTCGACGCCCGGCTGGCCACCACGGGGCGCCGTTTCGACGCCTCCCGCGGCATCGTTGCGTCGCTGCTTGGGCGCGGCTAGGAGGGCTTTTCATGAAGGCTGCCCGCACGAAGGATCCTCACTCGCAGAGGCGGGGCAGGAGTCGCGGATCGTCCGGATGCGCCACCGACGGGATGCGGCCTTTCCTGAAGTGGGCCGGGGGCAAACGCCAGCTGCTCGGGCAGATGGAGCCATACCTGCCCGTTCGCTTCGGTGGTCGCTATCTCGAGCCCTTCGTGGGAAGCGGAGCGCTGTTCTTCCACCTGAGCTCGCGGCTGGGGCGCAAGCAGGCCTACCTGTCCGACTCGAACGAGCGGCTGGTGCGCACCTACCTGGGCGTGCGCGACGATCTCGACAGCGTGCTCGAGCTGCTGCGCTCCTTTCCCCACGACAAGGACTTCTTCCTCGAAAAGCGGCGGGAGAACATCGACGCCCGGTCGGACGCCGAGGTCGCCGCCTGGCTCATCTATCTCAACAAGACGGCCTTCAACGGGCTGTATCGGGTCAACAGCAAGAACATCTTCAACGTGCCTTTCGGCGACTATGCCAGGCCGAAGATCTGCGACGAGCCACGGCTCAGGGCCTGCTCGCGGGCGCTCGGCCGGGCGCGGATCGAGCACCTCGACTTCGAGAAGGCCGCACGGCGGGCCCGGCCAGGCGATCTGGTGTACTTCGACCCGCCCTACGTGCCGCTGTCGGATACAGCTTGGTTCGCCCACTACACCGCGGGCGGCTTCGGACCTGACGAGCACAGCAGGCTGCGGGATGTGGCGCTCGACCTCAAGCGGCGTGGCGTCGAGGTGCTGCTGTCCAACTCGTCGGCCAAGCTGGTACGCGAGCTGTACGCCGCGGACTTCGAGCTCGTTTCCGTGACGGCGCGCCGGTCGGTCAACTCCCGGGCCGACCGCCGCGGGGCCATCGGCGAGCTGCTCATCCGCTAGATGATCGGTTCGACGATGGGGGCTCCGGTCGTCGCTGCGCTCCTCCCTCTGCCCCCGAACCCCCGCGGGGTTTCTAGGGGTGGTGGGCGGCCATCGCCCTGTCGACAGGCCCGACGCGCGCCGCTATGACTCCGTCATGCCACCCCAGGTCGTAAGCGAACCGGATTTCGAGCAAGAAGTACTGCGCAGCGAGCTGCCCGTGCTGGTGGACTTCTTCGCGGATTGGTGCTCGCCCTGCAAGACCGTCGCGCCCCAGGTCGAGGCGCTGGCGACGGAGCTCGAGGGCAAGGCCAAGGTGGTCAAGGTCGACATCGACCAGTCCAAGCAGCTCGCCGCCATGCTGCGGATCGAGTCGGTGCCCACGTTCGTGGTCTTCCACCAGGGCCGGCCCGTGGCCGCCGAGCAGGGCGTGGTGGATCGGGCCCGGCTGCGCGCGATGCTCGAGCCCTTCCTGCCGCGCACCGCTGGCGCAGTCACGCCGACCGAGCTCGCCCAGCTCGTCCAGCAAGGGGCGGTCAAGCCGGTCGATACCCGCGATGAGGGCTCCTACCGCCGCGCGCACATCCCAGGCGCCGTCCACATGCCGCTGGAGCAGATCCCGGAGCGCCTGGCCGAGCTGCTCATGCTCGGCACGCCCGTGCTCTACTGCCGCGCTGGGGACCAATCCAAGGCGATCAGCGAGCGGCTGGCGAGCGATATGGCCATCCCCTTCGTCGAGGGCGGCCTGCTGGCCTGGGAAGCCGAGGGCCTACCGATCGAACGCGAGGATTAGTCCACTAGATCGCGAGCGGCCGCTAGGGCTTCGAGCAGCACTACGCGCACGGGCACGTCGTGGCGGCGGGCGGCGGCGAGGCAGGCGTCGAACTCCGGCTTGAGCTGCGGCGGCGGGGTGCCCTCGCTGAGCTTGACCGCGATCGGGCCGAAGCGCGTGCTCACCTCCACCATGCGGCGCGGGCGCTCGAGTCGGCTGACGGCGGTGCGTCGCAGGCCGATGGTGGTCGTCTCCCGCAGCATCACCTGCGCCACCGCCTCGGATAGCCCTGCGGGCACCAGCGCGCTGATGGTCAGCCCTGGTCGGCCCTTTTTCATCGTGATGGGCGCGGCCCAAGCATCGACCGCGCCAGCCGTCATGAGCTCGCCCACGGCATGGGCGGCGATCTCGCCCGTCATGTCGTCGACGTTGGCCTCGAGCACGACGTGCGTGGTCGCGTCCAGACCGGGTGCGCCGTGCTCGGCGCTCCCTAGCACGACGCGAAGTAGGTTGGGTCGGTCGGGCAGTTGCCGCTCGCCAGCGCCGTAGCCCACCCGCTCGGGCGCGAAGCAGGGCCAGCGTGCGAAGCGCACGGCCGTGGCGCCGACGATGGCCGCCCCGGTCGGGGTCACCAGCTCGGCGTCGATCTCGACCGGGTAGGTGGGCACGCCCTGCAAGCACTCGATGGCGGCTGGGGCTGGCAGGGGAAGTGACCCGTGCGCCGCCTCGACCCATCCGCGTCCCATGGGCAGCGGCGAGGCGAGCACCTCCGCGCCGAGATACTCCAGGGCCGCGGACGCGCCGACGATGTCCGCGATCGAGTCGACGGCGCCCACCTCGTGGAAGTGCACCTCGTCAACGGCTACGCGATGCACCCTGGCCTCGGCCTCGGCCAAGCGACGGAAGATGGCTCGGGCCCGCTCGCGCACCCCGTCGTCGATGGCCGCCTCCCGGAGCATGGCGTCGATGGCGGCGAAGGAGCGCGGGGGCTGTGCCTCGTCGACGTGCACCTCGAAGGCGGTGGCGCCGATACCGCGATCCTCGACGGCGCGGCTCTGCAGCCGATAGCCCTCCATGGGCAGCTGCTCAAGGGCGTCGGATACCACCCGAAAGGGCACGCCGAGATCGACCAGGGCGCCGACCGTCATGTCCCCGGCAATACCGCTCGGACAGTCGAAGAAGAGCTGGCGGCCGCGTCCGGCATGCCGCTCGAGCGGCGGCCGCATCGCCCCCGGGTCGCCAGTCATGGCGCCGCCTCAGGGTCGGGGCGCTCGGGCGAGGACGGGGCCGAGGCGCGGGGCAGCATCCGGTGCACCGCCATGGCGGCGCCGAAGCCATTGTCGATGTTGACCACCACCACGCCGGGAGCGCAGGAGGTCAACATGGCCAAAAGGGCGGTGAACCCGCCGAGCGCCGTGCCGTAGCCCGTGCTGGTCGGCACGGCCACCACGGGGCAGGCCACGATGCCCCCCACCACGCTGGGCAGCGCCCCCTCCATGCCCGCGATGACGATGGTCGCGCTCGCCTGCTGCAGCTCGTCCAGTCGATCGAGCAGCCGGTGGATCCCCGCCACCCCCACGTCGCAGATCGTCAGCGGTTTGAGCCCCACCGCACGCAGCGTCTCGGCGGCCTCCTCGGCCGCGGGCAGGTCGCTGGTGCCCGCCGAAACCAGCGCGACCGGCCCGCACGGTCGCGGCTCAGGTGGCGAGAGCTCGAGCCGCCCGAGCCGCGCTCGCTCGACGTAGCGCAGCTCGGCGAAGCGTTCCTTGAGCTTGGCGGCCTTGTCGGCATCCAAGCGGGTGACCAACGCGTTGTGGCCCGCCCCGATCATGTGCTCGACGATCCGCTCGATCTCGGAGGCGGTCTTGCCCGCCCCGTAGATCACCTCGGGGCAGCCCAAGCGCAGCGCGCGGTGATGGTCCAGCGTGGCGACCCCGAGGTCCTCGAAGGGCAGCCGCTGTAGGGCACGGGCGGCCTCGTCCGCGGTGGTGTCGCCGCGGGCCACCTGCTCGAGCAGAGCGCGCAGCCGTTGCGGGTTCATGCCGGGCGCTTATGGCAGGGGCTTCGGGTCCCGGCAACACCGGAATCCGGTCTCGTAAAAGGCAAAGGTGGGCTGGTGGGCGTCATTGGTGCCGCGGCAGCCGGTCCACGGTTTGGCCCAGAAGCCGCCCATGAGCGCTCCAGGCCAGCGTCGCTCGGCGCGGGCGCTCACCCACTCCTCGACGTTGCCCATCATGTCGAAGACCCCGAAAGGCGAGACGCACGAGCGGTAGCGACCGCTGGGGCTGCCCTGCCAGAGCCTGGCCGACTCCTTGGCGGCCTCCTCGGGTCCCTTGCCGAAGGCCTCGAAGTCTACGGGTATCCACGACCTGGCGCTGTTGCACAGCTTGACGTTTACCCGCCAGCCATAGGCCCACGGCCGATGATGAGCCCCCTCGCAGCCTAGCTCCCACTCCTGCTCGGTGCACAGCCGCTTGCCCCGTCGCTCGCAGTAGCGCTGCGCCGAGCGATACGACTGCATCACCAGCGGCTTGGCCCCGCGGCGGTTCGGTGCCTCGAACCGATCCATGCACACCCGGATCTCGGTGACCGGTCCCTCCATGGCGCTCAGACCCTCGGTGTAGCGGTAGCAGTGGGAGGTCTTGCGGCCGGGACGCGGGTCGTCGCACAGGTGGTACATGTGCTCGTAGTGGGTTCCCTCGACCAGGCGCATGTCGGTCGGGCAGGCGGCGTTGGGCCCGGGGTCCAACACCGGCCCGAGCGGCTGCGTCACCAGCGACAGCGACAGGGCACCGAGAGCGAGCAGGGGATCGAGCATGGCCCAACCGGGAGCGCGGTTTGCTCCAACGGGCCCATCCTAGCACGAGCGGGTCTTCGCCCGTCGCCTCTAGGAGGGGGGCGCGCTGCGCGGCGAGGCCCGCGCGCATTCGTGGCCGAGCAGGGGTGGCACATTGCCGTGGGCGTGCTTACGATGCGGAAAGGCCCCCCGCGTCAAGACGCGCGTCGTGGGGTTTGCGCTCTACGGGTGCATGTCGGTTTTGCCTTGCAACACCAGGGGTGGTGTGCCCTTCTGCCGCCGTCGCCGACGTCGTGGCGACGGCCTTCTTCGAGAGGTTGCTCGTCATGTCCCAGAAACCCAGCCCGAAGTCGCGCCCCGACGGTGACGTCGAGTTCGGCACCGAGCTCCCCGTCCTGCCCATCCGCAACGCCGTGCTGTTTCCCGGTGCGGTGGCGCCCTTCGACGTGGGCCGCACCAAGTCGGTGGCGCTCGTCGAGGACGTGGACAATCTATCGACGCCCGTCATCGCGATCTTCGCGCAGCGCAATCCAGCCACCGACGATCCCGGCTTCGACGACATGTACCCGGTCGGCTGCGCCGCCCGCGTGCTCAAGGCCCTCAAGCACAGCTCGGGCAACTACTCGCTCATCCTCCAAGGCCTGAGCCGCATCCACCTCGAGCAGCTCGTCCAGGAGCGGCCCTATCTCAAGGCGCACATCGAGAAGATCGCCGAGCCCGAGACCGAGGACGTCGAGGCCCAGGCTTTGGCGCTGAGCCTACGCGACATCGCCAAGCAGCTCATCCAGCTCATGCCGGAGCTGCCCCGCGAGGCCGCCTCGCTCATCGACTCCATCGAGGCTCCTGGCGCGCTGGCCGATCTGGTGGCCGCCAACCTGGACGCCCCGGTGGAGGAGAAGGCCCAGCTCATCGCGACGCTGGACGTCAAGGAGCGGATCCGCAAGGTGCTGCGCTTGCTCACGCGCCAGCTCGAGATCCTCAAGATGCGCGAGCGCATCAACTCCCAGATCAAGGAGGAGATGGGCAAGAACCAGCGCGAGTACGTGCTGCGGCAGCAGCTCAAGGCGATCAAGGAGGAGCTGGGCGACGACGAAGGCGACCAGGGCGACCTCGACGGCTTGGAGGAGCGCATCGCCAAGGCCGACCTGCCCGAAGAGGCCGAGAAGGTGGCCACCAAGCAGCTCAAGCGCCTACGGGCCATGCAGGTGGGCTCGGCCGAGTACACCGTGGTGCGCACCTATCTGGACTGGATCCTCGACGTGCCGTGGCGCACGCAAACCGAGGACAACATGGACATCGGCGCCGTGCGCAAGGTGCTCGATGACGACCACTACGGCCTGGAGAAGGTCAAGAAGCGGCTGCTCGAGTACCTGGCGGTGCGCAAGCTCAAGCGCGACAAGAAGGGCCCGATCCTGTGCTTCATCGGTCCGCCGGGCGTGGGCAAGACCTCGCTGGGCCGCAGCATTGCCGGGGCGCTGGGCCGCAAGTTCCATCGCATCTCGCTCGGCGGCGTGCACGACGAGGCGGCCATCCGCGGGCATCGGCGCACCTACGTGGGCGCGCTGCCCGGCCAGATCATCCAAGGCATGAAGAAGGCGGGCACCGTCAACCCGGTGTTCATGATGGACGAGGTCGACAAGCTCGGTCACGACTTCCGCGGCGATCCGGCCTCGGCCCTGCTGGAGGTGCTCGACCCCGAGCAGAACAACGCCTTCGTCGATCACTACCTGGAGGTCCCCTACGATCTGTCCTCGGTGATGTTCATCGCCACGGCCAACATCGCCGATCCCGTTCCCCCGCCGCTGCGCGACCGGATGGAGATCCTGGACCTGCCGGGCTACACGCGGCGCGAGAAGCTGGAGATCGCTCGGCGGCACCTGCTTCCCAAGCAGCTCGAGGAGCACGGCCTGGGCGCCGAGCTACTGGAGATCACCAACAACGCGCTCGAGGAGATCATCGACCACTACACGCGGGAAGCTGGCGTTCGCTCGCTGGAGCGTCAGATCGCCGCCGTGGTTCGCGGCATGGCCGTCAAGGTCGCCGAAGGCGAGAGCCAGCCTCGCACGGTGCACAACGAGGACGACCTGCACGAGTTTCTGGGGCCGCCCAAGTACACCAGCGAGGTGGCCGAGCGCACCAGCGAGACCGGCGTGGCCACGGGCCTGGCGTGGACCAGCGTGGGCGGTGAGATCTTGTTCATCGAGGCCACGCGCATGTTCGGCACCGGCAAGCTCCAGCTCACCGGGCAGCTAGGCGACGTCATGAAGGAGTCAGCCCACGCGGCGCTTTCCTTTGTGCGGGCCAACGCGTCCAGCTTCGGGATCCAGAAGGACTTCCTGGAAAAGAGCGATCTGCACATCCACATTCCCGCGGGCGCCATGCCCAAGGATGGTCCCAGCGCAGGGACCACCATGTTCACCGCGCTGGTTTCCCTGCTGACCTCCATCCGGGTTCGCCACGACGTGGCCATGACCGGCGAGATCACGCTGCGCGGTCGCGTGCTGCCGGTCGGCGGGATCAAGGAGAAGGTGCTGGCTGCCCATCGGGCGGGCATCAAGCGCATCGTGCTGCCCGAGCGCAACCGGGTCGACCTGGAGGAGATCCCCAAGGAGATCCTCGAGGAGCTGGACTTCATCTTCGTCGCCCGCATGGAGCAGGTGCTGGAGGCGGCGTTAGAGCGCGTGCCCGAGCCCTTGCTCGAGCCGGACGCCGCGGTTCGCGGCGGACGCTCGCAGGTGACCGAGTCGGCCACCAACTGAGGAGCGTCGGCCCGAAGTCGGGGCGAAGTGGGCTCGAAGTCGGCCCGAAGGTGAGCCGCCGGGCGGATTCTGCTAGCGTAGGCGAGCCATGAAGCCGTGCCCCAAATGCGGCTGGATGCTCAAGGACACCGACACCCAGTGCGTGATGTGTGGCGAGTCGGTGGGCGCTGGAGCGCCTGCTCCTGCTGGCGGCGGAGGCCCCGCGCCAGCCGGCGGGCCTGCGCCGCCACCTGCGGTGCCGACGGGTGGACCAGCGCCGGGTCCAGCCGGGGGCTACGCGCCGCCACCTGCCGTGCCGCAGAAGCCCGGGGGCTACGGTCCTCCTCCGGCTCCGACCGGCGGTCCTCCCGGGCCCGCGGCGTTCAGTGCTGGCGGTGCGGCCCCGCCAGGGGCCTCGCCGTGGGCGGCCCCGGCTGCGCCGGCCGCTCCTGCTGAGGCAGCACCGGCCGCGCCCGCGGTTCCGGCTGCTGCGCAACCGACCGGCGCGCCGCAGGTACCAGCGGCCGTCCCGCAGCCCGCGCCAGCCGTCCCGCAGCCCGCACCAGCCGTCCCACAGGCGCCTGCAGCCGTCCCAGCCGCGCCAGCGGCTCGCGGCGCGTATCCCGCGCCACCGCCGCCCGCGCAAGTGCAGCAGCCCGGGGGCGCGCCTGCACCGCCGCCGCCGGTTCAACAAGGTCCGGCTCCCGTGCCCGCGGCCGCAGGCGGCTACGGCAGTGCGGCTACGCCGCCCATGGTCAGCCCCGGTTCACTGGATCAAGCCGGGCCGCCTGGGCCGGTGCCCAACGCACCCGGTGGGCAGCTATCCATGGCGACGGTCTCCAACGTGCCCGAGCCTCAGCCCGTTCCCGAGGCCGGTGGCGCACCCGTGCTGATCGGATTTCTGGTCACCTTCCAGAACGAGCCGACCGGCAAGTTCTGGCCACTGCGCAGCGGCCGCACCATGCTGGGTCGAGCTGGAGTCGAGAACGAGGCCGACGTGTCGCTGGCCGACGCCAGCGCCTCAGCTCGGCATGCCGTGGTCCAAGGCGACCCCTCGACCGGCCAAGCCTTTGTCGAGGACGTAGGCTCGCGCAACGGTACCTACGTCAACGAGCAGAAGCTCGGCAAAGGAGAGCAGCGCCAGTTACACGACAACGACCGACTGCGGCTCGGCAGCATCACCCTGGTGGTCAAGCTGCTGGCCTCGGCGTAGCCGCGGACGTCGTTCCCGTGCGCGGCCGCCCGCGAGCGACCGGGCAACAGGCGAACGGGCGCCGCCCGCTCACGCGCACTGCTTCAGGCCACCGTTGAGCGTGCAGTTGCCCGAGGAGCAGTCGCTGTCCTGGACGCAGCTCTGGCCGGCCACGCACTTGGTCGGGCAGCTTCCGCCGCAGTCGATGTCGGTCTCGTCGCCGTTTTTCACGCCGTCTTGACAGCGATGAGGCGGAGCGGGAATCGAGCAGTTGAAGTACTCGATCGCCCGGGGAGCGGCGTCGGTCGCCTCGGGATCCTCGGGTGGGTAGTACACCCGTAGCCGCACGTAGCCATCGGTGGCGGCGCGAGTGTTCGACGGGGGAATGCCGGGGCTGGTGTCGAGGTAGGCCCGCGGCACGAAGCTCGCGAGGTGCTCGCACTTCTCCAGGAACAGCCGGTTGAAGTGGTGATTCTCCAGGCCGCCGGGGCAGGAGATGTCGAAGACGTCCCGACCGGCCACGGCGGTGGTCGAAAAGGTGCCGCCGACGATGTTGTCGCCGAGCGGACCGCCGTCGGGGGCGGTGGCCGCCCCAGCGTCGAGCATGTCGACGGGGTTGACAGTGATGGCGAAGGTCTGCTCGCCCGCGTAGCTTCCGCTGCCGCACTCATGAGCCCGGTCGTCGAGGATCGTGAAGGCGAGCTCCGTTGGCGGAAAGGCCGTGAGGTCGAGCGGAGGGTCGAAGATGACCTGGCCGCCCGCGTTGAGGATGCAGATGTCCAGGGCGTCGCGGGTCTGGAAGTAGCCCGAGGCATTGGCGACGGGGTCGCTGCCTTCGACGTGGGCCTGGGCGCACATCGAGCCGACGTCGGAGGCGAATCGGGCGCAGCAGTTAGTCGAAGTGCCGAGCCACGCGCACAGGTCTTCGTGGAACGGCTCGTCCGAGCAGCCCGGTCCGACCGCAAAGGTGGCGGGAACGAGGAGCAGCGCTACGGTGGCGAACGGTCGTCGAAGCATAGCTCACGTAGTCTACGCCGAGCGGCCCGAGGAGAACTAGTTCCTTGTCGTCCTCACAGCTCGGCGTACGGTCCGGGAACCACGTACACGTCATCGGCGTCGGCCATCGCCACCGCGCCCCAGCAGACCAGCTTGTAGCGCAGCGCAAAGGCTATCGCCTCGGTCACACCGGCTTTGGGGGCCAGCACGGCGAGGTTGGATCGCCTCAGGCCCCACCAGCCGGGGCCGTGCTCGAGCAAGGAGCGATGCAGCTCGTCTCCGGCCTCCTTGGCGCTCGGCAGCACGGCCAGCCGCAGGCGCACGGACTCATCGCCGCCAGGGATCTCGTACCAGTACAGGTTGCCCCTAGCCTTGATGGGCGGCTCGGCGAAGCCCTGCTCCTTGAGGAAACGGGCGAGGTCGTCGTAGCCCAGCATCGTGGTCACGCTGTGCGTGTCGATGTCCTGGCACACCTCGTCCTTGACCGTGAACTGGCCGAGCGTCAGAGAAGGTCCGGAGTCGTTTTCCGGGGTCAGTAGCTGCCGACGTACCCAGCTACCGTCGTAGTCGGGGTAGTCGATGCCCGAGCGCAGACCCAGGCATCCGCCCAGCCAGAGCGGCGTGGCCAGTAGCAGCGGCAAGACCGACGAGAGTGCTTTCATTGCGGGCCCGTTCGGAGCAGGAGTTTCGTGGTTCGATCAGGGGAGTGACAAGCCTGGATGTGGCCCTGCGGGCTGGCCACGTGCGAGAGCCGGCGCGCCTCAGCCGAGGATCGCCCGAGCGGCGAGGCGCGGCAGTACAACACACGCGGTACCCGCGGGGAATACTATCGGATGGGAACCCTCCCCCTGGCTAACTTTTTGCGATCCTTTTGGTGAAAACCCACGAAGGGGCTACAGTCGCGCCGTGGACAGGATACGGCTACTCTGGTTGGTCCCAGTGGCCCTCGGCCTTCTCGGATGCGGCGGGTCGCCGACGGCGCCCTCCCGCGACGAGGTGTTCTACCTGCACCAGCGCGGGGTCATCGACAAGCGCTACAGTTGGGAGCGCTACTTCCCCCCGCTGGACCGCGAGGCCAAAGACCGGGTGCCTCGGCGGGTGGGCGTGGCGATCTTCGAAGGCGACGTGCGCCTGTCCCGCCCCGTGGACTGGTACCTCCGCACGGCTGACTATCGGCCCGAGCACCGCCAGGTTTCCTACCAGTCGCCCCGGCAGTTCCTCTTCACGATCTACGAGCGCATCGATCCGCCGCGGGCCACTTGGGACGACGTGCTCGTTCGCTACGAGGAGCAGGTCAAGGAATCGGGCGCCGAGATCCTGGCGGCGCGGATCCCCGTGACGACGGCCAACGCCGAGGGCCGTAGCTACCTGTTGCGCACCAAGATCCCGGCCAAGCCCCAGGACTTCGACAACTACGCCCACGAGATCCTCGTGCGATCCTCCGAGCGCATCATGCTGGTACAAATCGTCCACCCCGAGGATATCCAAGGCAGCGTGGACGAGATGACGTCCGTGTTGACCAGCATGCTGGTGTATTAGCGACGTTCGCCTGGCGCCCCGTGCGCCCATCGCCCTGCCCTCACCCTGCTCTAGGGCAGG
>CAYTYV010000172.1:0-12372 GCA_964441055.1 uncultured Polyangiaceae bacterium | reverse complement strand
GAAGTGCCCCGCGACGAGCTCGTTGCCCGAGCTTTCCACCGCGATGGCCCACGCTTACTGGCCGTCCGAATCGCCAAAGCGCTGTCTCCTGAGGTGGTTGCCCTCGGCGTCGAGCTTGGCCACGAAGATGTCGGTGTGCCCCGCGCTCACCAGGTCGTCGCCACCGAAGTTGACCGTGCCTCGAAAGTACCCCGCGAGGAGCACGTTGCCCGCGCTGTCCACCGCGATTGCCCTTGAAGACTGGCCGTCCGAATCGCCAAAGCGCTGACTCCATAGGTGCCCGCGAAAGCAGGCGCCATGGCCGTTGCACGAGTTGTCGGCCGGGCATTCGCTATCCGGGTCCTGACCCGCTTCGATGGCCGTGCAGTGGCCTGTGGTCCAGGGCTCGTCTCTAATGCCGCCCGTCGCCTGCTCGAGGTCGCAGCGTTCGCAGACGCCGTTGCACTTGGAGGTGCAGCAGACGCCGTCCACGCAGGTCAGGCCGACATCGCACAACCCGAAGCCGAGGTCGCACGGTTCGCCCGGCCCCAGCCTACGGATGACCGGGTCGGGATCGGGCTTGGCACGGCCGCTCGGACCGTCCGCCTTGGCCGATCCGCCCTGCTCGGTCGCGTCTGGCGAGAGCGCCTGCTCCTCGACCAGCCCTCCAGGCTCGTCCCCGCCTCCGCTGCAGCTAGCGAAAACCAGGCCCAGACATGCCACGGCCCATCGCCCGAACGCTCTAGCCATGATGCGCCTCTCATCGAGCGGACTCGCCTGCCCGTATCCCCGCATCAGTCCGCGTAGGTCCCATGGTACCCGAGCCCCATCCCTAGCTCGAGGCAGGTTCGGCTGGTTGACCTCACGTCGGCTTGGTCGAATGCTGTACGTTAGGGTCTGTCCCGTGGCGGGTGGTCACCCAAGCCCGCACGTCATGGAGCGTAGCGAAATCGAACGACGGAAGCGGGGGGAGGGGGGAAACGAAGTTGTAATGCGCGGCAAGGAGCAGAAGGAGGGTGTACGTCCAGACGTGACTTTGCCCTACGTTGCACGCTGTTTCCTTGCCATCTTGGCTCAAGTACAACGAGCGGAGCCACATTCCCAAGCCCAACTGGAAGGACTTCTTCTACCTGACGCGTCGAGCCTGGCGCGAAGGCGATTGCTGCTATGTCTCCTTGGACCAGAAGTCGCCTGGCGGTTGCAGCCGTAGCCGCTTGTGGTGGAGCCTGGCTGCTGCTCGGTCTGGGCTGCCTCTTGGATCCCCTGGGCCTGGGAGCGCCGCTGGGCGGCGCGGCCGCCGCGGGGGGCGTGGGGGCAGAGCAGCCGGACGCGTCGGCTGGCGGTGGAGCAGGTGGCCAGGCTGGCAACGGCGCGGGTGGCCAGGGCGCGGGGGCGGCGGGCGGCGCCGAGCCCGATGCCAGCACGAGCTACCTACAGCGGATCCCCACCAGCACCCTGGCCTTCACGGCGGGCGATAGCTGTCCGAGCGGCTGGGTGCGGGCCCAGCAGGCCGAGGGGCGACTGCTGGTCGGAGCGGTCGAGGCCGATGACGTAGGCGTGACTGCGGGCGACCCCTACGGCGACCGCGAGACCCGGCTGCACGGCCACGGCTACAGCACCAGCGTGGCCCTGCCCGGAAGCGGCATCGCCGCCGCCTCCGGCTGCTGCAACGATGACCCCGGCCGCGCCGGGACTCACCCCGTGACGGGCACCACCTCCTCGGCATCCGACGAGCTGCCGCGGCTGCAGCAGCTGCTCTGCCAGAAGCAAGCGCCGCCGTCGCCCGAGGCGGCCGACGGCCATCCGTTTCCCGACGGGGCGGTGCTGTTCTTCGCGTTGTCGAGCTGTCCGGCTGGCTGGCAGCCTTTTGCAGACGCCGCCGGTCGGCTGGTGGTGCCCACCCCGGAGGGCGGCACCGTGGGCGAGAGCGTCGGCCAGGCGCTGGCGAGCGGCGAGGTTCGCAGCCATCAGCACGGCTTCCACGCCACGGTGACCATCCCAGAGCAGTCGCTTTTGTTCATAGCCGACGGCTCGAACGACGACTTCGCCCACAAGGGCACCTACGCCTTTGGCGGCACCAGCGGGATGGCCGATCCCGACCTGCCGTACATACAGATGCTGATCTGCCAGGCCGAGCCACAGCCGGCCGTGCCGAGCGGCAGCAGCGTCGTCGGCGACGTCGCGCCCGTCGGAACGGTGAGCTTCTTCGCCCAGAGCTCGTGCCCGAACGGCTGGAGCCGGCCGACCAGCCACGAGGGGCGCTTCTTGGTGGCACTGCCCGAAGGCGGCACACCGCTCGCGACCAGCGGGGGACAGCCCCTGAGCCCCGGGGAAGACCGCGTGCACAGCCATGCGCTTGCAGGCCTCTTCCACCTGCCGAGCAAACAGGTGGCGGCCGCCAGCGGCAGTCCAGGCGACGATGACTCGGGCAAGGCCGGGGACTACCCCTTTTCGACGGTTACCGCGACGGCCTCGCTGGGCATGCCCTATCTGTCGCTGCTCGCCTGCACCAAGGACTGAGCCGCCGTCACCCAGGGCTGGCAAGCGGCGCGCCGCCCGCCTTTGCTGCCGACGATTTGGTTCCCTTCGGGCTGATAGCAGTGGGGGCCGTGGCCGACAGCTCGCCGCCCCTCCGCGAGCCGCGGATTTCGACCCGAGCCGCCTTTTCGTCTACGTTGGATGGGTGGTCCCGCAAAGCGAGGTCGATCGCGGCTCCCGAGCCCGCAAGCCGAGCGGCCCGCGGCTCGGTCGCGCCGTGGGCTCGGCCGCGCTGCTAGGCGTCATGGCCCTGGGAGCGGCGGACGGCTGCGGCAGAAGTGGGGCGCCGCCGCCACCCGATTGGGCGGGGCCCGTGCCCTCGTGGATGGCCGAGCCGCTGACCCCGGCCGCCACGACCACGGCTGCGGAGGTGGAGGCGCTCCCCGCCACCGTGGTCGACCCGGCCGCTCGCATCTTCGACCCCCAGCAGATCGTAGCGGTGCTGGACGACACCCGTCTGGCCGCGGTCAAGGAGGCGGTCGCGCGCGAGGCCTTCAAGCGGGCAGCCGACGAGCTCGAGCGGATCTTGGGCGAAAAGCCCCCCGAGGCGTCCGAGCGACAGGCGTGGACCTTCCAGCTCGGACTGCTACGCAGGCGATCGGGCCATCCTTTGGCGGCAGTGAGGGCCTTCGATCGGGTGGCGACGAGCGACAGCGTGCTCCGTGGCTACGCGCGCTGGATGGCCGCCGATCTGCTGGAGCAGGTGGGCGAGCCCGCCGAGGCCAAGGTCCGGCTGGACGGCATCGAGGCTGGCACGGCCATCGACGACCGCATCCGCCTGGTTCGCGCCCGCGCGCTCGCCAGCATGGGACAGGTGGACGCGGCCGCGCCGATCTGGCGCGCCGAGCTAGGCCGCAAGCCGCGGCCCGCGGGCTGGCAGCTCATCGCCTTGCGCTTTGCCAAGGCGCTGCTCGAGCAGCCGAGCGTGGCGCACGCCGAGGAGGCCGTGGCCGTGGCCCGCCTGGTCATCTACGAGTCGCCGAGGGGCCGCGGCGTGGGCGAGGCACGCGAGCTCGAGCAGCGGGCCCTTCTGACGATCCCCTTTGAGCGCCGCGAGCGACTGGACAAGCCCGAGCTAGGCGAGGCGACCGCGCAGGCGCGCGCCCTGGGCGAGGCCAAGCAGGGCCGCGAAGCCATCGCTGCCGCCGAGCGGATCATCGACCAGCTCGAGGACGAGTCGCCGAGCGAGCCGGCTTGCGAGGCCTACATCGCCAAGGGGCGGGGGCTCGATGTGCTGCGCCGCAGGGCCGAGGCCAGCGAGGCCTTTGGAACCGCCGTCGAGCGCTGCGAGGGCCACCCTCGGCAAGTGGTGGCGCTGTTCCTCGGCGGTCGAGCGGCCTTGCGCGGCGGTCAGGCGGCCAAGGCCCGCCGCCGCTATGCGCTGCTCGAGGAGCGGTTTTCCGAGCACAGCTTTGCCGACGACGCGCGCCTGTACGGCGCCCAGGCGGCGCTGCGGCTCGGCGACGAGGCGGCCTTCACGGCCATGCTCGGCCGCATCGCCGACGACTACCCCGAGGGCGACATGGTCGACGAGGCGCTGTTTGCCCTGGCGCGGGCGCAGATCGATGAGCACGACTGGGCTGCCGCCGTGGCGCCGCTCGAGCGCGCCATCGCTCGTAGCTACCGCGGTCGGCCCTACTACGCCGAGGGAAGGCCGCAATACTTTCTTGCGCGGGCCAGGCTAGAGCTCGGTCAGCGTGCCGAGGGCTCGGCCGGGCTGGCCGCCGTGGTGCGGGACTTTCCGGGCAGCTACTACATGGTGCTCGCCTACAGCCGCCTGCGCGACATCGACGCGGCACGGGCCGACGAGGCGGTTCGGCAGGCCATGGCGGCCGAGCCTGCTGGGAGCTTTGTCATCCCGGACCACCCCGCCCTCCACCAGCCGGGCTTTTTGCGCGCGGTCGAGCTGGTGCGCCAGGGCGAGGGCGCGCTGGCGCTCGGCGAGCTCAAGAGCTTGGGCGTATACGATCGGACGGCGGAGCCGGCTCTGCTCTGGGCAGCGGCCTTCCTGCTCGCCCGCATCGAGGCTCCCGCCGAGTCTCACGGCGTGCTGCGCGCCTCGACGGGCACTTGGGCCGCCCACTATCCAGCGGGCATCTGGCGCTCGGTCTGGGAGGTAGCCTATCCGCGGCCCTTCCGCCGCCACGTGAGTTCCCAGGCAACGCGCTTCGGCGTGCCCGAGGCCCTGGTCTACGCGGTCATTCGCGAGGAGAGCGCCTTCAAGCCGCGCGCCGTCTCGCACGCCTCGGCCTACGGCTTGATGCAGCTCATCTTGCCGACGGCGCGCACGATGGGGCGGCGGCTCGGCATGAAGGTGACGGCGGACTCGCTCAAGCACCCGTCGGTCAACATCCCGCTCGGCTGCCGCTACCTGTCCATCCTCAAGGGCAGGTTCGCCTACAACCCGCTTCTCGCCATTCCGGGCTACAACGCGGGCCCGGGCGCTCCCGCGCGCTGGGTGGATGCGCGGCCGACCGAGCACTTCGACGTGTTCGTAGAGCGCATCCCCTACCGCGAGACGCGCCGCTACACCAAGCGGGTGATCGGCACCATGGCGGCCTATGCGCTGCTCTACGGCGAGGGCATGCACACCGAGCTCCTGCGCGTGCCGCTCGCGGTCAAGCCGGGGGGCTGACGGACGCAAGCCCGAGCTGTTCGAGCGCTACGCCCCTTCGTTCATCTGCTCGAGCGCGTGGGTGGCGGCCTCGCCCGCCACGTCGATCTCCGCCTCGGGCCCCGTCAGGATCAGCCGACCGGTCGCGCCGAACACGCGGATGTCGATGAGCTTGACGCGGGCGGCCTTGAGCGCCTCGTTGCAGGCGATGGATAGATAGGCCGCGGGCTGGGCCTCCATGATCAGCACCGACTCGCCCTGTAAGGCCATGTTGCCCCAGGCCATCCCAGTAAAGGCGATGGCGTGGTCCTGCTCGATGGCGCGGATGATCTTGTTCTGCAGGATCTCGCAGCGAGCGCGGTCGTTTTCGTTCAGGCCAGAGGCGTCGAGCACCGCGCGGCCGGCCGCCAGCACCTCGCCCTGCTCGGGGTGGTGGACCTGCATCATGCCGAAGACGCGCTCGGTGACCAGCGAGCCAAGCCGCACCTTGGTGGCCTTGAGGGCCTGGTCGATCTTGGTGTGGATTTCCATGGCCGGGGCGAGCTCGAGGAACAGGGCCGCGTCGTACTCCCTGGGGTCGTAGACGCGGTTGGTCTTGGCCATGAACTGGGCGAGCTGCGGCTGGATGGAGTCGATGAACACGTAGGCTCTGAGCTGAAATCCGGACTTGTCGGCTGCCATGGCGATCGCTCCTGGTCCCGAGACAGGGCGCCACGCTAGCGGAACAGCGATGGAAGCAAAAGGTCCCATCGCGCTTCGCCGACTCGGAGAAGTGCGATATGGAACCGAGCCATGACGGCACCCGAGCGAGGTGGGGCTGACGGGACGGAGACCGCGGGCAAGGCGGAGAGCTCGCGCGAGTCGGCGGGCGGGTCCGAGACGCGGCTCGCCGCGCCGCCCGTGCTGGACGAGGCCGGACGACCGCCGCCGCTCGGGCTGATCGGCAACACGCCGCTGGTACCGCTTGGGCGCGTCAACCCCAACCCCCAGGTGGCCATCTGCGCCAAGCTGGAGCGGAACAACCCGGGCGGCTCCGTCAAGGATCGCATCGCCTTGTGGATGGTCGAGCAGGCCGAGAAAAGCGGCGAGCTCACCCCGGACAAGACCATCATCGAGGCCACCTCGGGCAACACGGGCATCGGTCTTGCCATGGTGGCGGCGGTGAAGGGCTACCGCGTGGTGCTGGCCATGAGCGAGGCCGTCAGCGTGGAGCGCCGCAAGATCCTGGCGGCGCTGGGCGCCGAGCTTTTGCTCACGCCCGCCGAGCAGGGGACCGACGGTGCCATCGAGCGGGTCTACGAGCTGGCGGCCGAGGAGCCCGATCGCTACTACCTGACCGACCAGTACAACAACCCCGCCAACGTGCTGGCCCACTACCACACGACCGCGCCCGAGATCTGGCAGCAGACCGACGGCCGCATCACCCACCTGGTGGCCACCATCGGCACCACGGGCACGGTGATGGGCTGCTCCAAGCGCTTCCGCGAGCTCGATCCACGGGTGCGAGTCGTCGGCGTCGAGCCCCATCTGGGACACAAGATCCAGGGGCTCAAGAACCTGCGCGAGGCCTACGTGCCCGGCATCTACGACGCGGCCACGCTCGACCAGAAGGTGAACATCGACGACGAGCACGCTTTCGAGATGGCCCGCCGGATCGCCCGCGAGGAGGGGCTGCTGGTGGGCATGAGCTCGGGGGCGGCCATGCACGTGGCCTGTGAGCTCGCCCGCGAGCTCGACTCCGGGCTCATCGTCGTGGTCTTCCCCGATGGCGGCGAGCGCTACCTGAGCACCCCGCTGTTCCAGGTGGCCGAGCCCGAGCAGCTGCCCCTGGCGCTCGGCTTCTTCAACACGCTCTCGCGCCGCTACGAGCGCTTCGAGCCGCTCGAGCAGGGGCGCGAGGTCACCATGTACTCCTGTGGGCCCACCGTCCACATGCGGCCGCACCTGGGGCTGCTACGGCGCATGCTGGTCGACGATCTGGTGCGGCGCACGCTCGAGTACGCGGGCCACCAGGTCAAGCACGTCGTCAGCATCACCGATCTGGACGACAGCACCATGCAGGCCGCCGAGCGCGAGGGCGTGCCCATCAGCGAGCTGTGCGCCCGCTACGAGGCCGAGTTCCACGCCGACCGCGAGGCCTTGGGCATCCTCGCGGCCCACCGCTATGCGCGTGCCAGCGAGTCGGTGCAGGAGATGACCCGGCTCACAACCGAGCTGGTCCGCCAGGGCCACGCCTACGAGAAGCTGCGGTCGGTGTACTTCAACATCGGTCGCTCCGAGAGCTACGGCGAGCTCTCGGGCAAGGACTTGGGCAAGATCAAGGTGGGCGCCACCGTCGATCTCGAGCGCTACGACAAGAACGACCCGCGAGACTTCACCCTGCTCAGGCGCTCGACCCTGGCCGAGATCCGCCGCGGGCTGAGCACCAAGACGGAGTGGGGCAACGTGCGGCCGAGCTGGCATGTGCAGTGCTCGGCCATGGCACGCGCCCACCTGGGCGAGCGGATCGACATCCACAGCGCGTCTGTGGATCTGATCTTTCCGCACAACGAAAACGAGCTGGCGCAGAGCCGCGCGCTCACGGGCCAGCCGCTCGCGAGCTACTGGCTGCACAGCGAGCTGGTGCTGGCGGGCGGCAAGAAGATGACCGACGCGGCCGAGACGCGCGTGACCCTGCCCGATCTAGTGGCCAAGGGCTACAGCGCGCGGGAGGTACGCTTCTTTCTGCTGCAGACGCACTATCGCCAGCCCGTGCGGCTGAGCGACGAGGCGCTGGAGGCGGCCCGCGCCTCGCTCAGGCGCATCGACGAGTGCGTGCGCAACTTGCAGGCCGTGGAAAACGACGTGCCCTGCGTGGACGAGATCGAAGGCTGGATCGTGGACGCCAAGGAGAGGTTCCGCCGCGCCATGTACGACGACCTCAGCATCTCGGCCGCGCTCGCCACGGTGTTTCGGCTCATTCGACAGGCCAACTACCTGATGAACCAGCGCAGGTTGTGCACCCGACACGCCCGCGCCATGGTCGAGGCCCTGCAGGGCATGGACCAAGTGCTGGGCTTGCTGCCCGCCGAGGATCCGGAGTCGGTTCCCGCCCAGATCCAGCACTGGCTGGCCGAGCGGGAGCGGGCGCGGGAGGCTCGCGACTTCGACCGCGCCGATGCCCTGCGGCAGCAGATCGCCGAGCGAGGCTACCTGGTCGAGGATCGGCCCGAGGGCACGCGCGTACGGCGCGAGGAGCCGGGCAAGGGCTGAGAGAGCTCCAGCTCGCGTGGGTGCGAGCCCTTGACTGCACCCGCGGATTGCTGCTCACTCGGTTGAGATGAAACGGGCTTCGCAGTGGTTTGTGGTTTTGCTCGTCGGCGCTCTATGCGCGTGCTCGGGCGAGGATGATGAGGCACCCGCAGTGGGCGAGCCTGCGGTGGGCACCGTCGAGGTGTTCGCCGAGGTAGACAGCGGCAACGAAGGGCTAGCGTTCATCGCGGACAGCGGCGGCCAGCTGGTGCTGTGGGTTGGGGCGACCAACGCGCTGCAGCAGATCGCAGCGGACGGCCAGACCAGCGCGCTGGTGGACCTGCCAGGTCCACTCGGCATGGCCCGCCACCCCGACGGCAGCATGATCGTCTGCGGCAAGGCCGAGGGCGGCGCGGGGCAAGGCGAGTTCCCCGGGGTGCTGTGGCGGGTCCAGCCGGACGGGGAAAAGTCCCTGTTCGTGGGCCCGGACAACTTCGAGCTGACGAACTTCGTGGCGATAGACCGAGACGGCTCGGTGGTGTTCAGCGACTCGGCCGCCGAGCGGGTCTACCACGCCAGCGCGGACGGCGCGTCGGTGAGCCTGGTAACCGACGCCATCTCCTACCCCAACGGCATGGCGTTCTCCCCGGACGGCGCGACGCTATACGTCGCATCGTGGGACGCGGATCTGGTCTACTCGCTTCCCCGGACGGAAACGGGCTTCGGTCCGCCCGAGATCCTGGTCGACGATGTCGTCAACGTCGACGGCATTGCGGTGTTCGCGAACGGCGACCTGGCCTTGGTCTCGAGCGGGGAGGGAGTCGTCAGGTGGGCGACGGACGGTGCGAAGACCGTGATCGCCCCAGCGTCGGAGTTCAGCCTCCCAGCGAACGGCGCGTTCGGTACGGGCGGGTTTGGTGCGAACTGGCTGTACGTGACCAATCTGATGGGCCGTCAGGTGAGCCGGGTCTATGTCGGGGAGGCCGGGGCGGCTCTGCCGCTAGAGTGAGCCGCCACCTCCGCCGCGCCGTTCGAAGCCGTACTCCAGGATGATCCGCTTGCACGGCATCGCCTCGGGCAGCGGAAGCTCGCGCTCGCCTACATCGCCGACGCTGCAGGCTTGTACGGTGTAGCGGCCGGGCTTTTCCAGCGCGCGGGCGGGCAGATGGACGGCGGCGCGCTTTTTGCCCGAGATGGCGGACTCGACCGCGATGCGCTGGCCGTCGGGATCGAAAAAGCACACCCGCACTCCTTCGCGAATAGGCTCGCCGCGGCGGTCGGGCTCGCTCGGGTCGTAGTGGTAGCGCTCGAACCACTCGAGGCGCATGGTGATGGCTTGGCCTGGCTCGAATAGGCGCGTGGCATCGTCGTCGTTGCCGTCGGGCTCGGCGCTCAGGTAGCTCGCCCGGAGCAGGGTCGGCCGCTCGTTGGGCTGGTAGCGCTCGCGCACGCGTGGCGGCTTGACGCTGCGCGGCGGCACTAGCGGCCGCAGGGCTATGGGCACCAGGCGCTCATTCGCGCAGGGATCGGACAGGCTCGCCACGTCGTCGTAGTAGACGATCTGGTTATAGCGGCCGCGGTTGACGAGCTCGTACTCGCCCGAGACCCGCAGGTAGACGGGGCCGTTCCAGTCGCGGTGATTGTCCTTGGGGTTGCCCACCCAGCGGGTGAACTGGTTGCGCTCGAAGATGGGGCGCTCGTCGATCATGTCCTCGATGATGCGGTGGGCGCGCACCTCCTCGGGCCAGCGCGGCACGATGCCACCGTCCTCGGCCGACAGCACGCAGTCCTCTTCGACCACCCCGGGCTCGCGGCCGTAGTTGTAGCAGCGGCATTCCTTGCCAAACAGGCCGTGCTCTTGTTGAAAAGCGGGATCGGCGCAGCCGGGATCGTTGCCGCGCAGCTTGGGCGCCGTCACCTCGATCGGGCGGGCTCCCTTGAGGCTGCGCCGCAGACCCAGGGAGGTCCAGCTGCGCTTGGCATCGCGCTGTAGGCGGGCCTGGAAGCTGCCGCAGAGCTTTCGGTAGCGCTCGGGCTCGCGGCGATGCTCGGGCAGCAGCGGGTCGCAGTCGTAGGGGTAGCGCGTGCGAACGTAGTCGGCGTACCAGGCCGTGCTCAGGTTGCCCATGTCCAGGGTCACGAAGTCCGTGCCGCGATCGTGGACGTGGTGCTGGTACCACATGTTGAACAGGAAGCCGTCGCCCTGGGTCAGCAGCACCGCCCCCGGTGGGATGTGCTCAGCGAGCTCGGCGCCGTAGCTCTCGCCCACCACGGCTCGACCCATCATGCGGCCGCCGCGCATGGCGGCCGCGGGCGCGAGCGTGCCTAGCACGGCGGCCGCGACAACGGCGGGAAGAGCGCGGCGCGAAAGGGGCCGGGCGAATCGATGGCGGCGTCGGTAGAGCGCCCCGGCCAGCGTCGCCAGCGCGGCGGCACCGACCGCCAGGGGCAGCACCACGGCCCAGGGGGCAATCTCGGCGAAGTCGGCCGGGTAGCGGCGTGGCCGCTCGAGATAGAACAGCACCGTGGCGGCGGCCCCGCCGAGCACTGCCGCGGCCACGGCGGCGCAAAGCCAGCGACGGGCCTTCGGAGGCTGGCTCGCGGCCCAACCGAGCGCCCACCACGCGCCTATGCCGATGAACATCGCGCAGGGGACCATCGCGGGGATGAAGTAGTTGGCGTAGTCGCCTACGGCGTAGTAGACGCCGTGGCCCACGTTGAACAGCAGGCAAGCCATGAGCAGCAGGCCGAGCTTGCGCGCGCGGACAATGACGACCACGACGCCCGTGAAGAACAGCGCCGTGCCGATCGGCAGAAACTGCCGGTCGAAGACCAGGGGCAGGTGCTCGATGCGGTTCCAGTACGAGTCCAGCGGGCGGGCGTGCAGGAACTTGTGATACTGCTTGCCCGTGGCGTGGTCGACCAGCCGTTCCCAGCTACTGACGTCGCCCCACGGCAAGGCCACGGTGTGGGCGTCGGCCCAGAGCAAGTAGGCGTAGCTCAGAAGCGGCACGAGGCCGACCAGGCAGGCAGTCGGCAGCGCCCACCAGCCGCCGAGCCGCCAGCGGCGCAGCCGTCCCGGTGAGCGCAAGCGCGCGAGCGCGACCACGGGTGCGACGAGCCAGGCGACGAGCAGCCGCGGCCTGCGCGCCAGAAGGTAGAGCAGGGCCGCGGGCAGCAAGTAGATCATGGTGATGTGGTGGGCCAGGCCCATCCCCATGGGCAGCGCCGCGAGGACCAGGTAGGCGCTACGGCGGCTGACCTCGAAGCGCACCAAGGCCCAGACCGCCCAGCTCACCAGCAACAGCTGGAAGGGGTAGACCTCGGGAATGCGCACCTGCTCCCAGATGAGCGGGCTCAGGCCCAACAGGGCGCCGCCCAGCAAGCCCGCCAGGTCGGCGCGGCGGCGGTCGTCCGACGATGCCCGACCGATCGGGTGCTCGATGGCATCGGCGGTGGCGCGCGCCGTCAGCAGCGCGGCCCCGGTCGCGCACAGGGCGTTGAAGATCTCCACCTTCACGCAGGCCGGAAGCTCCACGGCCAATAGGCGCGTGAAGGCGTGCGCCAGCATCGTGAACAGCGGGTAGCCCGTGGGATGGATCACCCCGAGGTTCACGATGGCCGTTACGATCTCCGGGCCGTCGCTGAAGGTGGCTCCCGGTGCCAGCGTGGGCAGGTAGCAGCCCAGCAGCACCAGCGCCAAGAGCAGGTAGCCGCCGCGCAGGGACATGGGCGGTGACACGGTAGTGTGCCCCTGAGGCTGGCACTACCGCCGAGGAGTTTTTCGGCGGTGGCGCTTTCCCCGAGCCGACCGTGCGCGTCAGGCCTAAGGGGTCTTCGCTCCCTTTTGTATGGCCTTGTAGATGCGATGCGGCGGGACGCCTTGCGCGCGGAGCTCGCGGGCGTGGGCTAGCTCCTCGTCCACGATGCCCTCGAAGGCGGACAAGGAGCGGGCGCCGACGAAGCGGCGGCCGTTGATGAAGAAGGTGGGCGTGCCCGTGGCCTTGAGG
>CAYTYV010000171.1:0-12465 GCA_964441055.1 uncultured Polyangiaceae bacterium | reverse complement strand
GCAACGGCACCGAGACGTGCTCCAGCGGCGTCTGCGGCAATTCCACCGGGGACCCGTGCCCCGGCCCTGACGGTGACACCGACTGCGCCGAGTCCTGCGACGAGGACAACGACGACTGCCTGGCCAACGACCCGGACAGTGCTGCCTGCAGCGATGGCCTCTACTGCAACGGCACCGAGACCTGCACTGGCGGCGTCTGCGGCAGCTCCACGGGCAACCCCTGCCCAGGCCCAGACGGTGACGCCGACTGCGCCGAGTCGTGCGACGAGGACACCGACAGCTGCACGGCGAACGACCCCGAAGGGGGGCTATGTGGGCAGACGACGTGCATTGGCAGAATCCAGGTCGAGCTATCCTGCAACGGCAGCGGCTCGTGCGTACCGGTCGAAACGGCCTGTGATCCCTACGTTTGCTCCTTTGACGGCGAGACCTGCCTAACAAGTTGCAGCAGTAACGCCGACTGCGTCGCAGCGTACTATTGCAGCCCCGCTGATGAGTGTGTGCCGAGTTCAGCGTCCCCGGCCATCGGCGAACCTGCTCCAGGCTACAAAAAAAGCTGCGGCTGCGCCTGCCGACTCGCCGCGGCCCGAACCGACACGCGCCCGCCCCGAACCCCTGCCCTGCTCCTGCTGGGCGCGCTGCTAGCCCTCGCAGCGGCAAGGCGCCGCCTTTGAGCAAGGCCCCCGCCCAGCCTACCTCGCCGTCGCCTTGGTGCTGGCCATCGCGCCGTCCGTCGTTTGAGGCTCGACGCGAGATTTCATAACGAGCCCGCAGCACCTCGGACACTCAGCCTTAGATGAGCAGCACGCTCGCCAAGATTCTGCTGCCGCCCGTCCCCGCCCGGCAGGGCGGAGAGGATCAGCGCCTCCGAGCCTGTAGGGACGCTGAGCGCGATCCGCGGCAGCCCTCGGAAGAGCCCGCACCTGCGGCAGACTCCTCGGAACGGCACTCCTCAGGGATCGTCCCCAAGAGCGGAGCCCGGCTGTGCTTCGAGCATGTGTACGACGGGTACTTCGACTTCGTCTGGCGTAGCGTTCGCCGCTTGGGCGTGGATGCTGCCGCCGCTGAGGACGTCACCCAGGAAGTGTTCGTCACCGTGCATCGACGCCTTCATACCTTCGAGGGGCGCTCCTCGCTCAAGACCTGGCTGTTCGGCGTGGCCCTCGGCATCGTGCGCAACCACCGCCGAGCGGCCAAGCGCAGGAGGGATGGGCTGTCGGCCACCGCGGTCGCGCTTAGGCTCCACGCAGACGGCAAGACCGACAGCGAGCATCCCCACGCCCGTGCCGAGAGGGCAGAAGCAGTCCGCATTTTGTACTCGATCCTCGCGCAGTTGGACGACGACAAACGCGAGGTGTTCATCCTGATGGAGCTCGAGCAGCTCCGCGCGGCCGAGGTCGCCGAAGTGCTCGCCAGCAACGTCAACACGGTGTTTTCCCGCCTGCGCGCGGCCAGGAGCCAGTTCAAGCAGGCCGCCACGCGCTACCGCGCCCGCGAACGATGGAGAAACGTATGATGGAGCTGTCGCCCGGGGAGAGAGCCCTCATCGACGAGGCGCGGGCTGGTGAGGCGCCAAGCGATCAGGTGCGCCAGCGGGTCCGCGCGAGCGTATTCGCCCAGCTCGGCATCGCCACAGCGGGAGCCGCGGCAGCAACTACCGCGGCCAAGAACGCAGCCGCTAGCGCCACGGCCAAGGGGACCGCGGCAGCGGGCTCTGGGCTCGCTACCGCAGAAGGGGCAGCCGCCAGCACAGGCCTTGCGACGGTCAACGGGGCTGCTGCGGGGACTGGGCTCGCCACGGTCAATGGTGCTTCCGTGGGCACGGGGCTTGCCGCCACCAAAGGAACGGCCATTGCCACGAGCCTCACCGCCGCCAAAGGGGCGGCCTCGGCGGGGACCGGTCTCGCCACCATCAAAGGGGCGGTCCTAGGCACTGGCCTGCTCGGCAAGGTGGTGCTGGCCTCCAGCATCGCTGCCGTAGGTGCGGGTATCGCTGTGTCGACGAGCGAGCCCAGCACACCGCCAGCGCCTGCGCCGACGGTCGCCGCTACTCGTCAGCTCCCAGTACCGAGCGCCACGTCGCCGCCCGAGCCAGCGGCAGTCCAAGATGATGCCCTTGACGAGGAGCGGGCGCCACTCGAGGAAGAGACGGGCGACTCAGCCCTGACGTCGGCCGCGCCCGAGCCGCCGAGCTGCGTCGCCAAGCCGCCACAAGCCGCACCAACAGCGGCGCCGAGCCGACTGGGAGCAGAGCTCGCGCTGTTGCGCGAGGCACAGGAGAAGCTGCAGTCCGGAAACGGCGAGGAAGCCTTTGCGTTGCTCGACGAGCACGAGGACGAGTTCCCCGAGGGCGGCCTGAGCGAGGAGCGACAGGCCGCAAGGGTGTTCGCGCTATGCCAGATGGGCAAACACCAAGAGGCTCGCGCTGAGGCTGCCCGCTTCCTCCGCAACGCGCCGCACTCGCCGCTCGCCGACCGGGTGCGCAACGCCTGCGGCGGCCCGTCGGGGTTGTCCGGGGAGGACCGCCCCGAGTAGGCGTTTGCTCCACGCCACCATATCAGCTGATCCCGAAGAGCAGCCCTTTCGATCGGCCGCCCAGCGGTCTCGGTCGGCCTCGTCAAAAGGCGATGTGGTGTCCGTTAGAGAACGCACGTCTCGAAGAGGTTTGCACGCCCGCAGGTGTGACCTTTCTGTCGCACCAAGGAGCGCCGCGGTTTGCTGCAATGCCTCGGGTCCCGGAAAATGCGATTGAGCGGGTTGGCCCAGTTTCTGCATATTCTCTTCGGGCGTTTCCTCGCGCATTTCCACCGTACGGAGCTAGGGGGCCCCGTGGCGAGGGGACCGAGAGTGGAGACGAGGGCGTTGCTGAGCCGAGTGCGGCAACAGGTCCGTTTGCCTCTAGGGAGGGCGCAAGCGGTGGACCCCTCCAGCGACGGACGTGACCACCAACGCAGGGGAGCAGCGCGACTGCTGGCGCAAGCGCGCGTGCCACGCTGGTGGTCGGGGTGCTGCTGCCCGCATCGAGAAGACCCCCCAACGGGCGATCGGTCGTGATAGGCTTGAGGTATATGGGTGGGCGTCCGCAGGGTGTGCTTGCAGGTGCGCGCTGCGCGGGACCCCGAGAGCCAGAAGGGCTACGGAGACCGTGCGTTCGCGACACCCACCTTTGCATACCTGAACGCCAGCCTCTTTCACGCCTACAGTCCATCGCCATTTGCCCTGGGCACGTGTGCTCCATTGTAGGCGGAGGTGCTATTGCACGGGCGCCAACTTCAGTTGTACGCCAACCAACTCCACTCGTACGCCAGGTAGCGGCCGCTCTGCTTTGCGCGGTCGCCGTGCTGGGATTGGTGACGTTGTGCGGGGTGAGCTGGGCACAAGGTGCGCCTCCGATCGAAATCGACTGGAACGCTCCGCCAGGATGTCCGCAGCACCCGCAAGTGGAAGCACTGATCCACCGTCTGCTCGGCGGCCAGGCGAAGTCGCTCGCCGCTAGGCGCGTGTCGGCTCGTGCCGTGGTGACGGGGGCAAAGGGCGACTGGACGCTGCGCATGACCACCGCGGCGGGAAAAACGCCCGGGCAGCGGACGCTTCACGGGTCATCGTGCGACGAGCTGGCCGACGCCGCGGCGCTCATCGTGGCCTTGGCCTTCGATCCAGAGGCTGTGGCGAAGGCGGGCGCACGCGTTGAGCTAGCTGAAATCGCTACGCTTCCAGGCGTTAGGGCCGTTCGAACGGCACCCGAGAGCCTCCCGGCTTTGCTGCCCGCGTCCGTGGTGGCTCTAACGCCCGCGCCCGAGTCCAGCAGCCCAACCGAGCCTCAGGGGGCGGGCGGGGCTGAAATCTACGTCTCACCAGTAGCCTGGACCGCGTTTGGGGTGGGCGCGGCAGGCCTGCTGGTCGGCTCCGTGACCGGAAGCATCGCGTTGTCCCAGTCGGATGCGCTCAGCAAAAGCTGCGAAGACGGCAACTGCACGCCCGAGCGGGAATCTGAGCGTGACCGCATCCGCGTGATCGCCCACGCTTCTACAGCTAGCTTCATCGTGGCGGGAGCTGGTGCAGCAACCGGGCTCGTGCTGGTGCTCACCTCCGATGCGCCCGAGTCTGGCTCGCCTCCCGGCGGTTCGACCGACAGCGCCGTGGCGGTGCAACCAGTACTGGGTATTGGCAACCTGGGGGTAGTAGGGAGGTTCTGACGCCCACGCCGCCCTCGCAGTCGCCCGCAAGGTCACTCAGCGCCGCTGTGCTCGTCACGAGCGCGGGCGGCCTCGCCGTCATCATGGTCTCTAGTGAGGTCGAAGCGAGATGGTGAGACGATCCCGCGAAATCCCGGACACCCAGTCAGAGATGAGCAGCGTCCTCGCGCAACGCCTGCCGCTCTTTGCCGCCGATGGGCACAGCGAGCATGACCAACGCAGCGGGGCGCTGGTGCAGCCTGAACGCGGGCAGCCAGAGCACTCGGTAGAGGACGCGCCTGCCCAGGAGTCCTCAAGCGTCGCGCCAAGAAGCGGTATCCGGCTACGCTTCGAGCAAGTGTACGACGAGTACTTCGACTTCGTCTGGAGAAGCGTGCGCCGCCTGGGCGTGAGCTCCGCGACGGCCGAGGACGTCGTCCAGGAGGTGTTCGTCACCGTACACCGACGGCTCCATACTTTCGAGGGGCGCTCATCGCTCAAGACCTGGCTCTTTGGGGTCGCGCTCGGCATCGTGCGAAACCACCGTCGCGCGGCGAAGCGCAGGCGGGTGGGGCTGTCGGCGTCCAGGGTGACGCTCAGCCTCGAGGTGGACGGCAGAGCCCAAGCGGAGCAACCCAGCGTCCGCGTCGAGAAGGCCGAGGCCGTTCGAATTCTGTACTCGATCCTCGAGCAGCTAGAGGACGACAAGCGCGAGGTGTTCGTCCTCGTGGAGCTCGAGCAGCTTTCCGCATCACAGGTCGCCGAGGTGCTCGCCATCAACGTCAACACCGTGTTTTCCCGTCTGCGCGCGGCAAGGAGCCACTTCAAGCACGCCGCTGCACGCTATCGCGCTCGCGACGGATGGAGGGTTCGATGAGCGAGCTGGCGCCCCACGAACGGGCTCTCATCGAGCAGGCTCGGATGGGCGAGGCACCGAGCGAACAGGTGCGTCGGCGCGTGCGCAGAGCGGTGTTCGCGCGCCTGGGCGTCGCCTCAGCAACAGCAGCAACCGCGTCCACTGCCGCCAAGAACGCCACCGCCAGCGTCACCGTCAAAGGGACTGCCAGCACGGGGTTGGCGGCCGCCGCCCCCTCGGCGGCGGGCACGGCGCTCGCTACTGCCAAAGGCGCGATCGCCAGCACGGGTATACTTGGCAAGGTCGTCGTAGCATCGAGCATCGCTGCGGTGGGCATCGGCGTTGCCGCGTCGACGAGCGAGCCGAGCACACCACCAAGCGCCACAACGACCGCTAGCATCGCGCGCCCGATCGCAACGCCAGCTCCAGCGCCGCGGGCGCTGCCAGCGATCCGCAGGGATCTCCTCCACGAACCACGAGAGGCTTCGGCGGATAAAAACGAAGAGCTCGCTCCTGCGCAGCTTCCAGCCAAGCCGTCAGCTCACGCGAGCGGCGCGCGACCGGTCGTGCTCCAGCCCATACAGGGCAAGCTGGGCGCGGAGGTCGAGCTGCTACACGCGGCACAGGACAAGCTGCAGGCCGGAGACGCCAAGGGCGCCTTCGAGCTGCTCGAGACGCACCAAGACACGTACCCGCAAGGCGGCTTGAGCGAGGAACGGCAGGCCGCGAGGGTGTTCACCCTATGCGCGATGGGCGAGGTAGAAAAGGCGCGGGCTGAGGCCGCGCAGTTTCTCCGCAACGCACCGCGCTCCCCTCTGGCAGACCGAGTGCGCAGCACCTGCGCTGGGTTGCCACCATCCGAACACGACGCCGAACAGAAGGCACCGAACCCCCACGCGCAGACGCCATCAGGCACGCCCAAACAACAGGCCGACCACGACGAACCCACCATCACACAAACGGAGAGGTTCTGATGTCATCCGCGCCGCTTCGGGTACCCTCAATGTTGCTCACCGCAAGTGTCCTTGCCGCCGGTTGCAACTTTGTCTGCGGCCTAGACGACTGTAGCGGCAGCAGCTCGCAAGGCGACACGGAGGCAGGGGGGAGCGCGCCATCAACCGGGGGAAGCGGTGGCGGCGCGGCGGGCGCCGGAGGTGGCGCTGGCACGGGAGGTGACGTTGGCGCGGGAGGTGACGTTGGCGCGGGAGGCGACGCTGGCGCGGGAGGTGACGCTGGGGCTGCTGGCGGCGGAGCTGGATTCGCTCACACCCTGATCTCGTACGCCCAGTTCGGCGGTGCGCTCCAGGAGGAAACCTGGGGCCTGGCTGTGGACGAGAACGGCGAGGTGTTCGTTGGTGGCTTCTGGAAGCCAGCGGGCAACCCTCGGCTCGACTTCGGCTGCGGGGAGCTCGCTGGTGAGAGCAAGGACGGACAACAGGACGACTCGTACCTCGCCAAATTGGCTCCACAAGGGGGGCTACTGGCCTGCCAATGGAGCACGTCCATCATGGGCGCGACCGGAAGCAGCAGCCAACAGCTCTGGAACACCGTGCTCGACAATGCAGGCAACGTCATCGTCGTCGGCGAGTTCACCGGGAACATCGACTTCGACCAAGATGGCTCGCCCGACGCCGAAGCCGCGGGTGACATCGATGCTTTCGTGGCGCGCTACGACTCCGACGACGGCACACTCGACTGGTGGAGGACCTTCGGTGCACCTTCGCAATGGCAGGGGACCTCGGAGACTGTGGCCTACGGCGCTACGGCGGACGGCGACGGCAACATCCTGGTCGTAGGCCGGTTCCACGGTGCTGACGTGAGCTTTGGGGGAGATCTGCTCAAGCCCCTGCACTCGGACGCTTTCGTCGTGCGCCTCGCCGCGGCGGATGGTGCACACCTGCACTCCGCCAACTTCGGCGCGCTCAGCAGCCCCGGGGACAGTTTCAGCAACCAAATCGCTACCTACGTTGCCGTGGATGATGCCGACAACGTGATCGTCGTCGGCGAGGACCAAGACGGCTTGTACGAGTACGGAGACATCCTCGTCTTCAGCCTGAGCACCGATCTCCGCAAAACGAACTGGGCCAGGCGCTTTGGCAACAACGACGGCATGCACCAAGTGGTTGTCGGCGTGGACACACTCAGCGACCGCGACGTCGTCATGGCCGGTTGGTTCAAGGAGTCGCTGAGTCTAGACGGCACGGATCTGACCGCCGACGGCACGATCTCGGCATTTGCCGCAAGACTGCGGGCCGATGATGGTAGTACGGAATGGGCGGTCAATTGGGGCGACACGGGCCACGGCGCCGCTGTCACCTCGATGGCGGTCGACCGTTGGGGCCATATCGTACTGGGCGGGTGGTTCTATGGTAGGCTCGATTTCGGTGGCAGCACGGGTGGCATCGACTCCGGCCACCCCGGGTCCAAAGACGCCTTCCTGGCGACGCTCAACGCCAACGCTGGTGCTCCTGGCGTCTCTGTCTCCGGCTTTGGCGACGACCTGCATGGTCTAGCCACAGGACAAGCGATAAGGCGAGTCGCGGTCAACGGCGACGGCATCGTCGCCGTAGCAGGGCCCTTCTACGGCACAATTGACCTCGGCGACGGCAAGGTCGCGTGCGACACCTGCGACATCAACGGCGCGTCGGACGAGTTCGTCGCCACTTTCAATCAGTTGACGCTGCAGCCCCAATTGCAGCAGAGCTTCGACTGAGGCAAGCACGCTCGAAATACCCAGCGCCACCGCACTCGGCGCTGCGTGTAAGCGGGTGAGGGGTCGCACACGCTGCTCCATCCCGGGCACTATGCTTGCTCAATGGGCCGCAGCCAGCCATACGGACTGCATAAGCAAGACATCCCTTGTGCGTCTTGAAAAGCAGCTCCATTCGATGACGGTTTGCCCACGAATTGGCAGTGGCGACGACACGCACTTATTACAGCAGTTAGCGATGCCATATTGGCCGCCGTGACCTGAGACGCCTCTCCTGTATTTCGGAATACAGAGCGTCGAAAGGAGCCCAGGATCATGAGCATAGCAATGGCCGAGCGGGTCGCCCCCGCAGGCGTATCGGAGCGGGCGCAACAGCGCGCTCCCAGCAAGAACCACCGCGTGTCGAGACCGGCGCGGGCACTGGGTCTGCCCCCACCTCGGAACGCGGCGACGCCTGTCGCTCGCCCCAGCCGACCGCCGCTTCCTCCTAGGCGCCGCGGCACGTCGCGGGCGGCCAGTAGCTCCAGCACCGCGGGCGAGCAACGGGTTGCGAGCAGCAGCTCCTCGCCACGAAATACGCTATCGCTTGGCGGGCCGAAGCTCGCGCCCGGGACCGCGCTAGGACCTAGCTTGCGCCTGTTGCGTCCCTTGGGTTGCGGAGGCAACTTGTGGGTGGCCGATCACCTCGCTCTGGAGACGACGGTCGTCGTCAAGCTCGTGGTGTCTGAGATGCTGGAGTGGCAAAACGACGACCCACTCGAGCGATTTCAAAAGAACATCGAGATTGTAACCGAGCTCGACAGCCCTCACGTAGTGCAGGTGCTCGGCCGCGGCGCCATGAGCGACGGTACGCCCTACCTCGTGATGGAGCGGCTCGAAGGGGAGAACCTCGAGGTGCGGCTGGCCCGCTGCGGCAAGATGACCCCGACAGAGCTGGCGGATGTCGCTGTGCACGTTGGGCGCGCGCTGACGGCTGCTCACCAGCAAGGCATCGCACACTGCGACATCAGGCCGCGAAACATCTTTCTCGTCGAGACGAGCGGTGCGCTGTTCTGCAAGGTCCTCGACTTCGCCAGAGCCAGGCGAACGTGTGAGAGAGTCGGCGAACCGAAGCCCAATAGCCTGATAATGGCGGCCGCGCGCTACATGAGCCCAGAGCGCCAAGACGGCAGGCCCATCGATCACCATGTGGATCTATGGGCGCTCGCGGTCGTGCTCTATCGGGGGCTCACGGGCAAGTTGCCGTTTCACGAAGACAACATGGCGCGGCTATGGATGCGGATTTTCGCGTCGGACTACGTGGCGCCGAGCAAAATCGAGACCGCGTTGGACCCAGCCGTTGATGCCTGGTTCAAGAAGGCCTTCGCGCTTCGCCCTGAGAAGCGCTTTGCCAGCGCCACCGAGCTTGCCGAGAGCTTTCGCGGAGCGGTGGAAGGATACGCTCCTGCGGAGCCTCTCACAGCGTCAGCAGCCGATTCGCTGCCCACGATGAAGTCGCGGCAGGAGCCTGAGAAGGCACCCCCGGCCTCGGAGCCATCGGCCACGCCCTGGGCATTTGCCCGCTCGTCGACGCGCCAACCGACGTCGGCCGAAACGAGCTCCACCAAGGGACCGGACGCTGCGTTGCGGGCAAGGCGCAAGCGCAGACGGCTCGAAGCCGCCGTCGCCGCGGCCACTGTGGCTGCTGCTGTGAGCGGAGCGGGGATGCACTACGCTGGCGACGGGAGCGAAGCCAACGCTGTGAGCCGCGCCGCCCGATCCGGCCTCGCTGCGTCATTGGTGGGCGCGCTGTCGGCAACGGCTGAGCGTTCGGAGAGCGCGGGCGAGCAGGGCTCCAATACCGCAGCTCCTCACTCGGCTTCCGAGACGAATGCTCACGGCTCGTCCGCGAAGCCGAACTCGGCGCCCGACAAGACATCGCTGCGTGTGGCGGCGGGCTCTCGGGACGCTCGGCGCGCTCACTCGGCAAGACGGTCCCGCCGCGACATCTCCTTGACCGGACCGCATCCCATCAACTGGGGCTTCTGACAACGACTGCTTCACAGGCAGAAAGAGCCATGAAAACGCCAAAGCTCGCACGGGGGACCTCAGTGACGCCCAGCGTTCGGCTCGTGCGACCCTTGGGGCGCGGCGGCATGGGCAGCTTGTGGGCGGCTGAGCACCGCGCCCTGGGCATGGAGGTGGCCGTCAAGTTCATGCTGCCAGAGATGCTCGAGTGGAAAAAGGGCCATCCGCTCAAGCGATTCTGGCAAGAGGCCAAGGCAGCAGCCCAGATCAAGAGCCCTCACGTCGTGCAGATGCTCGACCGTGGGAGAATGCCCGACGGAACGCCATACCTCGTGATGGAGCTGCTGAGAGGGGAGACGCTCGCCGAGCGGCTCACGCGTTGCGAGAAAATGGCCGCAGCCGAGGTGGCGGATGTCGTAACTCAAATCGCGCGAGCGCTGACTGCAGCTCATAAGCAGCACATCGTGCATCGAGACATCAAGCCGGGCAACGTCTTCATGGTCGATGTGGGCGGCCAGGTGTTCTGCAAGGTCCTGGACTTCGGCATTGCCAAGCGGACCTCTGGCGAGGTTCAGGACTGGAAGACCGCAACGGGCATGATGATGGGCGTCCCGCACTACCTTAGCCCAGAGCGGCTGCACGGCAGGCCGACAAGCGGCCAAGTGGATCTGTGGGCGCTGGCCGTGCTGGCCTATCGGTCGCTTACGGGCACGCTGCCGTTTCAAGGACCGACCATGCCCGCGCTGTGCTTCAAGATCTTCACGGGCGCCTTTCCTACCCCGAGCGAGGTCGAGCCGGGGCTGGACTCAGCGCTCGATGCCTGGTTCCAAAAGGCGCTGGCGCCTCTACCCCAGGATCGGTTTGCCAATGCAGGCGAGCTGGCGCGCACCTTTCGAGCAGCCATAGAGGGATGCGCTCCTGAAGAGGGCTGCACCCCACCCGAGGCGACGATGCTTTCGTCGGCGCCGAGCGCGACCGAAGACGAGGCCCCTGTCGCCGCAGCCTCTGGCGCCAGCACCACGCCCCGGGCCTTCGCGGGTTCCTTGCCAAGCGTGGACGCACCTGACCTGGAGCCAACGGCGAGCGTGGTCACTGGCGCGGCACCGCTACCACGCCGACAGAAGCGTCTCGAAGCGCTGGTTGCTGCGACGGTTCTCGCCGTCGGAGCGACTGGAGTGGGACTTCACTACGCGATCGCTCGTGGCGGCGAGGCTGCCGCGGGTGGCCGTGCCAGCAGGCCTGCCTTGGTTACGCCCGTGACAGCCACGCTGTCGAAGACCGCGGCGCTCTTGATGAGCAATGGCCAACCCAAGACCGCTGCGGCGGCGCGGGCGCAGGGCAGCGCCGCTGAGCTCGAGGCTGCCATCGATCTCGACGCCCCTGTCGAGCCCGAGGCCGCTGACGAGCCCGTCAACAAGGTCAAGCCTGCAGCTCGTACCTCGCTCACCTCGTCTAGACCAGCACTCGGCACGGCACCACTTCGTGTGGTGCCTCGCGCCCCGCGCGCAATCCGCGCGTGCATTTCACCATCCATCGAAAAGGCGCCCCCTGATGAATTCGACCTCGACGACCAGCACACGAACTGGGGATTCTGACCCACGCGCTGCGCGCGGACCAAGTCGTCGCACCCTGGGTGCCGACGCGCAGGCCCGCGGCCTTTTCGGACGAGCAGTCCAGATCGGCGCGGTCCTTGCCATCTTGGCGGGCCCAACGTTCCCCGCGTCCGCACAACCAGGCGCACCTCGCACCGAGCCCACGGCCGCGCAAAGGGAAACGGCGCGCAGCCTGATGAACGAGGGCGCCCGACAGTACCGAGAGGGCGACTACCAAGACGCTCTTCGGTCCTTTCAGGCGGCCGACGGCATCGTAGGCGCACCCACGACGGGCTTTTTCGTCGCCAAGGCCCAGGAAAAGCTCGGCCAGCTCGTCGAGGCGCTCGACACGCTGGCGCGCGTGCGCAACCACCCAGAGGCCCTGAACGAGCCCCCACCGTTTAAGCAGGCCCGCGAGCTTGCCCGAGCGCTGGTGGCCGACATCTCGGAGCGCACGCCGTCGCTTGAGGTCGCGCTGGTTGGCCTCCCGACTGACGCGACCGCCGAGGTGACCATTGATGGTGTCAGCTTCGCGCCCGACTTGGTTCGATTTCCGAATAAGCTGAACCCCGGCCCCCACTACGTTGCGGTGTTCGCCCCTGGCTTCATTGGCCCCAAAGAGCACATCGTGCTGCAGGAGGGCGAAAAGCGTCGGCTCGAGATGGAGGTCCAACCGCAGGCGATCCCCCGACCGAAGCCGCGGCCACAGCGCAAGAGCAAGGCAACGGAGGAGTCTACCGCGATCCCGCTGGAAGCATGGGCTGCGTTTGGCCTGGGTGCAGGAGGCCTGCTAGTGGGCACGGTCGCAGGCGCGGTGGCCTTGTCTCTGAATGAGGATCTCAAGGACGTGTGCCCAGGTGACGGCTGCAAGGAGTCCGAACATCAATCCGACCAGGACCGCCTGGCAGCAGCCGCCCACATCTCCACCGCAGGATTCGTTACGGCGGGCGTTGGTGCTGCCACCGGGCTCATCCTGACGCTTACTTCTTCCAATTCAACCACATCTAATTTGGCTCCAGACCAGGCGGATGACCACGCGGTCACTATCCGACCTGTGCTGGGCCTCGGTACTGCCGCACTGGTAGGGAGGTTCTGATGTCATCAACGCTGCTACGGCTATCTCCA
>CAYTYV010000170.1:0-12475 GCA_964441055.1 uncultured Polyangiaceae bacterium | reverse complement strand
ACATCGAAGCGGTCACCGGAGCGAGCGTCGCCAGCGAGCTGCGAACTCGGGTGCTCGAGCCGCTCGACCTCGACTCGACGTATCTCGCTGGCGACGAAACGCCCATCGACGGTCTCATCAAGGGCTACGACGACGGCCAGACCGGGACCTACGTGGACGTGACCGACATGCTCCACCCCTCGGTGGCGTGGACGGCGGGCGCACTGGTGTCGACCACGAGCGACGTGAACGCGTTTTTCGAGGCGCTGCTCGTCGGCGATCTGCTCGAGCCGGCCGAGCTGACCGAGATGACGACCTACGTCCCGGCCGGGGGTGGTGGGAGCTACGGGCTCGGCTTGTTCAGCGACGGCGGCACGACACTCGGCATCCAGGTGGGCCACAGCGGTGGGATCTGGGGATTTACCTCCCTCAGCCTGCACTACCCGGAGAGCGAGACGTGGATCACGACGCTGATCAACAGCAGCAGCGACAACATCGGTGGCGTGTACGGCGCCGTGCTCGACGAGGTCGTCAACGCCCGCTGAATCACGCCGCTCGAATCCGCGGCAAAGCCGCCACCATAGCGGGGCCCTTTCCCCGCTCCCTTCGTTCGCCGGACCGAAGGACAGGTCATCACGCGGTGGGGCTTGCAACCTGAACGCTTGTACAGTATAGCTGTCCCGTCGGTTGCCAGCTACCCCATGGTCTCCGCACGCCGACTCAACTGAGGGATGCCACCATGAACGACGAGGACAAGACCCGCAAGCAGAAGGCTGCCGCGCTCAAGCTCGCCATCACCGCTGTCGAAAAAGAGTTCGGCAAGGGCGCGATCATGCGGCTCAAGGAGGGCCAGAGCCTGGCCCACGACGTGCCCACCGTCTCGAGCGGGTCGCTGGCGCTGGACATCAAGCTCGGCATCGGCGGCTACCCGCGCGGACGGGTCGTCGAGATCTACGGCCAGGAGTCGAGCGGCAAGACCACCCTGGCGCTGCACGCCATCGCCAACGCCCAGAAGGCTGGCGGGGTCGCGGCGTTCATCGATGCCGAGCACGCTCTGGACCTGCAGTACGCCCGCAGGCTGGGGGTCAACACCGAGGAGCTGCTGGTGGCGCAGCCGGACTACGGCGAGCAGGCGCTCGAGATCGCCGACATGCTGGTGCGCTCGGGCACTATCGACTGCATCGTCATCGACTCGGTGGCCGCGCTGGTGCCCAAGGCAGAGCTGGAGGGCGACATGGGCGACAGCCACGTGGGCTTGCAGGCCCGGCTGATGAGCCAGGCGCTGCGCAAGCTCACGGGCAGCCTGAACAAATCGCAGTGCCTGATGATCTTCATCAACCAGATGCGCATGAAGATCGGCGTGATGTTCGGCAGCCCCGAGACCACGACAGGCGGCAACGCCCTCAAGTTCTACGCCTCGGTGCGAGTGCGCGTCGCCCGCATAGGAGCGATCAAGGAGGCGGCAGGCGCGGGTCGCGACCCGGACGTGGTGGGCAACCGAACGCGGGTCAAGATCGTCAAGAACAAGATGGCTCCGCCCTTCCGCGAGGTGGAGTTCGACATCCTGTACGGCCGTGGCATCAGCCACAGCGGCGACGTGCTGGACATGGCCACCGATGCGGGCATCGTCGACAAGAGCGGCTCCTGGTTCTCGTTCCAGGGCGAGCGGCTGGGCCAGGGACGGGAGCGGGTGCGCCAGCACCTCGAGGAACATCCCAAGCTGCTCGAGACGCTGACCGGGTTGGTGCTCGACAAGCACGGCCTCGGCCGCGCCTCCACCGCGGCCCCCACCACGTCTACGTCTGACGCTCCGCCGCCCGAGGCGGCCGAGGGCCGCGGCTCCAGCGGTCGCTCTGGGCGGTCGCGGGCGAGCAGCGGCTAGCCGAAGGCGTTGCCGAAGATCTCGCTGTTGCGCAGCGGACGCGGCCGCCGAGTCAGCACCTCGCAGCCGCGCTTGGTGACGACCACGGTGTGCTCGAACTGCGCCGACAGCTTGCGGTCGCGGGTGACGGCGGTCCATTGGTCGTCCAAGACCTGCACCTCGTAGCCGCCGAGATTGATCATGGGCTCGATGGTGAAGCACATGCCCGTCCTAAGGCGCGTGCCCGCCCCGCGCGTGCCCCAGTGGGGGACTTGGGGCGGCTCGTGGAACTTGCGCCCGATGCCGTGCCCCACGAAGGCGCGCACCACCGAGCACCCCTCGGACTCGGCGAGCTGCTGGATGGCGGCGCCGATGTCGCCCACCCGCGCACCGTCGCGGACCTCGGCAATGCCCAGCTCCAGGCAGCGGCGCGCCACCTCGGTGATGTGCTTGGCCTCGGCCGAGGGCGGGCCGACGTAGAAGGTGGCCGAGGTGTCGCCGTGGAAGCCCCGAACGATCGAGGTGATGTCGACGTTGATGATGTCGCCTGGCTCGAGCTTGCGCTTGCTCGGGATGCCGTGACAGACCACCTCGTTCACCGAGGTGCACACGCTCTTGGGAAAGCCGTGGTAGTGGAGCGGCGCGGGGGTCGCGCCGCGCCGCAGGGTGTCTTCGTGGACGAAGGCGTTGATCTGCTCAGTGCTGATGCCCGGCCGCATGAGCTCGTCCACGCCCAGCAGCGTCTGGACGGCGACCTGGCAGGCCTCGCGGATCAACCCGACCTCGCGCATGCTCCGGATGCAGATGGTGCTCACAGGTTCACATCTTCTAGCGCGGCTAGCGCTGAGGCGCGCTGCACCGCCGCGCGGACCTCGTCCGTGTCGGCGGTCAGGTGCCAGTGGATCTCGGGCCCGACCTCGCCTGAGAAATAGCGAACAAAGCCCACGAAGACCATCCCTCGCAAGCCAGCGTCGAGCGATTGCACGATGACGAAGCTCGGGTTGGCCGAGTCGATGGCCAGCTCGAAGTGCGTATCGTCAACGCGGGCTGGTGCCAAGGTGGGAAAGCCCACCTGCACGGTCAAAAAATAGGTCTCCTTACCGCCCGTCGACTCCACCGTGACCGTGCTGACCCGCATGCGGGCCACCACGTCGGCGGCGTCTGTGCGCATGGTCAGCGCAGGATCCTCCGCGGGCGGGCGGCCGTCCAGCGACATGCCCACGGCGGCTGGGGCGATGGCGTCGTCGAACAGCCGTCGGTGCTCGCCGTGCCACAGCAACAGCTGTCGTGGCTCCGAGCCTCGCCCCTGGGCGCCCCCGCAGCCGGCCGCAAGGACGGAGCCGATCGTCAACAGCACCAGGCCGATCCGGAACCGGAGCGAGCCGCGTTGCGGGCGCGCAGCGGCCGGGCGGCAGCCTCGCCAAGGCCGGCCTCGCCTCGTGGCCGACCCCCGAAGCCAAGCTGCGCCCATCGATTCCATCGTTTTCGTTCCAGCCTCGTCCAACGGCTACGTTCCACCCGAGCAAGCTGCGAGCTCGTCCGCGCCCCCCCCGTCGGACTTGCCGCAGGGCGCGATCCGGCCGCAACCAGGTTGGTCGGGACACGGGCTGGTGGTAGAACTAATCCGATCGTCGTACACGGTCCTCGGCTTCAGCATAAGACGCGTTTTGCTGCAGGGGAAAACATGATCAGGCAAAAAACGTTCAGCAAGCTTCTCGCGCTCACTTTCGGTCTGGCGGTGCTCGTGCCGAGCCTGGCCGCCCAGGCTGGCAAACCCGACAAGGACGCCCCCGAGCCGGGCGTGCTCGAGATCAAGCTGTCGCTCTCGCCCAAGGGGCTTTCCTGGGGCATGACCCCAGGTGGCGTCGCCGAGCTCTACGACCGCTTGATCGACAAGGACTACCTCGCCGAGTACCAGAAGGCCCAGCCGGGCGTGCAGATGACCCAGCTGCAGGCAGAGGTCGCCGAGCGCAAGCGGCAGTTCCGCCGCTCCCGCATCGATTTCGGCGACCTGCCCACGCGGCTCGACGGCACCAGCTTCGTCGGCGAGTTCACCTACCGCAATCGCGAAGCGGCCATGGACGTCCAGCGCAAGGGCAAGAGCCGCCATCGCCACTTCTTCTTCATCCGCGAGCGGCTGTGGAAGATCATCGACGTCTACCCGCTGGGCGAGAACCAGCGCTACGGCAAGGACTTCAAGGCCGCGGGGGAGAGGCTCGAGAAGGTGCTGGGCGTGCCGGGACGCGAGCAGCCGGCCGATCCCGAAGCCGGCCGCCGCATGGCCGAGGTGGACTGGGACGACGCCAACACGCATCTGCGGCTGGTCGACTGGGGTCCCAAGTCGGTGGCCATCATCTACGAGGACAAGGCCACGCTCTCGCGGCTGCCCTCCTTGCGCACGGCCAAGCCCAAGGACGAAGGGCGCCTCGACCCGTCCGTCAAGGACGTGATCCGCAAGTAGAGGCCAGGAATCTCTGGAGGACAAACTTGACTCGTTTGTCCACGAAGCCCTTCTTCAAGAGACTCTAGTGGCCGATGCGCTCCGCGCCCTCGGGGACGCGCCAGCCGGTAGTGACATACACGGTGGCCTCGGGCGCCACGGCGCGCACCGCGGGCTCGATGACACCGCTGGTGGTGAACTCCGCGCCCGGGCAGCCGCTGCAGCGGCCGGACAAGTGCAGCCGCACCTCGTCCCCGCTGAGCGAGACGACGTACAACGCGCCTCCATCCGCCTGAATCAGCGGCTGGATCGTGGTGCGCAGCAGCTCCCACAGGGCTTCGACCACATCCGCCATGATGTCGGAGCAAGCCTATGACATGGTCGCCGACATTGGTAAAGCGGCAATCGGGCAGCTCGGCACGGGTAGGCTGAGCCGACGGACCGGCTGAGCCCGCGCGCGGGGCCGCTACTGGACCGAGAGCATCAAGGCGATGGCGATGCCCTCGCCCAGCTCGGGAAAGGGCCGCGCGACCACCAAGAAGGGGTGCTTTTCCACCTCGATGACCTGGTGGAAGGTGCCGCCAGCAGCGAGCTTGGCGGCGATGCCCAGCTTGCCCACGGCCTCGGCGTCCACGTCGGGCGTGACGGGCGCACCAAAGGCCTCCTCGCCCTTGACCAGAAAGACGTACACGAGCGGAACTTTGCCCTTGTCGTCCGCGATCTCGACGAAGTGCGGTCGGGTGTGCTGCTCCAGGGTGTAGGCGTAGCCGCGAAACGACCAGCCAGTGACGAAGGCACCCTTGAGCTTGCCCTCGCCATCGGTGACGGGATGGCCCACCACCCACTGCATGTCGTTGCCTTTTTCGGCGCCCCTGAGCTCGTGCATCTTGCCGAAGACCTCAACCACGCCCGCCTTGGGATCGAGCATCTTCTGCGCCTCGGGGATGGCCTTGACCAGGGAATGACCCGCGGCCAGGTCGGGATCGGCCTCGGAGCGCACCACGAGCCCCTGGGCATCGACGAAGGAAAAGAAGGTGCTCTTGGCAAAGGCGAGGTCGTCGACGGCGGACCGGGTGTTCTTGATGGCTCGGCGCAGCCCCTGGGGGTCGGCGGCCGGCTCGTCGTCGACGAGCGCGGCGAGCTTGGCCGCGCCCTTGGGGAGGCCTTCGCGCACCTGGCGGGTGTCGCGATCGACCAGGGGCTTGAGGTGCTCCAGCGTGGCCTCGGCCTTGGGCAACCACTTGTCGGCTTTGTCCTCACAGCCGACGAGCGCAAGCGACAGCGCGAGCAGCAAGAGCAGGACCCCCCGTTCGGCGCGGTGGGAGACCAAGGACAAGAAGACCGGACAGTGGGCGGCTCGGGCAGGCACGGGACCTCGTATCGGTTGGACGTTGGGGCAACGGCTCGCGACAGGTGCGGGCCAGTGGGGATTATTCGCCGCGAGGCGGCAGAAGCAAAGCGCGAAAACGCGGCTTCCGAAAGAGGTGGTGGCTCGCGGACGCCCCGATCGAAGCCGTCATGGCGAGACGAACACCCATTCGACCCGCTCGTTGCGATGGCGGTAGCGGCTGCGCGGATCCACCACGGGCTGGCGGCCCTCGGCGGACAGCACGGCCCGCTCGGCGAGCCAGGGCACCGCGGCCAGCGCTCGACTGCGGCGGCGGCTGCGCTCGGCCTGCGCGGGACCGGTCCCGGGGTTATCGTGGACCACCACCATCACGGGGAAGCTCGGATGCGCTTCGGCAAGGCGGGCCAGTCGCTCCAGCCGCTTTCGACCATCGCGGCTGAGCCGATCGCCACGGTCGAACAGCCCGCGCAGGGTCACCACGATGCCGCGGTCGTCGCGGCGAGCAGCACCCAGGTCGGCCTGGGAAAGCTCGGCGAGCAGGCCGTCGGCAGCGGTCGAGCTCGAGCCGGCTTGGCGCGAGCCGCGCGCTGCGCTGAGCGCCGCAAGGCAGCTCGCCCGCGCCGCGACTGCCCGATCGAGCGGCGGTGGGTTGCCGCGTTTGGCCAGTGGGTCGATGAAGTCCTCGAGCGTCTCGAGCTCGCGCAGCGCCCCTTGCAACAACGGCGTCAGCGGGGTGGCCGGCTCGGCCGCGTCGAGCAGCTGCGTGGCCGTGCACAGCAGCCGCGCCTGCCAGAGAAGGGTGGCGACCGCTTGGCGACGAGCCTGCAGCCGCGCTGGGTCGGCCACGGAGCCAGCCTGCGCGGAAGAGCTCTGCTCAAGCACCGCGAGCTGCTGCTCGAGGGCGGCGATATCAGCCTCCACCTGCACGAGCGCCGCATCGGTCTCGGCGAGCTCGCGCTCGGACGCATCGGCATCTGCCTCGGCAGGCACGCGCACCTCGTCGGCACGGGCAATGCGAGCCTCGGCGACCGCCCGCGCGTACGCGGCCAAGGCCTGCTCGCCCAGGATCTGCGCTGCGGCCAGCTCGCCCTGCTCGAATGCGCGGTGCGCCTCCCGACCGATCCTCTCGGCCTGGCGGTAGGCGGTGGGGGCGTACTGCTCGGCCTCGCGGCTTGCTGGCGCCTGGCGCACAGCGTCGACCTTGCCGAGCACGTCGGGCGGAGGGATGGGGGCGCAGCCGAGCAGCCCCAGACCACCCACGAGCAGGACCCAGCGGCCCCGGCCGTGCAACCAGGACCGCGCCCACACCGACGCGCGGCGACCGGCTGGGCGCACGGAAGAACCGGGGCGACGCTGCGGGCGCGCGCTCACGGCCCCGCCTCGTTTGCAGCGCGCGGCGGCCCGGCCGGATCGGGCGCGGCTGCGCGCGAGCGTGCGGGAGCCTGACCGGCCGCCTTCCCAGAGGGCCCTTGCTCGAGACCGCGGCCGCGGCGCAACTTGGCCTGCAGCCGACCCCGCCGCGCCTGCTGCTCGGCCAGCAGCGCCCTGGCCCGCTCGAGCCGGGTGGCGAGCTCCTGCGCCCGCTCGGCCTGCTGACGGGCGCGGCGCTCGGCTCGCGCGGCGCGCAGCGTGCTCGCCGCGGCACCCGCCCACTCTGCGGCGAGCCGCTCGAGCAGCGCTCCGTGGCGCCTGTCCCCAGCCGCGCGCGCTCCCCGAGCCCGCTCCAGCGCGCGGCGGCTCTCGGCGAGCGGCTCGGCCACCAGTGCATCGTTGAAGCCGGCTTGGCGGACGCGGCGCTCGATCCCCTGGAGCTTGCGCCATAGCTCGTGAGAGCTCGGCGCCGAGCGGCTCGCCCCCGCCTCGGCCGCCGTCGCGCACAGCCCGAGCGCGAGCACGAGCGGCAAGCAGCGGACGAGCAGCCGCCCCGGTCGCGATCCCCAGGGCGCGGCCCGCAAAGGCGCGCCCAACGGGGGCTTGGAGCTGGAACGGCGGGTGCTCATGGGGCGGCGATCCGCGAGAATTTTCGGCAATCCGCCCGGGTTGGATACCATGGCTGGGCGTGCGCGGGGGGCTTCCGTCGACACCGCGGACGATCCGAGCGCCATGCCCGAGCACACTCCCATCCACAGCACCTCGGTCCAGCCCTTTGGCCTGAACTCGCTGCGCGAGACCATCGCGGGCAGCCGGAGGAGCGCCTCTCCCACGGCTGACGAGCAAGATCTGCCCACCGAAGGCGACATCGTCGGCGGGCAGTACCGACTGATCCGCCGACTCGGTCAGGGCATGTTCGGTCGGGTGTACGTGGCGCGGCGCACCGACGTGCCCGAGCACTGCGTGGCCCTCAAGGTGGTCAGCCGCGCCATGCTGGCCGGCCGCGCCGAGGTCGAGCGCGAGCTGGTGATGCTCGCCGCGGCCAGCCATCCCAACATCGTCCAGCTCAAGGACCACGGCGTGACCGAGAGCTATGCCTGGCTCACCATGCCCCTGCTCGAGGGCGAGGACCTGTGCCAGCGGCTCGAGCGCGGCCCACTGGGGCTGCGGGAGGCCTACGAGATCTTCCTGCCCATCGCCCGCGGGCTCGAGGCCCTGCACGCCGTCGGGCTGCGCCACCAAGACATCAAGCCGGAGAACATCTTCTTGGCGCGCTTCGGCGGCCAGCTCCATCCAGTGTTGCTCGACCTCGGCGTGGCCGTGCAGCGCGACGCCTCCTTCGTAGCGGGCACGGTGCTCTACGCAGCCCCGGAGCAGGTCATGGCGCTCAGCGGACCCGACGGCAAGCCCGCGCTGAGCGAGCGGATCGACACCTACTGCCTGGCCTCCACGCTGCTGCGCTCGCTGGTGGGCCCGGAGAGCTTCCCTGGCGAGCGCGCCGAGACGCCCTACGAGCTGGCCGCCTCCTTTGAAGAGCGGGAGCTCGAGCCGCTCGGCCCTGCGACGCTGCCCGAGCTCAGCGGCAAGCCGCGCGCAGAGCTCGGCGAGGCCTTGGGCCGCTGGCTGGCGCGCGACCCGGCCGAGCGCTCCTCCATGCAGCACATGGCCGAGGAGCTGGAGGTGCTGCTCGGCCACGAGCGCGAGCTCGCCGCCGCTGTCGAGCGGGCCGTGGCGCGACAGAAGGTCGCCCTGCAACGGGTGCGCATCGCCGCCGGGGCGATGCTGCTGGTGGGCCTGGGCGTGGCTGCCTGGGGGTTTTCCAAACGGGAAACGCTGCGTCTGGCGGGCGAGCTCGAGCGCGTACGGGCCGAGGGCGCCGCCTCCTTCGACAAGCTCGACACCTGCATCGCTTCACACGAGCTCACGCGGCAGCGCGCCGAGCGCTGCGCCGAGGCGCAGGGCCAACAGACGCGCCAGCACGAGCACAAGGTCGCCCAGATCCTGGCCACCAGCCGTCAGCGCGGCGAGCAGGCCGAGCGCCGCCTGGAGGCCGCCCGTGCCCGCCTGCGCACCTGTAGGGACGATGCGGCGCAGGCCGCGGAGCAATGGCTGGCCGAACAGCAGCGCATCGAGGAGCATTGGAGCGGCGAGCAGCAGAGCTGGCTCGCCAGGCAAGAAGCCTTGGCCGACGAGCGCGACGAGCTGCGCCGACTAAGGCTCGTCTGCGAGACCGAGGCCTCGAAGCTGGCGACCGCCCGCCAGGAGTGCCGCGAGGACCTGGCGAGCTGCATCGAAAACCGCGACATCTGCTTGGCCTCGCAGCCACCTGCCGCAACGGCCCCACCATCTAGCCCTTCGGCACCGACCGATCCTGCGGCGGAGCCCGCCGAGTCACACGAGCCGACAGTCCCCCCCACCGCGCCAGCGGAAAATCCCGTGGCCGAGTCCGCCCCAAGCCCACCGCCGCCGTCCGAGCCCCCGGTCGGGCCGGCCGCATCCGCAGCCCCAGGCGCCCCGCTCGACTAGCCAACCCGTGGTCCTCGTGACCCTGACCCGCGACGCACTATTCGTTGGGAGCCCGGCGGCGGGCGCGCTACATAGCCGCTGATGAGCACGGTGGGTCGTCGCGAGGCGCTTCGGCGCATCGGCAAGGCTGCACTCGTCGTCGGCGGCAGCGCGGCGATCGGCCGCCTGGCCTGGGATCGCGGCGCGTTCGGGAGCGAGCGACCCCGTTCGGACGGGCGGGTGCGCGACTTCCGCGTGACCGACGGGCAGGCCGGCCGCAAGGCCTTTGCCATCGCCCGCAGCGAGAGCGATCCGGCCAAGCTCGTCGCCAAGGCCCTGGGCGCCTTGGGAGGGATGGCGCGCTTCGTGCGCAAGGGCGATGTGGTCGCGCTCAAGCCCAACATCGGCTGGGACCGACTGCCCGCGCAGGCCGCCAACACCAACCCCAAGGTGGTGGCCGAGCTGGTGCGGCAAGCGCGCGCGGCAGGTGCCCGCCAGGTCATCGTGAGCGACGTCTCGTGTAACGACGCGGGCCGCAGCTTCCAGCGCTCGGGGATCCAACGCGCAGCGGCCGAGGCGGGCGCCACCGTGATCCTGCCTGCCGAGCACCGCTTTCGGGACATGCAGCTCGGGGGCCGGGCGCTGGGACAATGGCCGATGCTGGCGCCGCTAATCGACGTCGACAAGCTCATCAACGTGCCCGTGGCCAAGCACCATGGGCTGGCGCGCTTCACGGGCGCTCTCAAGAACTGGTACGGGCTGCTCGGGGGACATCGCAGCCGGCTGCACCAGGACCTCGACACATCCATCGCCGATCTGGCGAGCTTCGTGCGCCCGACCCTCACCGTGGTGGACGGAACCCGCGTGCTGATGCGCAGCGGCCCTCAAGGGGGAAACATCGCCGATACCCGGGAGGCGAACACGGTGGTGGCCTCGACCGACCAGGTGGCGGCCGACGCCTTTGCCTGCACGCTCATCGGGATCGAGCCCGAGCAGCTCGGCTATCTGCGGCTGGCGGCCCAGCGCGGCTTGGGCACGCTCGGCTGGAAATCGCTGCCCATGGCGGAGATCTAGCTGGTGGCCGAGGGCGACAGCCAAAAGGCCCCCGCCGAGCCGAGCCCAGGCGCAAGGCCGCGACCGATCATCGGCAAGCTCATCTGGGCGCGGCGCCTGTGCCAGGCGCTATTTCTCGGGCTGTTTCTGGTGCTGCTGGTGCTAACCGCCAGCCGGGGCGAGGTGGCCTCGGCCGAGGAGCCCGTGCGAGTCGGGCTACCGGTCGAGGCCTTCTTCATGGTCAACCCGCTGGTCGCCTTGCTCACCCTGCTGTCCGGCCACGCCGTCTACCGCGGCCTGCTCTGGTCGCTGGTCACGGTGGCGCTGACGGTGGTCTTCGGCCGCGCCTTTTGCGGCTGGATCTGTCCGCTCGGCACCCTGCACCAGATCGTTGGCTGGGTGCGCCCTTCGCGCTTGGGCAGCGGGGCGCGCCGCATCGCGCAGAATCGCACCCATCCGCTGCGGCAGCAGGTCAAGTACTACCTGCTGTTCGCCTCGCTCGGCGCCGCGGCGCTGGGCAGCGCCGTGGGCGGGCTCTTGGATCCCATCGGCCTGGCGGTCCGCGGCATCGGGCTCGCCGTGCTGCCCGCCGCGCAGTACGCCGTGCGCAGCGTCGCGGAAGCGGCAGCGGCAAGCGGCATCGGGCCCCTGGAGCGAGCGACACAACTGCTGTCGGACGTGCTGGCCCTCACGCTGTGGTCGCCCGAGCCGCTTCGCACCTACGGCGCCTGGTTGCTCGGCCTGGTGCTGGTTGCGGCGCTGGTGATGAACCGCTTCATCCCGCGGTTCTGGTGCCGAGTGCTGTGCCCGCTAGGCGCGCTGCTGGGGCTGCTCTCGCGCTTTTCCCTGTTCGGCCTGCGCAAGGACGAAGCCAAGTGCACCCACTGCAATCGCTGCCTGCAGCACTGCCAGGGTGCCGACTCGCCCGAGGGCGGCGCGCGCTGGCGGCAGCACGACTGCCACCTGTGTCTAAACTGCGAGGCCGCCTGTCCCGAGGGCGTCATTCGCTTCGGCTTTCTGCCGCATCGAGGGGGCACGGACACGCGTCCGGACACCTCGCGCCGCACCGCCCTGGGCGCGCTGGCTGCGGGAGCTGCCCTGGTGCCCGCGGCCCGATCGGGCGGCGTGCTCGACGCCCACGCCCACGCGCGCCTGATCCGCCCACCCGGCTCGCGGGCCGAGCGCGAGTTCCTCGAGCGCTGCATCCGCTGCGGCGAGTGCATGAAGGTCTGTCCCAATGGCGCGCTTCACCCCGCGCTCCACGAGGCAGGCCTGGAGGGGCTGTGGACGCCCATGCTCATCGCGCGTCTGGGCTACTGCGAGCAGTCCTGCGTGCTGTGCAGCGAGGTCTGCCCAACGGGCGCCATCGAGAAGATCGGCGAGGCCCACCGACTGGGCACCGACGGACAGCAGGCCATCGCCATCGGCACGGCCTTTTTCGACCGCGGCCGCTGTCTTCCCTGGGCCATGGCCACGGACTGCATCGTGTGCGAGGAGTTCTGCCCCACCTCGCCCAAGGCCATCTGGGTCGAGGAGGCCGAGGTGCCCACGCGCGCCTTCGATCCAAACGATCCCGAAGCGCCGCCCGAGCCGACCACCGTGAAGGTGCGGCGGCCCTACGTCGATCCGGCCCGCTGCATCGGCTGCGGCGCCTGCGAGAACGCCTGCCCCGTGCGCGGCCGCGCCGCCGTCTACGTGACCAGCGTGGGCGAAAGCCGCTCGGAGACCAACGTCATCCTGCTACGGCGCAAGGGATAAAAAGGGGGCAGGCCACATATTTCACGAGCACAAAAAGTAGCCTGTCCCCTTTTTGTCCTCCAGAGACTCCCGCGGGGGTTTGGGGGCGGAGGAAGGAAGGAGCGGAGCGACGCCCGGAGCCCCCATCGTCGAACCCATCACCAAGGCTACGCACAGCTCG
>CAYTYV010000169.1:0-12534 GCA_964441055.1 uncultured Polyangiaceae bacterium | reverse complement strand
CAAAGCCGCTTGTGGCACTGATTTTGCATAGTTACTGGCGTCGGCAAGCGGGCCGGACAATCGACAGCAGCCTGGTGACTGCTTGTTCGACATCGGGAATGGACGGAGCCCTCGAATGATTATGTTAGGGGGGCCTGCCACGCACCGTGGCAAGGCTTGTTTGAAGCCCACCATCTACCTACTCACCCACCCCCATGGCATCCACGTTTCACAACTCGGCTCTTCGCAAGAGCCCGCCGTCGCGTTCGGTCCAGCCGAGTGCTCGGCGCAGCGGCGTGGGGCTAGCAGCCCGAACGCCCGCGTCGCGCCCGTCTGCCCGGCATTCGGCAGCGGAGCTAGATCTCGAGAGCGTGGCGGCTTCGCCAAGCGAGCTTCCGCCACTCAGCACCCTGGCCGATGAGCCCGGCAACACGGAGGTGCGCGCTCGTCAATCGGCCAGCAGATCCGAGCCGCCTGCCTCGCTGAGGCCTGGCGAGTCGCAACCCCCCCCACCCGACGGACGCTCGCTCGACCGCAACGAGGACGAGCCGCCCACGAGCTGGCGCAGCGACCACGACCGGGTGGTGCCGAACTCGGGCGACTCCATGCTGGCGCTCTACTTCCGCGACATGGCCACTCATCCGGTGATGGACCAGGCCGAGGAGGTGCGGGCGGCGCAAGAGGTGGAGCGCGAGGAGATCGCGCATTGGGTGGCGATCCTGTCCTACTTGCCCACGGCGCCCTATATCCTCGCGGCGCTTCGCGAGGATCTGACGCAGGCCGGGCCCAACCGACCGCGCACGCCCGAGCTGCGTCCCCTGCTCAAGCTGGCGCGCTCGAAGCGCCCGTCGTCCAGCAAGAAGCGGCGCTATGAGGAGCTCTGCCGCAAGCTGGCGGCTCGGTTGCAGCTTCCCGACACCGACCGGCTGTGGGTCTCTCGCGCGCGCGCTTTGGCCCGGGATCTGGGCTGCGATCCCGACGGGCTGCTCTGGCGACCCTGCATCCAAGGCAAGCCCATTCCCCACTTGCCGCCCACTGCGGCCTATCGGCGGTACCTGGGGCAGATCGATCGCACCTACGGCCAACAGCTCGCTGCCAAGAACCGCTTCGTGCGAGCCAACCTGCGGCTGGTGGTGTCGATCGCCCGTCGCTACAACCGCGGCAAGATGCCGCTCATCGACCTTATCCAGGAGGGCAACATCGGGTTGATGAAGGCCGTGGAGCGCTTCGATTTCCGACGGGGCTATCGCTTCTCCACCTACGCTTCGTGGTGGATCCGGCACGCCATCAACCGCGCCCTGGCCGACAAAGGCAGGGCGGTGCGCATCCCCGTCCACATGCTCGACACGCACAACCGCGTGGCCCGCGCCACCCAGGCCTCGCTCGCCCGAACCGGCCGTGAGCCCACGGTCGAGGAGCTCGAGAAGGCGACCGGCGTGCCTCACGAGAAGCTCGACAAGGTCTGCGGTTTCTCGACCGAAGCTCCCTTTTCCCTGGATCGGCCCGTGGGCGACGAGGATGGCCGCAGGTTCGTCGACTTCCTCGAGTCCGAGAGTTACCCGTCGCCCTTCGACGACTTGGCCGACGACTACTGGCGGGCCGAGGTCGACCGGCTCCTGGCCAAGCTCAGCCCCATCGAGTCGAGCATCATCCGCTGGCGTTTCGGGCTGGACAACGAGAACGAGCTCACCCTCAAGCAGATCGGCGACCGCTACCAGCTCTCGCGCGAGCGCATTCGACAGCTCCAAGAGCAGGCCTTGTGCAAAATGCGCAGGCAGATGCGCGAGCAGTTTTAGACGATGGGGGCTCCGGTCGTCGCATCGCTCCTTCCTCTGCCCCCAAGCCCCCGCGGGGCGTTGCGGCGTTCGGCGGACTTCGTCACGCGGTAGACGATGGGGGCTCCGGTCGTCGCATCGCTCCTTCCTCTGCCCCCAAGCCCCCGCGGGGCGTTGCGGCGTTCGGCGGACTTCGTCACGCGGTAGACGATGGGGGCTCCGGTCGTCGCTGCGCTCCTCCCTCTGCCCCCAAATCCCCGCATGGGTCTCTGAAAGGCGAATTTGACTTTTCATCGAAGCCCTTCTTCAAGGACGCTGGCGAGATCGCGACGGGCTGCGAGTGCCTCGGTGGAGCGCCGTTCCACCCATGACGGCTGCCGAGCGACCCCGCAGTTTGGGTAAGGGGGTATGACATCGCTGTCATGGTGTGCGCCCAAACGGCACGCTTGTCAGGAGCTGATCGGCGGCAACCTGCTTGCCACGACCTCGGGGCACACCGCCCCACCTCAGCGGTTGTCGTCCCACATCGATTGTTTCCAGGCGCCGACAGCAGTAGGCTTGAGCGGTGAGCAGGCAACCCGGTTGCGGTTGTCGGACGGGGAGGCAGGTACGTGCAAGCGAAGCGGATGCTAATGTTGTCGGTGGGCTGCTTGCTCCTGGGCTGTGGGCCCTCGAACAAAGCACCCGAGGAGCCGGATCCCTCGATGGGCTCAGACTGGGATCCCGAGCAGCAGTACGACGTGATGGAGGAGGCCGACTCGGAGGGCCCCGAGTTCGACGAGGAGGCCGCCCAGAACGTGATGCGCCGCGCGGCCGAGCAGGCCAAGGACTGCCCGTCAGTCGCGCCGGATGTGCCCCGCGGCGAGGGCGACGTGGAGGTGGTCTTCGACGGCCCCAAGGGCACCATCGTCGACGTTCGGCTAGGCGCGCTTTTCTCTTCGGGCTCCAATCAGGCCCAGCGGTGTATCAAGAATGCGTTCATCGGCCAGATCATCCCGCCCTTCAAGGGTACGCGGACCGTCTCCTACACCGTGTCCATTCCCCGCAAGGGCGAAAAGGACTAGGCGGCGAAGGTCGGCCTGGCGCCACCTCGGCGCGCTCGCCGCGATCGGTGGCGTGCTCGGCTGCTCGGCGCTGGCCGCGGCCCAGGAGCCCGTGGTCGACGAGCAAGCCCCTTCGGCCGTGCGACGCTATCCGCCGTCGTCCGTGCGGACGGGCCTGATCGGCGGCGGCTTGGGCCTGTGGGGGCTGGCCTATGGCATTGGCCTTGGCTGCGGGCTCGGCTGGAACGACGTGCCGGGTGCCGACGAGCTGGCCATTCCCGTGGCAGGTCCGTGGATCGCGCTGGGCATGACCGGCTGCGCGCCCGACGATCCGGACTGCGAGGCCATCCTGGTCATGCGTGGAGTGCTGTACGCGCTCGACGGGCTGGTCCAGCTCGGGGGCCTGGGCCTGGCCGCCGAGGGCGTGTTCATGACCACCGAAGCCGAGGCCCCCGCGGATGCCTCCGCTACCGTTACCGTGGCTCCGTGGGTCACCGAGCGCGCTACCGGCCTCGGGCTGGTCGGCGCCTTCTGAGCTGGGTCACGGGCTGCGCGAAAGCCGCCAGCGCTCCGTCTCGGGTCCGGGCACGGCCCAGCCGCGGAGCTTGACGGCCGCGCCGAGCGACAGCTCGACGCGCTCGCCGTAGCCGAGCGGAGCCGCGCTCCGCGCCATCTGCTCGGTCAAGGCCGAGCCCAGGCCGACGATGTCGCCCGCGCGCAGCGGCACGGCATGGCTGAGGAAGGACAGCGACGCGGCCCACGCAACGCGCCCGCCCCCGGCCGGGCGCGTGGCCGCGTCTCGGCCGCCGATCGTCAGGGTGAGCTCGGGGCTTGTCCAGCGCTTCATCTCGTCGGGCGTGACGATGAAGGGCCCGAGCTGACTGGGGGCATCCGGTCCCAAGGGGCAGCACTGCCAGCGCTCGGTCTCGGGCCGCGCCGTCCAGTCCAGCAGTAGGGTGAAGCCCAAGACGGCCTTGTTCGCCTCCTCGGGCGGCGCTCGCCACAGCTCGTCTGCCAGCACCGCGGCCAGGCCCGCCTCGACGTGGGGCGCCTCCGTCCCGTGCGGAAGCGGCACGGGCTGATCGTGGCCCAGAAGCCCGCGCGCGTCGCGTTGGGCGTAGCGAGGGGTATCGCTCGGCAGGCCATGAGGGCCGAGCTGCAAGTACGCGGCTCGCTCTGGATCGCACGGCGGCAGCACGACGAAGCTCTGCTCGCGAAGCCGCGCCTCGCTAGGACGCCGTCCAGCGCGCAGCTGGTCGTAGAGATCGGACAGGCCGCCCGCCCCTAGGCTGAACACGCGGGTGTGGAAGTCGCAGCCGCGGTAGCTCGCAAAGGCGTTGGTCGGCGCGGAGAGCCTGGCAGGGTCGTAAAAGACGCCATCGCAGACCAATGCCGAGATCGGCAGGGCTAGGGCCTCGTGCTGCACGCGTGCAATCTGCATGAGAGAACGGCCGACAAGTGTCGGGAAGCCGAGATGAAAACGCGGCCCGCCCGGGGACGCTCGAGCCCGTGGGCGGGGCAGGCAGAATAGCAAAATCGGGTGGCGCGAGCACCCCATCGCGGCCTGCCGAAGCGCGAGCGGACTGGATCCGCGTGGCCGGTTGATCTACGCGAGCCGAGCGGGGGTAGCGCCACCTCGATGACCCTTTGCGATTCACGGGCAGCGACGAACATGGCACCACGGGCAGGGAGCACGGGGCGATGAGCCGACGGACGAAGTACGTCTTCGTGACGGGAGGGGTGGTCTCGTCGATCGGGAAAGGCCTGGCCGCGGCCAGCATCGGCGCGCTCATGGAGGCGCGCGGCCTGACCGTCACCATCATCAAGCTCGATCCCTACCTCAACGTCGATCCGGGCACGATGTCGCCGTACCAGCACGGCGAGGTGTTCGTGACGGATGACGGCGCGGAGACGGATCTGGACCTGGGCCACTACGAGCGCTTCACCTCGGCGCGCATGTCCCGCCAGAGCAACTACACCTCGGGACGCATCTACGAGGCCGTCATCTCCAAGGAGCGCCGCGGCGAGTACCTCGGGGCCACCGTGCAGGTGATTCCCCACGTCACCGACGAGATCAAGCAAAGCGTGGTGCGCGCCTCCGAGTCGGTCGACGTCTCCATCGTCGAAATCGGCGGCACGGCGGGCGACATCGAGTCGCTGCCCTTCTTGGAGGCCATTCGCCAGCTGCGGCTCGAGGTCGGTCCGCAGAACGCGGCCTCGGTGCACGTGACGCTGGTGCCCTACATCCCCGCGGCCGAGGAGCTCAAGACCAAGCCGACCCAGAACGCGGTCAAGACCATGCGGGAGATCGGCATCCAGCCCGATCTGCTGCTGTGCCGCTGCGATCGCCCGCTGCCGCACGGGCTGAAGGAGAAGATCGCCCTGTTCGGCAACGTGCCCGTCAAGCACGTCATCGCCGCGGTGGACGCCGACTGCATCTACGAGGTGCCCACGATGCTGCACCAGGAGAGCCTGGACGACGTGCTGGTGGACCTGCTCAACATCTGGTCGCGCCAGCCGGAGCTGTCCGACTGGGCGCGCATCGCCGAGCGCTTCCAAAAGCCTGCGCGCGGGTCGGTCCGCGTCGGGCTGGTGGGCAAGTACGTCCACCTGCGCGACTCGTACAAGTCGCTGCACGAGGCGCTGGTGCACGGCGGGCTGGAGCACGACGCGCGCGTTGAGCTGAGCTACGTCGACTCCGAGCAGATCGAGCAGCAGGGCGCCGAGCCCTTGCTCGCGGAGGTCGACGCCATCCTGGTGCCCGGCGGGTTCGGCGACCGCGGCTCGGAGGGAAAGGTCGAGGCGATCCGCTACGCTCGGCAGTCGGGGGTTCCCTTCTTCGGCATCTGCTTGGGCATGCAGCTCGCGGTGGTCGAGTTTGCCCGCAACGTGTGTGGCATGGCAGAGGCCAACTCGCGCGAGTTCGACAAGGAGGGCAAGGCGGCGGTCATCGATCTCATGCCCGACCAGCGGGGCGTCGTCGACAAGGGCGGAACCATGCGCCTGGGCGCCTATCCTTGCCGACTCGCCCCGGGCAGCTTGGCGGCGCGCATCTACGGTTGCGAGAGCATCAGCGAGCGTCACCGCCATCGCTACGAGCTGTCCAACGAATACCGCGACCAGCTCAGCGAGGCCGGCCTGGTGCTCTCGGGGCTATCGCCCGACGAGCGGCTGGTCGAGATGGTGGAGCTGCCGGAGCATCCCTACTTCGTCGCCTGCCAGTTCCACCCGGAGTTCAAAAGCCGCCCTCGCCAGGCCCATCCGCTGTTCGCCCACTTCGTCAAGGCGGCGCTCGAGCGTCGCGACGCACAGAAGCGCCAGACCCAGCCCTCCTCCGAAGGGCGTAGCGGCGGCACCTCCACCGCGTTATCAGCTCCAGGCTGACCCACTACTGGATGCCGTACTTCTTGAGGCGGCGGTAAAAGGTGCGGCGGGGCATGTCGATGCGGGCGGCGGCCTGGGACCGGTTCCAGTTGCACGCTGACAAGGCCTCCACGATGCGCTCGCGCTCCTGCTCGGTGCGAGCATCCAGCGAGCCGACGGGCTCGCGGCTGGAGGCGGAAGGCGGCGCTGCGGTTGGCGGCGGCTCGAGCAGCTCGAAGTCCGCGGCTTCGAGCTCGGCCTCGTCGCTCATGATCCAGGCGTTGAGCAGCGCGTTTTCGAGCTGACGCACGTTGCCGGGCCAACCGTAGGCCATCAGCCGTCGCAGCGCCGCGCGCGAGACGGTTCGCCGATCGCGCTTGTAGCGCGTGGCGAACAGTCGCAGGAAGTGGTCGATCAGCATCGGGATGTCGTCGACCCGCTGGCGCAGTGGCGGCACCGCGATCTCGATGACCATCAATCGGTAGTACAGGTCCTCGCGAAAGGCGCCTGCGGCCACCATGTCGTCCAGGTTGCGGTGGGTGGCCGCGATGATGCGGGCATCGACCGGCTGCTCGGCGGTGCCGCCGACCGGACGGATGACCTTTTCCTGCAGCACGCGCAGCAGGCCCGCCTGCATCTTGGGCGACATCTCCCCGATCTCGTCGAGCAGGATGGTCCCTTGTCCCACCTCGCGAAACAGCCCGTTCTTGTTGCGCTCGGCTCCGGTGAACGCGCCGCGCACGTGGCCGAACAGCTCGCTTTCCAACAGGTGCTCGGGGATGGCACCGCAGTTGACCCCGACGAAGCGATGCTTGCGGCGCGAGCCCGCACCGTGCACGGCGCGGGCGATCACCTCCTTGCCCGTGCCGCTCTCGCCCGTGATGAGCACGGGCACGTCCGCGTCTTTGACGCGCTCGATGATGGCGTAGACCCGCCGCATGGCCGCGCTCGAGCCGACCAGGCCGCGGTAGCCGAAGTGGCCGCGGAGGACCTGGCGGGCCGAGCGCAGGTCCCGCCGCGACAGCGCGAGCTGCTCGGTGCGTCGCCCGAGCAGCTGTTCCAGGCGGGCGCGGGCAGCCTCGAGCTCGGCGTTGGCCTTCTCGAGCTCGCGCGCGCGCTCCTGGTTCTCGCTCACCAATCGAGCGGTTTCGATGGCGATGGCCACCTGGTCGGCCAGGGCCACCAGGGTGGGCAGCTCGTCGCCGAACAGCGCGCCCGGCCGCAGGCGCGTCTCCAGATACAGGGCGCCGATGACGCGGCCGTTGCGCGCGCGAATGGGCACGCTCGCCACCGACTTGAGCATGAGCTGATGGACGGAGACGAAGTCGGAGACGCGATCGTCGCGGCCTGCGTCGACCGCCACGAAGGGCTCGCCCGAGCGCACCACGCGCTCGGCAACGGAGCGCGAGAAGCGGGCGTGGGGGTCGTCGCCAGCGCGGTCTCGTGCCGCGTGCACGCTCAGTCGGTCCTCGCCGCTGCGACTGCGCATCAGCACGAAGCCGCGCTCGGCGCGCAGCAGCACGATGGCGTGATCGGTGACCAGGTCGAGCAACCGGTCCAGATCGTGCTCGCCCGCGATCTGACGGTTGATCTCGAGCACCCGCGCGAGCCGGTCCTCGCGGGCTCCTCCGCTGGCGAGCTCGGTCGGCTCGCTCACCATGTCGATGCCCATGGGCAGCGCGGGCGCGGCCGGGGCCGCTCGCAGGGCGCGGCGGCGAGGGTCATTCCAGTAGACCTCGCGCAAGTCGGGGGGCAGGGCGGAGGCCTCCGTGTCGAGGATGCGCTCGGCCGCGCGGCGGTCGGTCCTGGCGGTCTGCTCGTCGCCTTGCAGGCTGCAGATCTCCGCGCGCGCCTGCAGCGAACGCCACACCCATTCGCTCTGCCCGCTGCGCTCACCCTCGGCGATCGCTTCGTCGAGGGCGGCACGGGCCTCGCCGCTGCGTCCAGCGAGCTTGGCCACCAAGCCGCGCGCGATGGCCAGCCGGCCGCGGTGGGCGCCCGAGTCGCCGAGCTCGGCCCGCGCGCGCTCGATCTCCTCGACGAGCTCCGCGGGGGCGCTGTGCGCAGCCTCGGCCAGAAACCGCACGCGCTCGAGCCGCGCTTCGGCGGCGTCGATGTTGCGGCCGAGGGCCTCGTAGGCCTCGGCGCACCGTCTACAGCGCTCTTCGGCGGTGTCGATGTCGCCCGACAGCGCCGCGCTCTCCGCCTCCAGCGCCAGGAGCTGAGCCTGGTGGCCCTGGCCGAGCTCGCTCCGCTCGGCCGCCAGCGCGTCGATCGAGGCCTGGGCCTTGGCCAGCCGGCCGAGGTGCAGGTCGAGGTTGGCCAGGTTGAGCAGGGCTTGTCGCAGCGTGGACTTGCGACCTGCGCGCCGTCCCATGTCCACGGCAGCCTCCAGGTGCGCGAGGGCGCCCGCCACGTCGCCCTTGGTCTTGGCGATGCCAGCCAGGTTCAGCCGGGTGGCGGCCACGCTGCCCGCATCACCCGCCTTTTCGGCCAGCCCGAGCGATTCCCGGTGGGCCGCCTGCGCCTCGTCCAGGCGGTCGCAGCGCTGCAAGGCCAGCGCGAGCGAGGCCAGGGCCACGGCTGGCGGGCGGGGCTGGTCGCTCGCGCGGGCCACGGCCACGCTGCGCCGTAGCGTCTCGATGGCCTCGGCGTGGCGCGATGCAAAGCTCTGGGCCAGGCCGCACATGGCCAGGGCCTCTGAGGCCAGCGGAACGACCTCGCCCACCGCTGGGGCTTGGGCGCTCTGGGCCTCGGGCGCGTCCTCGGCCGCGGTCATCTCGTCCAGGATGCTGGCGCCCAGGCGCGTCAGGGCGAGGTTGGCCTGCTGCTCGGTCGCTGGGTAGTCGCCGCGGCGGAGCTCGGCGCGCGCCATCTGTAGGTGCCAGGCCGCGGCCAGCTCGTTGTCCTGCTCCGCCTCCAGTGTGGGCTCGGCCTGCTCCAGCAGGCGCGTCGCTTGCTGCGGCTGGTCGCGGGCTATGGCCAGCTTGGCGCGAGCCACCGCCATGGCGAGCGAGCCGTCGTTCGGGGCGGTCTCGAGCAGCTCGGCCGCCTCGTCGAAGCGACCTCGGTCGAGCAGGCGATGGATCTCGCGCGGGCTCGCGGCAGCGGCGGGCGGCAGCGGCAATCCGTCAAGGCGGCTGTCCACGTCCTCGACGGAGACCACCGGGGCGCCCTCGAGCCGACCGACCACCTCCCGCAGCAAGCCGGGCAGCCCGCCCGCGCGCGCCACGATGTGGGCCACCAGCTTGTCGCTGAGCGAGGGGATCATGCGTCGGACCAGCCGCGCCGCCGTGGGCTCGTCGAGCGGCCGCACCTCGAACAGCTCGAAGGTCGGACCTGGCAGGTCCACGGGTCCGCGCTCGGAAGAGGCCGCCACGACCAGCGTGCCGCCTTGCTCGCGGAGCTCGCTCAGCCGCTCGAGGTCGGCGGCCGAGAGCTTCTCGGCATCGTCCACCACCACCGTCAGCTCGGCAGGGTTGTGGGCGCTGAGGGCGTAGCCGAGCGCGCGCTCGAGCAGGCTGCTCGGCTCGGCCCCGGTGGGGTCGGGCGCGCCCCCCAGTGGACCATCGGCGGCCTCGCCCGCACGGCCCGCGGTCGGCAGGGCCTGCTCGGCCTCGACGAAGGTCACCGCAGCGCCGAGCACGCCCAGCGACCAGCACGCCCGTCGGAGCAAGGTGGTGCGTCCGGAGCCTCGCGGCCCGATGACCACCAGCCCGCCGCCCGAGGGGCGCGCGCGGATCGTCGCGAGCAGCTCGGCGCATAGCTCGTCCACCCCGCCCATCGACCATGCTCGTGCGGGGGGCAGCGCAGGCCCGGCCTCCAGCTCGGCGGCGCGTCGCAGGGCCTCGGCGAACTCGTCGGCGCTCGGATGGCGCTCGGTCGCTTGCTCAGCCGTGGCGCGGGCCACCACCTTCTCGACGGCCCGCCGCGTTCGCTTGGGAAGCCCCTGGCCCGCATGCCCGAGCACCTCGGCAGCCGTGGCCCCCAGGGCGAACACCTCGGCTCGAGGGGTCAGCGGCTCGCCGCGAAACAGCTCGGGGGCGGCGTAGCGCGGGGTCAGCCCGCGCGGCCGCGCGCCGCCCTCCTGCCAGTGGGCGGCCAGGCCGAGGTCGACCAGCGTGACCCGATCGTCGTCGACGATGATGTTGGCTGGCTTGATGTCGCCGTGTAGCAGCAGCGCGCGGTGAAGCCGGGTCACCAGCTGGGCGGCCCGCACCACGTTGGACAGGTACTGCCGCGCGGCCTCGGCGGGCTCGGCCGGCTCGGCCAAGAGATCGGCCAAGCTGCGCCCCTCGGCCAGCTCGCGCACCATGAACGCGCGCCCCGAGCGGGCCAGGCGGCCGAAGTGCAGCACCCTCGGCACGCCCAGGCCCTCGACGCCCGAGAGCATGGTGGCCTCCCGGACCAGCGCCAACATCTCCGGCTCGTCGGCGTCTTCGCGCAGGAGCTTGAGGGCTGCGACCTGACCCGTCACGCGGTCGCGGGCGGCCCATACTTCGCCCCCGCCGCCCTTGCCAAGCTGCTCGAGCGGCTCGTATCGATCGGGAAACTCGGAGAGCGTGGCCACCGTGCTCGCCTGGCCTTGGCCATTGCACTGGATACCGCAACAGGCCTAATCTGCGTACCACATCGCGGCCCATCGGCCGCGCGCAAAGGGGCCACGCAGGCAATTCTTGCGCGGCCTCAAAGGACGACGATATCGCCAAGCGCGTCGCGGCGCCAGGCGCCGAGCGAGCCCATGATCCTCAGCTCATCCACGGTCGAGCAGCTCATCGACGGCGATCGCTACGGCACCTTTGTCAAGGACATCATCCTCGCCCGCCCACGCGTGCAAGGCGATGCCGAGGGCGACGTCCGTCGGGAAGACGTCCCGCTGGCCATCGTGCGCAAGCGACTCGCGCCTGAGGCCGCCGAGGGCGAGCCCAAGGCCAGCGTGCTGCTGGTCCACGGCTACGGCCAGAACCACTACGCCTGGCACCTGCCCTCGCGCAGCTTTGCCAACTATCTGGCGGCCGAGGGCTACGACGTGTTCAACGTGGATCTGCGGGGGCACGGCCGCTCCCGCCACCTCGGCGCGCATCCGCCCAAGGATCTGGCGGACCACGTGCGCGAGGACGTCCCCGCTGCGGTCGAGGAGATCCAGAAGCTGACCGGCCGCACGCAGGTGTACCTGGTCGGCCACTCGCTGGGCGGCGTGTTCTCCTGCGCGGCCGCGCCAGCGCTGGGTGACGCCGTGGCTGGCATCGCCACGCTGGGCAGCCCCTATCACTTCAGCCGCGGCTCGCGCTTCCTGTCGTGGTTCAGCGCGGCCACGCTGATGCTGGACCGGACCCTGTCGCTTGGCTCGGGGCTCATCCCGCTTCGCTACCTGGGCGAGCTCATGCGGCTCGGCCGCGGCTTCGTCGAGAGCCCGCTGTTCCCCTTGCCCATTCGGGGCTACGCGCCGTACTCGATCGAGCCGCGGGTGCTCGGCCAGCACATGTCGCTGGCCATGGACCGCGGCAGCGTAGCCACCTTGCGCAGCTTGTTTCTGCGGGCCGCCGAGGCGCGGGCCAGTGGCCATCGCCTGGGCGTGCTCTACGGCTTTGCTGCGGCCTTCGAGGCGCTGGACATCCCGCTGCTCGTCATCGCGGGCTCTGAGGACGATCTGGCACCGCCCGAGTCGGTCAAGCCCGCCTACGTGCGCTCCGGCTCGTCGGACAAGACCTACCGGGTGTTTCCCCACGGCCACATCGACATCATCTCGGGCAAGGAGGCCCCGCGGACCACCTGGCCCCTCATCGCCGCCTGGCTCAACGCTCACGTGCGGGCGGCGCGTTAGGGCGGCTTATGATTGCCAGCGACTCCGATGATCACACTGCCCGCTCGACCTCCTGAGAAGGTGCCCGTCATCACCGACGGACCGGTGGCCGCCGCCACTCGCCCCTGGCAGCTTCGCCCGCCCGAGGATGCCCTGGTGGTCGTGGCCAAGCTGACCTGCGCGATCGTGCAGAACGGACCGGCCGAGCCGCTCGCCGAGCCGGATCCGTTGCTCGGGGATGTGCACTACGACGACGACTCGAACGCCAGCTTGTTCTACCCATCCGACTTCGCGCCGTTCAAGCCGCGGGCCGACGTGTTGCTCGTCGGACAAGCCGTGGCCACCTCCGAGGGGACGGTCGCCCACGTCCAGATGAGCTTCGGCTCGAGCTTGGATTGCTCTTTGGCGGCCATCGGAGACCGCACGTGGCAGGGGGGCGGGGCGAGCGAGCCCGAGCCCTTCGAACGCATGCCCCTGCGCTACGAGCGCGCGTTCGGTGGCGAGGGCTTCGATGCAAACCCCGTCGGTGTGGGCAGGGGTGGCCAAGCGGATCCCCTGCCCAATCTCGAGC
>CAYTYV010000168.1:0-12552 GCA_964441055.1 uncultured Polyangiaceae bacterium | reverse complement strand
CGCTGGCTCGTCAGCCAGCGCGGATCCATCCCGCCGCCCGTCGAAGAGGCGTGCGGATCCGCCGCGGGCTCGTTCGACGAGCTGTTCGGTCCGGCTGCGCCGTCGACCTTGGTGCTCGGACGCGCCGCGAGCGGTAGCCGTATCAAAAAGCGGGCGCCGCGACCCGGTTGGGATTCCACGTCGATGGTTCCGCCGTGCTTGTCGACGATCTTGTTCGAGATGAACAGCCCAAGCCCCGTGCCCTGGATCCCCTTGGACGAGAAGAACAGGGAGAAGATCTTCTCGCGGGTCTCCTGGTCCATGCCGATCCCGTCGTCCGCGACCTCGAAGATCATCCACGGCGCGGCGCGTCGCGCTGTGAACCGCACCCGATGCGTCGGCTTGTTGCGGTCGGCGCGGCAGGCCTCGAGTGAGTTCTCGAGCAGGTTGAGGAGCATCGCGCGAATCGCTTTGACGTCACCCGGGAAGCTCCCCACGTCGGGCTGCGCCTCGACCGACAGGCTCACGTCGGCGTCCGAGGCCTTCTTCTCGAGGAGTTCCTTGATTTCTGCGACCAGCGGCGCGACGTCGACGTCGGTGACGTCCAGCTCGCGGTCCTTGGCGTAGTACAGGATATCGAGAACCATGGATCGGATACGGCCGACGTTTCGCTGGACCATTTCCCAACCCTTGGTCACCCGCTCGGGCTTGTCCTTTTCAAACCCGGAGTTCACCATGTAGATGCCGCCGTCCAAGCCGGTGAGCAGCCCCTTGATGCCGTGGGAGATGGAGCCGACCAGCAGGCCGATCGACGCGAGCTGCGACTGGAGCTGTCGGATCTCGGTGATGTCGGTGGACATCTCGATGACCGCCACCACCTTGCCGGAGCTGTCGCGAATGGGGGAGGTCGAGCACAGCACGTTGAGCCGCCGTCCATCGGCGGTGGTGAGCACCTCCTCGTGGTTCCGAGGCTTGCCATCGGCGAACACCGACCGGGCCGGGCAGACCAGGCACTGCTCCTCGCGGTGCTTGTACACGCGATAGCAGTAGTCGCCGACGGCGGGCCCGAAGGTCTCGCGGAAGAGGCGGTTGGCGTTCTGGACCACCAGATCCGGCCCCTGCACGGTGAGGTAGCAAGGGACCATCTCGAACAGGCGCGCCAGCCGCTCCTGACTGCGATGCAGCCGCTGCTCGAGCTCTTTGGCCTTGGTGATGTCGGTGTGCATCTCCATCACCGCCACGACCTCGCCGCCCTCGTCGTGGATGGGCGTAGTGTGCACCATCACCGGGATCTCGGCGCCGTTACGGCGAATCAGCACCTGCTCGCTCGAGTGGCTCCGCCCATCGGCGAAGGTCAGCTCCACGGGGCAGCCTGGACAGACCTCGGCGCGCTGCTTGTAGACTCGGTAGCAGGGCTCTCCGATGCCGTTGCCAAAGTCCTCGCGGAAGCGGGAGTTGCCCTCCACGATGCGGAACTGCCGATCGTGGACCGACAGGTAGCAGGGCATCTTTTCGAAGTACTCGTGGAAGCGTTCCTCCATGTCTGCCCTCCTGCCGGTCCGCCGCTCGGAGCCCCGAGCAGGGCGCGGCTCAGCCCTTCTGGGCTTTACCGGTCTCGAGGATGCGCCGTAGGTTCTTGACCAGGGCCTCCTCGTCGACCGGCTTGTCCATGTAGCCGTCGGGCGGCTTGACCGGCCGGTCGTAGATCACTTTGCGGAACTCGGGGTGCCCCGTGACCACGCAGACTGGGATGTCCTGCACATCCGGGTCCTTGCGCATTTCGGTGAAGGCCTCCACGCCGTCCTTGCCGGGCATGGACAGATCCAAGGTGATGAGGTCGGGCTTCTCGGCCTTCGCCATGGCGATGGCCTCGTCACCGTCGGTGGCCTCCAGCGTCTCTGCGCCCGCGTCCTGGAGCACGGTGGTGAGGAACATGCGCACATCGTCCTCGTCGTCCACCACCAGAATGCGTCGACCCTTCAGGCCCATGGCGACCATCTCTTCCTCCTCCTCCGCGACCTCGTCGGGCTGCGGTCGGCGCTTGACGGCGCATTCCTCCAGCACCAGCGCGTCGGCGACCAAATCTACTAGCTGCTTGACCTCGCAGTCCAGCTTGTAGTGCTTGATGAGGTCGCCCAGCCCATCGACGCAGTTGTGGCAGGAGGTGACCACGATCTTGGCTCCCGTTTCCTTGATCTGCTCGGCCTTGATCTTGGCCGACTTGAGCCGACGCGGGGTGTACTCCGACATGGACATGGCACCGCCGCCGCCCGTGCAGCAGTAGTTCTCGGTGCGGTTGGGGTACATCTCGCGGAAATCGGAGACCACCAGGTTCAGTAGCTCGCGCGGCTCCTCGTAGAACCCGCAGCTGCGGGCATTGTTTCACGAATCGTGGAAGGTCACGGGCAAGGAGTTCTTGCTCTTGACGACCTTGATCCGGCCCTCTTTGATATACCGGAGCATGGTGACGACCGCGCTCTCCATGACGAAGTCCTGGTCGCTCTTCGACCAGTTCGGCCCCTCGCAGCGGGTGGAGCGAAAGCCGTGGCCGCATTCGGAGATGACCACGCGCTTGCCTCGCAGCTTTTTGAAGGTCCGCTCGAGGTGCTTGTAGGTGGCCCCACCGAGGGCGTCGTCGCCCGAGAACAGGCCGAAGTTGGTCTGGTCCCATCCCCACGACGGCATGGTCCAGCTCTCGCCAGCTGCGTAGAAGATCAACGCCGCGGCGCTGATGGTCCGGGGGTCGTACTTCACCTCGCGGGGATTGATGGTGTAGACGACCTCGGCGTCCTCTTTGTCGATGGGAATGGTCGCCCGCTCGTCCTCCATCTCGTCGACCAGCTCTTCGGACATCCACTCGATGGTCTCGATGTAGTCCTCCTTGAGGACGCCCATCTGGTTGCCCAGCTCCCAGGTGTCCTTGCTGACCACCCGGACGCCCTCGGGCATCACGCCCACCCGGGTCAGCAGACCGCGGGTGATGCGGTTGAGCGTTGCCGTGTCGACGCCCATGGGGCAGTTGAAGGTGCAGCGTCGGCAGTTGGTGCAGGTGCCGAAGGCGATGTCCTTCATCTTCTCGAGGTCGTCGTCGGTCACTGGCGCCTGGGCATTGACCCACCATGGCAGGACCCGACCCGTCCAGTCGTAGTGACGCTTGAAGATCTTTCGGAGCTGGTCGGCCTTATACGACGGCGTCAGCTTGGGGTCGTCGGGAGTGGACAGCACGTAGTGGCAGGCCTCGTTGCACATCCCGCAGTGCACGCAGCCGACCAGCGAGCCCACCACCTGGCGGGTGAGCTTGGGCCCCAACAGCTCGGCGACTTTCTGGGCTTTGTAGGATTTCACGTTTTCGCTCATGACATTCTCCCTTCAGCCTTTGGCCTTCAGCCTTTGGAGCGGACGGCGGGCATGCTGCCTCGGTGGCCCAGCGTCTTGCCGATCCAGTAGCGGGTGAAGGGGTAGTAGAGGTAGTGCGAGATCTTCGAGAAGGGCACGTAGATCAGGAAGAAGCTGGTCGCCGCGAGGAAGATGACCAGATACCAGGCGCTGGGCAGCAGCCCGATGAAGTGCGCCTGGGCCAGCACGCCCGTCAGGAACCAGACGGTGAGCATGAGCACGCAGAAGTAGTCGTCCGGCGAGCTGATCAGGCGGATGACCGGATTGGTGAAGCGTCGAAACACGCGGGCGACCGACACCAAGAAGGCCGCACCGATGATCGCGATGAACGCGTAGCCCACGGCCGGGATCTCCACGAGCGGACGGTAGAGGGAGCTGACGAAGGCCAGGAAGATGCCCGCGGCCACGCCCAGGTGAAAGATGACGAAGGTCAGATAGAAGCCCCCGTGCTCGCGGGTGCTCTCCATGGCCCACGGCATGGCCACGTTGGCCATCGAGTACAGGGCGGGACCCTTGTCCGTGGTCCCACGCGTGCCGGGGAGCTGGCGATCCCGGCCAGCCGGGAACTTGAACAGCCACAGCAGGCGCGTGGTGTAGACCGCGGCCATGATGCCGAGGGCGACCCAGTGGACGATCTCCACGGTATGAAGTGCGCTTTCCAGGTTCATCTCAAGCGTCTCCTTGAATCCGCGCCTTTAGCGGCTGGTACTCCCGGTCGTCCAGGGCCACGAACAGCACTTCCTTCAGGCCGGACTTGCCCTGCAGGTGCTTCGCGACGGCGTCGACCATCACCCGCGCACACAGCCCGAGATCGACCTGGTACAACCCGGTCCCGACCGGCGGAAAGGCCAGTCGGCGGACCTGGTGCTTTTCGGCGAGCTTGAGCGCGGCCTCGGTGGCGCGGCGGAGCTTGCCCTCCTCGTCCTCTTCGAGAAACTTGGGGCCGTTGACGAAAATAATGTGCTTGGCCTTCAGCTTTCCGGCCGACGTGATAACCGCTTGGCCGGTCGGGCAGCTGCCGACCTCGTCCAGCTCCTGCTGGACTTTCTTGCCACCCCGCGTGGCGATGGCTCCGCCGTAGCCGGAGCCGAGCTGCACGTCGGAGGTGATGTCGTAGATGAACGCATCCGCATCGGTCTCGGTGATGTCACCGATGGCAAGTCGGATGGCTTTGGATCCAATCTTCTTGGTTACGCTCATGGCCTTCCTTCGGTCCATTTAACTCCAGCGGCGAGCGAGGTGGCTGCGATCCGCGTGAGCTTCGGGCTGGCCCGCGCGAGCAGGGCGCTCTCCGCCTGCTCGGCCAACGACGCGCTCTCGCAATGGCCACCATCCTGCGCAAGGCATATCTCGCTCGAGTGGAGAGCTGCACGGACGGGTCCACGGCAGTTTGATGAGGCTCGGGCAAGGAGCGCCCGAAGCTCCTACTAATCTGCTAGGACCGAGAGTCCGTTATCCAATCCGGGCCCAAAAGGGAAGCGAATTCGACGCGCAGGGGCGCTGCCAGGAGGCGGCGGGCGGGCGCGTCGGCGTCCTCGGGGCTTGCTCCGCGCCCCGGATTCTGGCTCCCTGGCGGGGTATGTCGCGGCTTGTCGAAGCGCTGACGCAACTGTTCGGCCGGGTCGAGATCCTGGCGATGGGCGTGGACGACGACCGCCGACGAGCCGAGCAGGCCCTGGCCGAGGGACGAGCGCTGGAGGCGAGGACCAGCGCACGGGCGGTGCTTGAGCGGGTTCCGCGTTCGCCGCTGGGCCTGGCCCTGTGGGCGGATGCGGCCGCAGGAGCCTGGCTGGACCACGAGGTGGTCGAGGCGCTCGAGCGGCTGGTAGAGCAGGTGCCCTGGCGGCAGGACGCCTGGCTGCGGCTGGGGCTGGCCGGGCTGCGCATCGGCTCGCCGCGAGCCCGTGAGGCGATCGAGCGGGCCGCAACCGGTATCGGCGACGCGGCCAGCGCGCGCTTGGCCCTGTGGACCCTGTGCGACCTGGATCGGGCTGCGGGCGACCCGGCTAGGGCCCTGCGCTGGCTCGACAGGGCCGCCGCCTCGGCCGAGACCGGCTCGGACGAACGCGCAGCGGCCGAGGCCGCCGACGAGGAGCTCGGCTTGCGCCGCGCCGAGTGCCTGCTGGCGCTGGGCGACGTCGATGGCGCCCAGCAGGCCGCCGCACCGCTCCGAGCCCCGCGCAGCGACGGCCGCGACCGGCTGCTGCGAGCGGCCATCGAGAGCCGTCTGCCAGCCGAGAGGCGCTCGCTCGACCCCATCGAGCCAGCGCTCGCCGCCTATATCCTGCAGACGCCAGGCGCGGCAGAGCTGCTCACGCATTTGGTGGCGGCGCGGCGCTGGGCCGCAGATGACGCGGACCAGGCTCTCGATCGGGTACGCCAGGTGCTCTCGGCCGAAGGAACGCTGGAGGCGCCCGGATGGGTGGCGGCCTTCGCCATCGCCCAAGGCCAGGGCGAGCGCGCCCGCCAGGCTTTGCTCGAGCTGGTGTCAAGCGGGGACCACCGCGCTGCGCCGACCCTGCTTGCGCTGGCCGTCGAAGGCCGCGATATCGGCGCCCTGCGGTCGCTCGCCGAACGCGACGCAAAGGCCGTGCCCCAGAGTCTGGGACGGCTGCTCGAGGCGGTGCAGCTGCGCGACGACGGACAAGAGCGCGAGGCGCTGGCCTGCTTGGAGGCGGCCAGCGGCACCGACGCGGAGCCGTGGGCCCGACAGCTGCTCGGCGAGATCGTCGCCTCCTGGGTTCCCGCCTTGGCGAGTGGGGAGACGGCCCGTTGGGAGAGCGTGCTGGCGGAGCTGCGTCGCGCGGCCTGGCTGCTCGACCGCGCCGAGCTCGTCGCGCCGATCGAGGCGCTGGCCGTCGAGCGGGAGCGGCCGCTGCGGGTGGCCATCGTCGGCGAGTTCAACGCGGGCAAGAGCACCCTGCTCAACGCGTTGCTCGGGACGGACGTGGCCCCCACGGGCGTGCGGCCCACCACCGCGTGCCTGCACTGGGTGGCCTGGGCGCCCGATCCCTTTGCGCGCGTGGTCGTTCGGGGTCAGGCCGACCGGGTGGTCTCGCATGCCGATCTCAAGCAGACCTTGCGCGAGCAGCTCGCCTCGGATGTCCGCGCCGAGCGCGTGTTCATCTACGCGCCCATCGAGCGGCTCAAGCGCATCGAGCTCATCGACACGCCCGGGTTCAACGCGCCCCAGCAGGGCCACGAACAGACGGCCGAAGGCGGGATCCGCGAGGCTCATCTGGCGCTGTGGCTGCTGGACGCCACCGCTCCGATGAAGGACAGCGAACGGCAGGTGCTCGAGCGCATCGGGGCGAGCGGCGTGCCCGTGCAGGTGCTCGTCAACAAGCGCGACCGCGTCGAGCCCGCCCAGATGGAGGTGGTGATGGCCTACGTCGATCGGGCGCTTCGCTCGGTGGGGCTCCGATCCTACCGGCCGCCGCTTGGCGTCTCGGCCGCGCAAGCCCTGCAGGGCCGCCTGGGCGACGCCGAGGCCCTGACGGCGTCGGGCTGGCCGCAGGTGGAGCAGCTTCTGACCGCGCACATCGTCGACCGCAGCGAAGCGTTGCGCGAACGGGCGCTGCGCCGCAAGGCTCTAGAGCTCGCTCGCGAGCTCGATGCCGCGGCGCAGCGCGAGGCGAAGCGCTACGCCGCCGAAGGGCAACGCCGACAGCGCCACCAAGAGCAGGTCCATCGCTTGGCCGCCCGGCTCGAGGGCCAGCCGCGGACCATGCTCGAGCTCCTGCTGCCGCGGCTCCGCCAGGTACGAGGCCAGCTCGAGGCCGACGTTCGCCCGATCGAGCAGCTCGGGGGCGAGGCGCGGCGGGACGACGACGAGATCCGGGGCTACCTGGTCGGCCGCACCGTCGCTCGCCTGGCTCCAGTGTTGTGCGAGGCCATCGCCGAACAGCTGCGAGCTGCCGATCCGGACTGCGCGGACGCGCCTGCGTTGGGCGACCGCGTGCTGTACGAGACCGTCGCCGCAGCCATCGGAGGTGCGGCTGCGGCGTATCGATCCGGGCTCGTGCTCGCCGAAGGACCGATGCTCGCGGCCGTCGAGGTCGCCCTACGCGCCGCGGCCACCGCCCTGCGGGCACAGGTGGGTGTGCCCACGGGCGCCCCTCGTCAGCAGACCCTGCCGCTTCGGACCGCCGCCGTGGTGCAGGCGCTCGGCGACGAGGCGAGCTAGCGGCCGACCCGGGTTCGCAGGCGCTTGCGGGTTCGACGGCGGTCTCGGGCAGGCTGAAGCAGGCACAGCGGACCTCGCCGCCTCGCGCGTCCGGTCCGGGCGGCAAGGCTCTCGAGAAGCCGACGGTAGAGCGCGAGCTGCCCCGCGGATGCCCCTTGGCGCACGGCCGGCTCGAGCAGCTCCAAGGCCTTGGGCGATCGACCGTTGCGGGTCAGGAGAAGCGCCAGGTTGGCGGCCAGCTCCGCATCGTCGTCCGGCCCTTGCCAGAAGCGCTCCAGCACGGGAAACACCTGTCCCGGCTTGTCCAAGGCCTCGTCCAGCAGGCGGCTCAGATGAGCGGCGCGCCCGCCCGGATCCAGCCGCAGAGACAGGGCTCGTCGATAGGCGTGAACGGCGTAGCGTCGGTGGCCCAGCGCGCTCTGCGCCCGGCCCAGCACCGCCCAGGCGCGGTGATCATCGGGCTGAGCCCTCAGCACGCGACGGGCCAGCAGCGAGGCGCGCCACGGGTCGAAGGCCACGATCCGCTCGGCGATCTGCTGGTGGGCATAGCGCCACGGCGCGCTACCGGCTCGGGCGCGTCGGGCGAGATCCACGAGCAAGGGAAGCAGATGCCCATCGCTGTGACCCTCCTCCACGCCGTGCTGCACCCGTTGCAGAAGCTGCCGAGTCTCACCGCAGGCTTCGCGGCCCATAACTACTAGATACGCTGGCCGTCGACGGATGGCCAGAGGGGCTCGGCCTGCGAGGGATGTGAAACGCCCTCTCAGGGCCGTGCCGAGCGGTCCGATATCGAGGCCTCCACGGGCCGGGATACCAGCTCGGCGGTGCGGAGCACCTCGAGCGCATCGTCGACATACGGCTTCTCGACGTGAACGAAGCTGTAGCGCTCGCGGATTCGAATGCCCTTGACCGCCCGACGCGGAATGCTGCCGTCGGCGGCCAGCACCTCGCGCAGCTTGCGGGCGCGCAGGTCGTCTTGACGGCCCGCGTCCAGGTGCAGCTCGACGAGCTCGGGCTCGCCTTCCGCGCGGTCCCGCTCGACGCCGTCGCCGTCTTCGCTGTCCGGCTGCGGGTCCGCCGAGCGGGTGCGGCGACGCCGTGCGTGCGGCAGGCTCGAGGCGGTCGCCTCGCTGGCGCTCGTCGTCGGCGCCGACGGCTCCTCGTCGTCGTCGCTGGCCAGCGCCCTGGGCACGGCTCGTTCCTGCGCCGTCTCTTGCTGCGCCGATCCCGTGGCCGAGCTCTGCTCGCCGCCGTCCGACGGGTCGGGCCGCACAGGCGGCACATCGGGCGAGCTCGGCTGGGGCGGAGGGCAGGCGCCACGGCGTCGGGCGGCCGACTCCGCGCCGAACTCGGGGTTGGCGGCCAGGTGCTCGCGCAGCATCCCAGCGACGACGGCCTCGGCATCGTCATGGGACAGCAGCCGACGCGCCAGCGCTCGGTGGCGCGGCTCCGCCCCGCGAGGCGCGAAGGTCTCCGCGAGCGACATGACGATGTCGGTCTCCAGGCGGGTGCGCTGCTCGCCCGCCGTGGGCAGCCAGCGCTGGACGGGCCGGATTTGGTAGGTCAGCCGTAGGATGTACACGGCGCCGAGGTCTTGCGGCGTGACGAGCGAGATGGCTGTGCCCGTGCGATTGAGCCGTCCCGTGCGTCCGGTCCGGTGCACGTAGCTCTCGGGATCCCGGGGGAAGTCGTAGTTGATGACGTGGCTAAGGTGCGAGATGTCGATGCCCCGCGCCGCCACGTCGGTCGCCACCAGAAAGCGCAACTGGCCCTTGCGCGTGGCGTTCATGACCTTCTCGCGCTCGGGCTGCGGCAGGTCGCCGTTGAGCCAGTCCGCTCGGAATCCTCGGCCGCGTAGGTGCTGGGCGAGCTGATGGGTGTGGTCGCGCGTGTTGCAGAAGATGATGGCGCTCTCCGGGTTCTCCACCTCCAGGACTTGGACCAGCGCACCTGGCTTGTCCGCAGTGACCAGGTAGGTGAAGTGCGCCACGCCGAGGGCGCCGATGTGGTCGCCCGAGAGCGTGACGAACTCCGGATCGTGCAGCCGGCTGCGCGCGAGCCGTTCGATGTCGGGTGGCAGGGTGGCCGACAGCAGCATGGTCTGTCGGCGCTCGGGCAAGTGCTCCAGGATCGCCGTGAGCTCCTTTTCGAAGCCCATGGACAGCATCTCGTCCGACTCGTCGAGCACGACACAGCGGATGGCCGACGGGTCCAAGGTCTCGCGGCGCAGATGGTCGAGCACGCGCCCGGGCGTGCCTACTACCAAAGCGGCCCCGGCCGCGATGGCGTCGATCTGCTTGGACATGGAGGCGCCGCCGTAGACCGCCACGGTACGCACCGACTTGTGGGCGCCCAGCCGGTCGATCTCCCTGCAGACCTGCAGGGCCAGCTCCCGGGTGGGACACAGCACCAGGGCCTGCGCCGCCCGAAGCGACGGCCGTAGCAGCCGTTCGAGCATCGGGATGCCAAAGGCAGCCGTCTTGCCCGTGCCCGTGCGAGCCTGCACCACGACGTCGCGGCCAGCGGCGGCCGGCTCCCACAGGGCCGCCTGCACGGCAGTGGGCTCGTCGTAGCCCATCTCCTGCAGGGCCTGACGCATCGGGTCGGACAGCGGTAGATCATCGAAGGAACGGGCGGGCTCGGGTGCGCTGTCGGCTGGTGCCGTCCCGTCCGTCGGAGTCGTTTCGGTAGACATAGTTGGAGCTCTCGAAGGGGCCGCGCGTGGGCGGGCCCGAAGCTAGTCGCTCTGGCGGCTGTGCTCGACGAATTGACGCACGCGCCGTCGCAGCGAGGCGAGGTCGGCGGGCTGGTTGCGCGCTCGGCGCTCCTCCGCATAGCGGAGCCGGTCCATGGCGTCGAGGGCGGCCTGGCGTTGAGGGTCGGAGCGGCACAGCTCGGCGACCGCGTCGCGATATCGCCAGACCGGCTCGAGCGCTTGGCGGTAGCGGTGCAGGGCAGCCTCGTCGGTAGCGGGCAGGTGGGCGTCGGCGGGGTCTTCGGCCGCACGTCGACCGCGCTCCATGGCCGCGTACAGCGCCTCGAGGCCTTCGCGACAGGAGGAAAACGGCGGCGGCCCGGCGGGCGAGCCCGCCCCGAAGATCTGCTTGCTGACCTGAACGGTGATGGCCGCCCCCAGCGCCACCATCAGGGCGAGGTAGATCCCGCGGCCCGCCCGTCGGCCTCGGCTGGGAGCCGGGCTCGACCCGCTTGCATCCGAACCCTCGCCGCTGGGTGGCGGGGCGCTGCTCGAGGGCTGCTCCTGCTGCCCGCTGTCCGAGGATTCGGCGTCGGGCTTGCGATGGGCTGATGAAGGGTCCACGAGGATCTCGGGCCTTGGCGCTGTCCGCCGAGCTGTGGGCACAGCCCGACGCTTCCCGCGCGCGGTTCAGCGTACCGCCAGCTCGATCGAGCCGCAATTGCTGAGCTAGCGCTCGTCCTGCGCCCAATCCGCGCCTGTCAGCCCCTCGATCTCGGCGAAGACGCGTCCTTGTCTGCTCAGCCGAGCGTCGATCGCGGTCTGCTCGCCGACGCGGCGCGCCGCCGCCTGCAGGTCGAAGGGAAGGCTCCAACCCTCGGCCTGGGTCCACCGCGGCTCGGCAGCCGCACGGGCAGGCCGTCGAGCCAAGCGCCAGCCCTGCACCCACAGCGTTCCGGTGGGTCGTGCCAAGGTGCCGTCAAAATCGGCGGCGAGCTCGATCTCGCCGCGCCAGCGGCTCGCTCCTGCGCCCACCACAGGCTCCGCCAGCGCCCCGAGCGCCTGAATGGGCTGACGCGGCAGCTGCACGCGGGCCGATATGGGAGAGGCTGCGAGCGCGCCCCACGCATCGCTGCGACGGCCCGCAGCGAGAAGCCCCAGCAGCCGAGCCGCGTCGATCCGGCCGCTGGCCGAAAGCCAGCCGAGCGGCGCAGGAGGTGACGCCGAGCCCTGGAGCTGCAACCAGGCGATCGCTTGCTCTGCGCTGGGATCTAGCCACGCGCGGAGGTCGAGGTCGACGCCTTCGACGCGCCAGCTCTTGCCCGCTCGCGAGCCGCGCCTCCTGCCCTCGAGCACCAGGCCGTCGGTGGCGAGCGCCAGCTTGCGGACGCTGGGCAAGCCGTCGGGCTGAGCCCGCTCGACTTCGACCGAGGACTGCGCCGTGCCGTCGATGCGGCCGAGCGGCGAATCGGCGCCCCAGACCGCCGAGAGCCCCATGATCCCGGCGAGCTCGGCCAGGCTCCCGAGCTTGAGCTCGCTCGCCTCCAACCTACCGCGCCCCGTCATCCGCCGATAAGTGGCCGGATCGAGCAGGGGCCCGTCCAAGGTTGCCTGCGCCTCGGCCAGGCTCAGGGTGAGCAGGTTGGCGGTCGGGCGCGCGCACCGAGCGGCCCCGCTGCCCTCGGCCGAGCGGTCGGGATCGGCGCCTGACGGAACCAGGCAGATCCGCGCCGTTGGCTCGACCCGCGGCCCGTCGAAGCGTGCCCCGAGCTTGCCGCAAAGCCCGGAGATCACCAGCATGCCGACGTCGTCCAGCTCGAGCTCGACAAAGCCGCGGCGGCCTGCAGCGGCAGGGGACAGGTCGATGGCGACGCTGGCCGAGCCGCGTATCGGGTAGGGAAGGCCGAGCAAACGGCGCACGGGCTCGAGCTCGACGTCCGCAGCGTTGAGCTTGCCCGCGAGCTCGCCGCGGCGCACGGCCAGATCGCCGCGCACGGCGCCGCCACCCAGTCCGGCTAGCTCGACGCCCTCGGCGATCAGTGCGCCGTCGCCCGTCCGCAGCTCGGCGATGCGACCGTGTAGCCGCGCGCTGCCTCGCGACAGATCCAGCCACAGGTCGCGCAGCTTGCCCAGGCGAGGCTCGGCCACGGCCCGTACGGCCAGGCGCCGCTGGCTGCGGTCGCGAAGCTGGGCGACCACGGTGGGCGAGCTCGGCGATCCGTGCAGATCGAGCTGTATGCTCTCGATGCGGTGCTTTCGCAGCGTTAGCCCCCAGCCGTTCAAGCTGGCCTCGAGC